>DMYQ01000036.1:10347-25029 GCA_003482555.1 Janthinobacterium sp. | reverse complement strand
TGGGGGATTGAGTATTGACAAAAAACGCGTTATAATCTCCGGCTCACCGCTTCCCACACTCGTCTTGACGCCGAGGTGGGCGATTATCAATCCGTCCTTAAGGAGTTTGCATGCGTCATTATGAAATAGTATTTATCGTCCATCCGGACCAGAGCGAGCAAGTGCCCGCTATGATCGAACGTTACAAAGCCAGTGTTTCGACACGCGGCGGTTCGGTTCACCGCGTCGAAGATTGGGGCCGCCGTCAAATGGCTTACTCGATCCAGAAGCTCGCCAAAGCACACTACATCTGCATGAACATCGAATGCGACAACGAGACCCTGGTCGAGTTGGAAACAGCATTCAAATTCAATGATGCCGTGTTGCGTCACCTGACCGTTAAGATGAAAAAAGCTGAAACAGCTCCATCGCCGATGATGAAATCGGTTCAACGCGAAGACGCGGCCAAAAGCCATCGTACCGAAGCACCAGCAGCCGTCGCCGCTTAATCGACGTTCAGGAACGTGAGCTGAACCAGCTTCAAGTTGTCGCCATCATCGCCGAGCGTGACGTATTGCGCTATACCCCGGCGGGCATGCCGATTGTGAATGCAGTCTTGCAACACAGTTCGCAGCAAATGGAGGCCGGCATCGCCCGTTTGACCGAGTTTGATGTCGCCGCGCTTGCCGCTGGCGAAATTTCAGGACGGTTTTCCGAGGCGGCATTGGGCGGGGTTTATCAGTTCACAGGATTCCTGGCGCGCAAGAGTCGCAACAGCAAAAGCCTGGTGTTTCACATCATTGATTTTAGTGCGGTCATTTCCGACTAGCGCATTTATTAGATACAGGAGCCTCACATGGCATTCGGTAAAAAGTTCGACAAAAACAAGCTCAAGCTTAAAGAAAAGCGCAAACAGCAAAATCCGCTGTTCAAACGTAAGAAGTTCTGCCGCTTCACGGCTGCTCACGTTGAACAAGTCGACTACAAAGACGTCGACACGCTCAAAGATTTCGTCCAGGAAAACGGCAAGATCATGCCAGCACGCCTGACCGGTACCAAAGCGCACTATCAGCGCCAAGTCGATACCGCAATCAAGCGCGCACGCTTCCTCGCGCTGCTGCCATACACCGATCTGCACTCGGCGTAATTGAGCCCCGTCAGACAAGATCCTGGAGAGAAATATGCAAATCATTTTGTTAGAAAAAGTCGCTAACGTCGGTAACCTCGGCGAAGTCGTCAAAGTCAAAGACGGTTACGCTCGTAACTTCCTGATCCCGCAACGCATGGCTCGCCGTGCAACGGCCAGCGCCGTCGCGGAATTCGAAGTCAAACGCGCCGACCTGGAAAAAGCCGCCGCCGCCAAACTGGCAGCGTCGCAAACCCAGGGCGAAAAACTGAACGGCATGACGGTTCAAGTGTCGCAAAAAGCCGGTGTCGATGGCCGTTTGTTCGGTTCCGTCACCAACGCCGACATCGCTGACGCGTTGACGAAACAAGGCTTTGCCGTTGAAAAAGCCCAAGTGCGCATGCCTACCGGTCCGTTGAAGACCGTTGGCGAGCACGCCGTATCGGTTGCCCTGCACACCGACGTGGTCGTGGAAGTCACCATCGCCGTCGTCGGTCAGCACGCTTAAATATGCTGCGGGCCAGCCGGCCCGCATGATGTTGCCGTATCAATGAAAAGCCGGGTTCGCCCGGCTTTTTTATCGCCAAAATTTTTTGCCGCAGCCCCGAAGCGGGTATAATTCGCGCCATGAACGCCCCCTCAGATCCGCAACTCGATTCCCTCCGTATTCCGCCGCATTCGATCGAAGCAGAACAATCCGTCCTCGGCGGTTTACTGCGCGATAACGCCGCCTGGGATCGGATCGCCGACTTCATGCACGCGGAAGATTTTTACCGCTACGACCACCGCATCATCTTCGAGCAAATCGTCAAGATGATCAATTCCTCGCGCCCGGCCGATGTGATCACGGTATTTGAAACCCTGACCCAGCTGGGCAAGGCGGACGACGTGGGCGGCCTGGCCTATCTGAACGCGATGGCGCAAAACACGCCATCGGCGGCGAACATCCGCCGCTACGCTGAGATCGTGCGCGATCGCGGCGTGCTGCGCAAACTCATCACGGTCGCCGACGAGATTTCCGGCCAGGCTTTCAGCCCGCAGGGCAAGGAAGTCAAGCAAATGCTCGACGAGGCCGAGTCGAAGATTTTCGCCATCGCCGAAGAGGGCGCCCGCGGCGCCCAGGGCTGGATGTCGATCCAGCCGCTGCTGACCCAGGTGGTCGAGCGCATCGACGAATTGTATAGCCGCGACAACCAGAGCGAGATCACCGGTGTGCCGACCGGCTTCATCGACCTCGACCGTATGACTTCCGGCTTGCAGCCGGGCGACCTGGTGATCGTGGCCGGCCGCCCGTCGATGGGCAAGACCGCGTTTTCCGTCAACATCGGCGAGAACGTCGCCATCGACAGCGGTTTGCCGGTGGCGATTTTCTCGATGGAGATGGGCGGCGCCCAGCTGGCCATGCGGATGCTCGGCTCGGTCGGCCAGCTCGACCAGCATCGCTTGCGCACCGGCCGCTTGAACGACGAGGATTGGCCGCGCCTGACCAATGCCATTCAAAAGATGAACGACGCCCAGTTGTATATCGACGAAACGCCGGCCTTGAATTCCATCGAGCTGCGCGCCCGTTCGCGGCGCCTGTCGCGCCAGTGCGGCAAGCTCGGCTTGATCATCATCGATTACCTGCAACTGATGTCGGCCAATTCTTCCGGCGAAAACCGGGCCACCGAGATTTCCGAGATTTCGCGCGGCTTGAAGGGCTTGGCGAAGGAATTGAACTGCCCCGTGATCGCCCTGTCGCAGTTGAACCGCTCGCTCGAGCAGCGCCCCAACAAGCGCCCCGTCATGTCCGACTTGCGCGAATCGGGCGCGATCGAGCAGGATGCCGACGTCATCCTGTTCATTTACCGCGACGAAGTGTATAACCCCGACTCGCCCGACAAGGGCACGGCCGAGATCATCATCGGCAAACAGCGCAATGGACCGATCGGTAGCATTCGCCTGACCTTCATGGGTCAATACACCAAATTTGGCAATTACAGCGGCGGTCTGGCCCTCTATCAGGGCGACTAAGCTGCCGCTGACATGCCATTGGCCGCCCCGCGGGGCGGCTTTCTGCAGTCAATACCAATGTTTAACGGAGAACAACATGTTTGGACGCTTGATGCCCACCGAGGGCAAATTTTTTGATTTGTTTAACCAGCACGCCGAGCTGTGCGTCAAAGGGGCCAAGGAAATGCTGGGCCTGATGACCAATTTCGACGATCTGGAAAACCGCGTGCACGCGATTGAAAGCATCGAGAAACAGGCCGACAAAATCACTTACGCGACGGTCGACATGCTGCACAAGACTTTCATCACGCCGATCGACCGCGACGATATCCACAAGCTGATCACGCGCATGGACGACATCCTGGACTTGATGGAAGACGCGGCCCAGACCGTCTCGCTGTACGATCTGAAGGCGGTCACGCCGGAAGCGAAGCGCCTGGCCGAGCTGGTGCTGGCCTGTACCGAGAAAGTGCGCGACGCCGTCGCCCTGCTGCACAATATGGATAACTCGCAAAAGATCGTCGCCATCTGCGAAGAGATCGACCGCCTCGAATCGGACGCCGACCACGTCATGCGCGCCGCCATGTCGAAGCTGTTCCGCGACGAACCGGACGTGCGCAACCTGATCAAGCTGAAAGCCATCTACGAAATCCTGGAAACGGTGACCGATCGCTGCGAAGACGTCGCCAACATCATCGAAGGCATCATCGTCGAAAACGCCTGACGCCGTTCCTCCCGCCAGAAACTGAAAAGAAAAACATGCATACCCTCCAAATCAGCATCTACGTGCTCGGCCTGTTGATCGCCCTCGCGCTGGTGTTTGACTTCATGAACGGCTTCCACGACGCCGCCAACGCGATCGCCACCGTGGTGTCGACGGGCGTGCTGAAGCCGCAGACGGCCGTCGCCATGGCCGCCTGCTTCAACTTCATCGCCATCTTCGTGGTTGGCCTGGGTGTCGCCGCCACCGTCGGTCGCGGTACCATCGACCCGGCCGTGGTCGACCAGTACGTCATCTTTGGCGCCCTGGTCGGCGCTATCATCTGGAACCTGATCACCTGGTATTACGGCATTCCCTCGTCGTCTTCGCACGCCCTGATCGGCGGCCTGGTCGGCGCCGCCGTGGCGAAATCCGGCACCGGCGCCCTGGCCGGCGGCGGCTTGCTGAAAACCGTCGAATGGATCGTCCTGTCGCCGCTGCTGGGCTTCGTGTTCGGCTCCATCATCATGCTGATCGTGTCCTGGATCTTCGTGCGCTCGACCCCGCGCCGGGTCGACAAATGGTTCCGCCGCCTGCAATTGCTGTCGGCCGCCAGCTACAGCCTTGGCCACGGCGGCAACGACGCGCAAAAGACCATCGGTATCATCTGGATGCTCTTGATCGCCGCCGGCCAGGTTTCCGCCGCCGACAAGATGCCGCCGTACTGGGTCATCATCGCCTGCTACACGGCGATCAGCTTCGGCACCCTGTTCGGCGGCTGGCGCATCGTCAAGACCATGGGCCAGAAGATCACCAAGCTGAAACCGGTGGGCGGCTTTTGCGCCGAAACGGGCGGCGCCATCACCTTGCTGCTGGCCAGTTCCTTCGGCGTGCCGGTGTCGACCACCCACACCATCACCGGCGCCATCGTCGGCGTCGGCTCGGCGCAAAAGATGTCGGCGGTGCGCTGGGGCGTGGCCGGTAACATCGTCTGGGCCTGGGTCTTCACGATCCCGGCCTCGGCCTTCATGGCCGCCATCGCCTGGTGGGTCGGGCACCACATCCTGTAATCGCGCATGAAACCGGGCCACGGCCCGGTTTTTCCGACCGCTTGTGCCGACCCCTCACGCCGCCCGGCTTTGCCGGCGGCGCTTCACTTGATGCAGACGGCGCGCACCATCTTGATGTCCGTCAGGCCCAGCAAGACTTTTTCGATACCATCCATCTTCAGTGTCAGCATGCCGTCTTCCAGCGCCGCCGCCAGCAATTGCGCGACGCGGGCGTGCTCGGACAAGAGCTTTTTCACCTTGTCGCTGCCGAGCATCAGCTCGTGCAAGCCGACCCGGCCCCGATAACCCTGGTTGCACTGCTCGCATCCGAGCGGCCGGTACAGGGTGAAGCGGCCCTCGGCGTCCGTGTAGCGCTGGCGCCAGCCGGCGCGCACGGCGTCGCGGCCGGCGTCGGCGTCGCGCAAGAAGGCCTCCGTGTGCAGCAATTCTTCGCAAAACTCCGTCAGCAGCGCCTCGATCTCGGCCGGTTCCGGGTGATACGCCGTCTTGCAACCGGCGCACAGGCGCTTGGCCAGGCGCTGCGCCAGGATGCCCAGCAGGGCGTCGGCGAAGTTGAACGGGTCCATGCCCATGTCGAGCAGGCGCACGATCGATTCCGGGGCGCTGTTGGTGTGCAGGGTGGCAAACACCAGGTGGCCGGTGAGGGAGGCTTCGATGCCCATGGCGACGGTTTCCTTGTCGCGCATTTCACCGACCATGATGACGTCCGGGTCCGCCCGCAAGAAGGCCCGCATCACGGTGGCGAAATCGAGCCCCGCCTTGCGGTTCACCTGCACCTGGCGCAAGCCCCTCTGCGTGATCTCGACCGGGTCTTCGACGGTCCAGATCTTGGTCTCGGGCCGGTTCAGGTGGCTCAGCACCGAATGCAGGGTGGTGGTCTTGCCGGAACCGGTGGGGCCACACACGAAAAACAGGCCGTAGGGTTTTTCGATGGCGCCGCGCAGGCGTTCCAGGTTGAAGGGCAGCACGCCCAGTTTTTCCAGCGGAATCGGCTCGCCGGCCGCCAGGATGCGCATCACGATGTCTTCCACCCCGCCCGTCGAGGGGATGGTGGCCACCCGCAGCTCGATGTCGAGCGGACCGTATTTTTTGAACTTGATCTTGCCGTCCTGCGGCTTGCGCCGCTCCGAGATGTCGAGGTCGCACATGATCTTCACGCGCGCCACCAGGGCGCTGCGGTAGCTGGCCGGGATTTCGATGTAGGGCACCAGGGTGCCGTCCTTGCGGAAGCGGATGCCGGTCTTGCCCTTGCCCGGCAGCGGCTCGATGTGGATGTCGGAGACGCCCTGGCGGTAGGCGTCGACGATGATCTTGTTGACCAGCTTGACCAGTTCGTTCTCCACCGCCTCCGACACTTCGCCCGGCACGCCGTCCTCGTCGTCGCCATCCTGCATGCCCGAGAGCAGGTCGCCGACGCTGCTCGAATCGCTGGCCGCGCCGTAAAACAGCTCCACCGTGCGGCTGAATTCGCGCTGGCTGGCGACGCGGAAAACCAGGTTCGCCTTCGGGAAAATCTGGTTCACGATGCGGGCGTCGCGCACCCGCTCCGGGTCCAGGGCCAGCACCAGCAAGCCGTCCTTGCTTTCTTCCAGCGGCAGCCAGCCATTCTCTTCGACGTATTGGCGTTTCAGGTTCTTCAACAGCTCGAGCGGGCGGATGCGATCCTGGCGGCAGGCTTCGTACGGCACCGCGAAAAAGGCGGCCAGCGCCTGCCCCAGCGCCGCCGGCGGCACCATGAGTTCATCGAGCAGCAGCTCTTCCAGGTCGACGCCGCGCTGGCGCGCCGCGCGCGTGGCCTGTTCCAGCTCGGCCGCCGACAGCACCGCCCGTTCCACCAGCGCGTCGTACTTGCCGCGCACCGTTTGCGGCCCCTTCAGGCGCTGGCCGATGGCCACCGACAGGGTCTCGCACAATTGTTTGACGCCTTCCACGGCGATCTCGGAAAACACCCCGCCGGCCCGGTTATTGATGAACTGTACCACGCCCAGCAACTCATTCGACTGCGCCGTCAGCAGCGGCGCCACCAGCATTTGCCGGGTGCGAAAGCCGGTGCGCTGGTCCACGCCCTGCTGGAAATGCAGCTCGGGCGCGTGGCGCCGTAATTCCGCCTCGTCGTAGACATCGGCGATATTCAGCGTCTTGTGGCTCAGGGCGACATAGCCGGCGATGCTTTCCGCCGACAGCGCCAGCTTCAGGTCGCGAAACGAGGTCAGGCCGGTCTTCACCTTGGAGACGATGTAATTCTTTTCGCGGTCGAGCGCGTACAGGGTGAAGCGCTCGCAGTCGAACAGGTCGCAAAACGCCATGCCCAGGTCGAGCATGATCTCGTCGAGATTGCTGGTGGCGTGGATCTGGTTGGTCAGCGTTTGCAGCTTGCGGAAAAATTCCAGACGCAGATCCAGGTCCGAGGGACGGCGGCGCTCGGGCGCGGCGGCGATGTCGGGCGCGGGCGTCATGGCAATTCCACTTCCATGCCTTCGTAGGCCAGGAACACTCGCAGCCCGTCCGGCAGCGGCGCCTGGCGCGCCATCACTTCGGCAAACACGGCTTCCAGCTGGTCGTCGCTACGGGTTGGTTCGTGATGGGTGCAATACAGTCGCTTGGCGCCGCAGCGCCGCGCCAGCGCGAAGGCGGCGTCGAAGGTGCCGTGGCCCCAGCCTTGTTTGGAGGGATATTCTTCGCGCGTGTAAGAGCAGTCCATGATCAGGGCGTCGATCCCCAGCAGCAGGGCGTCGATGGCGCGCTCGCGCTCCTCGATGCGCAGCTGGAAGGCGGCGTGGGCGGGGTCGCCGGGCGCATGGATGTTGTAGTACGGTTCGTGGTCGCCGCTGAAGAACAGCGACTTGCCGCCGCTGTCGATGCGATAACCGAGGTCGGTCACGGGATGGTTCATTTCGGCGTTGCCGATGACGGCGTCGCCCACGGTGACCTTGGCGCCGACGTCCAGGGTCTGGTATTCGATGCTGGCCGCCATGGCCGCTTCGCTGACCGGGAAATAACTGTTTTGCAGCTGGATCGCCATCACGTGTTCGATGCCCTTGCCGCTGAGCTGGTCGCGCGCGCCGTGCAGGCGCACCCGGCTGCCGGGCACGAACAGGGGCGTGAAGAAGGGCAGGCCGTGGATATGGTCCCAGTGACTGTGGGTGATGAAGATATTCGCCTGCACCGGCCCGGGCGGCAGGTTTTGCGCCAGCGCGAAAATGCCGGTGCCACCGTCGAGGATGATCAGGGTGCCGTCGTCGCTGCGCACTTCGATGCAAGTGGTGTTGCCGCCGTAGCGCGCGGTGCCGGGGCCCGGCGCGGGGATGGAGCCGCGCACGCCCCAGAAAGTGAATTTCATGTCGGCCTTTTGCAGAAATTTGCCAGTGAAGTCGGTCGATCCGGTGACGCTCGAAGCAGCTTCGACTCCGATTTCATTTCGATTCCATTCTGATTCTATCCCTATTGTTACGGTCGGGACACAAACTGTGCGGCGAACCATTTTCTTTTGTTGTCAATCGGCGATGGCCGGCCCGTCGGCGCTACACTATCCCCGTGTCATCTTTCCAGGGGGCGGGCGCATCATGCAAGAACTGCAGCAGGAACAGGTCGCCCAGCGGCTCGATCAACTCACCGAGCTCTGTGTCGCCCTGGGGCGGGGAGGGAATATCGGCGGACTGCTCGAACGCATCGTCACGGCGGCGAAGAGCCTCACCGGCGCCGACGGCGGCACCCTGTACCGCCCCAGCCTCGACCACCTGAGCCTGGAATTCCACATCTCGATCAACGACAGCCTGGGTATCCACCAGCATGGCGCGCTGGGCATTCCCGGCGTGCCCCTGTTCGACAGCGCCGGCGCCCGGAACCTCGCTTCGGTGGCGGCCTATGCCGCCAATTTCGGCGTATCCGTGAATATCGCGGACGTCTACCAGGCCGACGCCTTCAATTTTTCCGGTATGCGCGCCTTCGACCAGCACTATGGCTACCATTCGCAATCGTTCTTGACGGTGCCGATGAACGATCACGAGGGCCAGTTGATCGGCGTGCTGCAACTGATCAACGCCAAGGATGGGGAAGGCGCCATCCGCGCCTTTTCGGCCACCGACCAGCGCTTCATCGAAGCCCTGGCGGCGCAGGCGGCGGTGGCCATCACCAACCAGCACTTGATCGCCCAGCTCGAGGAATTGCTGGAAGCCCTGGTCAAGCTGATCAATATCGGCATCGATGAAAAGTCGCCCTACACGGGCCGCCACTGCCAGTTCGTGCCGCTGCTGACGATGCTGCTGGCCGAAGCCGTGCACGCCACCGGGAGCGGGCCGCTGGCCGATTTCCGCATGACGGAGGGCGACCGCAGGGAATTGTGGATGGCCGGCCTGCTGCACGACTGCGGCAAGATCACGACGCCGGTGCACGTGGTCGACAAGGCCACCAAGCTGGAGACGATTTTCGACCGCATCGCCCTGGTCGACACCCGTTTCGAGGTACTGATGCGGGACGCGGAAATCGCCGCCCTGAAGCGCAAGCTGGCCGGCGCCGAGCACGCCGGCATCGACGCGGCCCTGGGCGCGCAATTGGCGCTGCTGGCGGAAGAGCGCGACTTCTTGCGCCGCGCCAACGTCGGCGCCGAGAACATGCCGGCCGCCGAGCAGGACCGGGTACGCGCCATCGGGGCGCGGCGCTGGCTGGGGCCGGACGGCGAGCGCGACCTGCTCGACGCCGAAGAGCTGGAAAACCTGTGCATCCGCTACGGCACCCTGACCGGGGCCGAGCGCAAGATCATCAACAACCATATCGCGGTCAGCATCCGCATGCTGGAAGCGCTGCCCTGGCCGCAGCACCTGAAAAAGGTGCCGGAATACGCGGGCGGCCACCATGAGCGGATGGACGGCAAGGGTTATCCGCGCGGCTTGAGCAAGAGCCAGATGTCGGTGCCGGCGCGGCTGATGGCGATTGCCGATATTTTCGAGGCGCTGACGGCGCCCGATCGGCCCTACAAGAAGGGCAAGTTGCTGTCGGAGTCGCTGCACATCCTCGGCGAAATGAGCTTGAGCGGCCACATCGACCCCGACCTGTTCGACATTTTCGTGCGCAGCGGCGTCTACCGCGAGTTCGCGCTGCGCCACATGGATGAACGCCAGGTCGACGCCGTCGACGAGGCGCGCATTCCCGGCTACCGGCCCTGAACCGTGGGCACCGGTTCGCTCAGGAAGGCGGTGGTGAAATACGGCGGGCGCTGGGCGCTCGGCCTGCTGTTCACGGCGCTGGCGGCCGCTTGCAGCATCAGCCTGCTGCAATTCGACGCGCTCGAGCGCATGGATTCCTTTTTCGCGGGCTGGCGCATGCGCCTGGAAGCGCCCACCCTGGATAGGCGCGTGGTGATCGTCGACATCGATGAAAAGAGCTTGAGCGAAGTGGGGCGCTTTCCCTGGAGCCGCGACATCCAGGCCAGGCTGGTGACGCAATTGACGCGGCATTACAAGGTGGCCGCCATCGGCTACGACATTTCCTTTCCCGAGCCCGACACCAGTTCCGGCTATGCCGTGCTGGAGCGCCTGGCGCACGCCGAACTGGACGCCGTCCCCGGCTTGAAGGAGCAATTGGCCGCGCTGAAGCCGGGCATGGATTACGATGCCCTGCTGGCCGCCGCCATCGCGGGGCAGCCCGTGGTGCTCGGCTATAACGTCTCCCAGCGCCAGAAAAAAGGCGTGCTGCCGGCGCCGGCCTTCCGCGTGGCCGACTTGAACGGACGCGCCGTCACGGCCTATGCGCCGGGCGGCTACGAAGCCAATATCGCGCAACTGCAGGCGGCCGCGCGCGGCGCCGGCATCTTCACCGCGCTCACCGATGCCGACGGGGTGGTGCGCTCCTCGACCCTGTTGCAGAAAATCGGCGACGCCTACTATCCCTCGCTGTCGCTGGCCACGGCCGCCGTCTACCTGAAGGCGCGCGCCATCGCCCCGTATTTCACGCAAAGCGCGGACGCCATGTCGGCCGCCGATCTGGAGAACGGCGGCCTGGAGAAAATCCTGCTGTTCACGCCCGGCCACCAGATCGCCATCCCGGTCGGCGAAGCCTTGACCACGACGGTGCAGTTCCGCGGCCCCGGCGGCCCGCGCGGCGGCGCCTTCCGCTACGTCTCGGCCAGCGATGTGCTGAAGGGCGCCGTGCCGGCGGCCCAACTGGACGGCGTGATCGCCCTGATCGGCACCACCGCGCCCGGCTTGAACGACTTGCGCGTCACCCCGGTCAGCGCCGAATACCCCGGCGTCGAAGTGCACGCCAACCTGATCAAGTCCATCCTCGACGGCAGCTTCAAGTCGCGTCCCTACTACGCCCTGAGCCTGGAATTTTTGCAGGTGCTGGCCTTCGGCCTGCTGCTCACGGTGGCGCTGGCGGCGCTGCCGCCGGCGCCCGGCATCGCGCTGGCTGCGGGGGCGCTGGCCGCCGCCGCCGGCTTCAACCTGTATATGTACCGGGTGCAGGACGCGGCCCTGAACCTGGCCGCGATCCTGCTGCTGATACTGGCGCTGTTCGTGCTGAACCTGGCCTGGGGCTATTTTTTCGAGTTCCGCAAGGGGCGCGCGCTGGTGTCGCGCTTCGGCGAATACGTGGCGCCGGAACTGGTGGCCGAGATGGCCGACAATCCGCAGCGCTACACCATGGACGGCGAGAGCCGCGAGCTGACGGTGCTGTTCGTCGACGTGCGCGGCTTCACCACGATCTCGGAAGGGCTGACGCCGAAGGCCCTGCGCGAATACATCAATCTGTACCTGACGGCGATGTCGGAAGACATCCGCGACAGCCACCACGGCACCCTCGACAAATATATCGGCGACGCCGTGATGGCGTTCTGGGGTGCGCCGGTGGCCTTCGCCGACCACGCCAGCCGGGCCGTGGCGACCGCCTTGCTGATGCAGGCCAGCGCGCGCCGCCTGAACCTGGACTTCGTCGCGCGCGGCTGGCCGCCTCTGAAAATCGGCATCGGCGTGAACACCGGCTTGATGCACGTGGGCGACATGGGTTCGCGCATCCGCCGCGCCTACACGGTGATGGGCGACGCCGTCAACCTGGGCGCGCGCCTGGAGGGCATCACCAAGGTGTACGGGGTCGGCATCGCGGTCGGCGCCGCCACCCGCGCGCAGGCGCCGCAATTCGCATGGCGCGAGCTCGATCGGGTGCGGGTCAAGGGCAAGCACGAGCCGGTCGCCATTTTCGAGCCGCTGGGACTAGCGGCCGAAGTGGCGCCGCAAGCGCTGGCGCAACTGGGGCGCTGGCATCGGGCGCTGACCCTGGTGCGCGCGCAAAGCTGGGACGCGGCGGCGGCGCTGGTCGACGAACTGGCGCTGGAGGCGCCGGAATCCGGCCTGTACCGCCTGTACGCGCGGCGCATCGCCGACTATCGGACGCAGCCGCCCGGAGCGGATTGGGACGGCGCCACCACCTTCGATTCCAAATGATTTGTTGCAAACTCGCCATATCAAGAAGGCAATTCTGCGCGCCGCGCCGCGCTCTGTTGCCGCTGGCGGGGAATTTGCCCCGGAAAGCCGAAAAATTCCTGACGGTAAAGAAAAAGCCGTCTACACTTTGATCATACTTTCCAGCCAGACAGTTTGAGGCGGATCAAACATTAGCCGCGCCACTTCTCGGGAGTTTATCGATGACATTACGTTTGGCGCGCCTGTTCGCGGGCACGGTGCTGGCGGCCGCGGTCGGCCACGCCTGGGGGCAGGCCGGCACGGCGGTGCTGCGTTTCGACATCGATCATTTCGACGTCAGCGGCAATACCTTGCTGGCGCCGGCCCTGGTCGAGGGCGTGCTGGCCCCGTTCGCCGGCAAGAACCGCGACTTCGGCGACATCCAGCGCGCCCTCGAGGCACTGGAAGGGACTTATCACGCGCGCGGCTACAGCGTGGTGCAAGTCGAACTGCCGGAGCAGGAATTGAATCGCGGCGTGGTGCGCTTCAAGGTCGTGCAAACGCGCATAGGCAAGGTGACGGTGACGGGCAATACCCATTTCGACGCGGCCAATGTGCGCCGCGCGGTGCCGGGCTTGCTCGAAAACACGACGCCGGACATCCTGGCCGTCTCCCGGAGCTTGAAGCTGGCCAATGAAAACCCGGCCAAAAAAGTCAATCTGAAGCTGCAGGGGGCCGATAACGACAGCGTCGACGCCACCCTGGACGTGGTCGACGAGTCGATCTGGAAGGCCACCCTGAACCTGGATAACACCGGCAGCGCGCAAACGGGCCGCACCCACGCCGGCGTGGTGCTGCAGGACGCCAATCTGTGGGGCCTGGATCACGTGCTCAGCCTGCAGTACACGACCACGGTGGAAGACCCGAGCCGGGTCAGCGTGTACGGCGTCGGCTACCATTTGCCGCTGTACGCGCTGGGCGATTCGATGGATGCCTTCGCCAGTTATTCGAACGTGGATTCGGGCACGGTGGCGGCCGGCATCTTCGACCTGGCCGTGAGCGGCAAGGGCAGCGTCGCCGGTTTGCGCTACAACCACAATTTCGCCCGCATCGGCGATTACGAGCCGAAGCTGGTGTATGGCATCGACTACAAGGCTTACAGGAATAGCGTCCAGTTGCTCGGCATGGAACTGGGTAACGACGTCACGGTGCGCCCGCTCAGCGTGAGCTATATCGGGAACTGGAACATGGGCAACGGCGACGCCAATCTGGCGCTGAGCTTCCTGCACAATATCGCCGGCGGCCCGCACGGCGGGCAGGCCGACTTCAGCCGCGTGCGCAGCGGTGCCAACGCCGGCTACAATATGCTGCGCCTGGCCGCCAGCGCCAGCCGCGTGCTGGGCGGCGACTGGCAGTTGCGCGCCATCGTCAACGGCCAGTACACGCCCGACGCGCTGGTGCCGGGCGAGCAGTTCGGCGCCGGCGGCGCCACCTCGGTGCGCGGTTTCGCCGAGCGTGAAATCGCCGAGGATTCCGGCGTGAGCGGCAATTTCGAGCTGTATTCGCCGGGTTTGTGCGCTTCCCGCGCCAGTTGGCAATGCCGGGTGGTGGCCTTTTACGATGCCGCCTACGTCAGCCGCAACGCGGCCCTGCCGGGCGAGTTGCACGCCACCGCCATCGGCAGCGCCGGCCTGGGCTTGCGCTGGCTGGTGGGCGCCAACGTGAATCTGCAAATGGATTACGGCCACGTGCTGCGCGCCGGCGCCACCGGGCACCCGGATCAGAATCGCCTGCACGTGCGGCTGGCCCTGTCGTATTGAGTATCGCCGCCACAGCGCCGGCCCGGCCGGCGTCACGGACACTGGAGAAGATAAGATGAACCCGCTGAAAAGTGCCCCGCGCGCGCCGCTGTCGCAAGGATTGCCGCAAACGCTGCCGCAAAAGTCTCTGCAAACCCTGTTGCAAACCTCGTTGCAAACTGTATTATTGCTCGCGCTGCTGTGCCAGGGCGGCATGGCGTGGGCGGCCCAGGTGGCCGGCACGGTGGTCAATCTGAGCGGGCCGCTGCTGGCCAAGCGGGCCGACGGCAGCGCCAAGATCCTGGCCCTGAAGTCCGAAGTGGAGCAGGGCGATACCCTGGTGACGGAAAAAAACACGTATGCGATGATCAAATTTATCGACAACAGCGAAATCACGCTGCGCCCGGGCACCACCTTCACGGTCGATAAATTTTCTTTCGACGCCGACAAGCCGGACGGCGACAGCGCCGCCTTCAATTTGCTCAAGGGCGGTTTGCGCTCGATCACCGGCCTGCTGGGCAAGCGCAACAGGGAGCGTTTTTCGCTGAAGACGCCGACGGCCACGATAGGCATCCGCGGCACCACTTTCGTGGTTCAATTCGTGCCGCCGACGGAGACGGAG
>DMYQ01000036.1:0-10216 GCA_003482555.1 Janthinobacterium sp. | reverse complement strand
GACGGAGACGGAGCAGGCGCTGGCCGCCGCGCGCCTGGACTATCGACTGGCCAGCACGGCCGCGCTGGAAGCGGCGCCGGCGGCCGCGCGCAGCGATGCGCCGGCGACCGGCGTGCTGCGGCCATTGACGCTGGCGCAAAACACGCCGCCGCCGTCGGCGCCGGGACTGGCGCCGGGCTTGTACGTGCATGTGCTCGACGGCATGATCAACGTCAGCAACGGCGGCGGCACGCAAAATTTCATGGCCGGCCAGTTCGGCTTCACGCCCAGCTTCAAGCAAGCGCCGCTGCTGGTGCCGACCAATCCGGGCATCCGGTTCACGCCGCCGCCGGCGTTCTCGTCGTCGAGCGCCAAGCCCGCAAGCTCGGGCGCCCCGGCCGCCGCCATCGATTGCGTGGTGCGTTAGCGGGCCGGTGCGGACGGTCCGCAATGGGCGGCGCGACCAAAATGCCATGCTTTGCTAAGATTGAGACGACCGCCACGATCGGGCGCGCCACGGCAGCTTGAAATTCCGCTTGACCTTCCCATCATTGGATAGCCGATCCTGCGTTTTTACACGTCACAAGGACGCCTGCCATGCACCCGCCCCTTTCCCGTCCCGCCTTCGCGCAAACCTTGGCCATCGAAGGCATGACGTGCGCGTCCTGCGCCCTGCGCCTGGAGAAGGCGCTGGGCGCGGTGCCGGGCGTGACGCGCGCCAGCGTCAACCTGGCCACGGAAACGGCCCAGGTGTTTGCGGCGGCGCCGCTGCCGCTCGCCACCCTGGAAGCGGCCGTCGAAGGGGCCGGCTACGCCCTGGCGCGTGACGAGGTGAGCCTCGATATCGAAGGCATGACGTGCGCGTCCTGCGCCGGGCGGGTGGAAAAGGCGCTGCTGAAGGTCCCCGGCGTGCTGGCGGCCAGCGTCAATCTGGCCACCGAGAACGCGTACGTGACGCTGCTCGGCGGCGTCGAAGTCGACAGCCTGATCGGAGCGGTGGAGGCGGCCGGCTACCACGCCACGCCGCCCGGGGAGCAAGCCACGACGACGGCCGTGGCCGTAGCCGATGCACGGCGCGACGCGCGCGACCGCCGCGACGGCATCAAGGTGGCGCTGGCCGCGCTGTTGTCGCTGCCGCTGCTGGCGCCCATGTTGCTGGAGTGGGTCGGCTTGCACCTGATGCTCGCTCCCTGGTTGCAGTGGTTGCTGGCCACGCCGGTGCAATTCTGGCTGGGCGCGCGCTTTTACCGGGCCGGCTGGAAGGCGCTGCTGGCGCGCAGCGGAAACATGGATTTGCTGGTCGCCCTGGGCACCAGCGCCGCCTACGGCCTGAGCGTGTACGCATGGCTGGCCGCCCGGCAAGCCATGCCGGCCCTGTATTTCGAAGCCTCGGCCGTGGTCATCACCCTGGTCTTGCTGGGCAAGTGGCTGGAAGCGCGCGCCAAGCGCCAGACGGCGTCAGCCATCCACGCGCTGCAAGTGCTGCGGCCGGAATCGGCCCGCGTGCGGCGCCCCGGCGGCGACGTCGACGTGCCGTCCGCCCAGGTGCGGGTGGGCGAGCTGGTGCTGGTACGTCCGGGCGAGCGCATCGCCGTCGATGGCGTCATCGTCGAGGGCGCCAGCCAGGTCGACGAATCGCTGATCACGGGCGAAAGCCTGGCGCTCGACAAGCGCGCCGGCGACGCCGTGACGGGCGGCGCCATCAACGCCGACGGCTTGCTGCTGGTGCGGACCACGGCGGTCGGCGCGGAAAGCACGCTCTCGCGCATCATCCGCCTGGTCGAGGACGCGCAGGCGGCCAAGGCGCCCATCCAGCATCTGGTCGACAGGGTCAGCGCCGTGTTCGTGCCGGTGGTGCTGGGGTTGGCGCTGCTGACCCTGGCTGGCTGGTGGCTGGCCACGGGCCGGGTCGAGACGGCCATCATCAACGCCGTGGCCGTGCTGGTGATCGCCTGCCCGTGCGCGCTGGGACTGGCGACGCCGACGGCGATCATGGCCGGCACCGGGGTGGCGGCCCGTTTCGGCATCTTGATCAAGGATGCCGGGGCCCTGGAAACGGCGCACGCCCTCACCACCGTGGTGTTCGACAAGACCGGCACATTGACCCTCGGCAAGCCGGCGCTGGCCGCCATCGTCGCCCACGGCATCGCCGAAGAGCGCCTCTTGCAACTGGCGGCGGCGATCCAGCGGGGCAGCGAGCACAGCCTGGCGCGCGCCGTGCTCGACGCGGCCGCCGGGCGCGCCCTGGCGGACTTGCCGGCCAGCGCGCAGGCGGCCCTGCCCGGGCGCGGCCTGGGCGCCACGGTCGACGGCCTCGACCTGGTGCTGGGCAGCACGCGCCTGATGCAAGAGCGGGGCGTCGACCTGGCGTCGCTGGCGGCGCGGGCGGACGAACTGGAGCGCGCCGGCCACACCATTTCCTGGCTGGCGGCGGGCGCGGCGCCGGCGCAATTGCTGGGTCTGTTCGCCTTCAGCGACAGCATCAAGCCGAACGCGGGCGTCGCCGTCGCGCGCTTGCGCGAGCTGGGTTTGCGCACCGTGATGCTGAGCGGCGACAACCAGGGCAGCGCCGACGCCGTCGGTCAGGCGCTGGGCATCACGACGGTGCTGGCGAAGATGCTGCCAGCCGATAAAACGGCTAAAATAGAAGAGTACAAGCGCGCCGGCGAGCGCGTCGCCATGGTCGGCGACGGCATCAACGACGCGCCGGCGCTGGCGGCGGCCGATGTCGGCATTGCCATGGCCACCGGCACCGACGTCGCCATGCACGCGGCCGGCATCACCCTGATGCGGGGCGACCCGGCGCTGGTGGCCGACGCCATCGATATTGCGCGCCGCACTTACCACAAGATCCGGCAAAACCTGTTCTGGGCCATGATCTACAACCTGGTTGGCATCCCGCTGGCCGCCTTCGGCCTGTTGAACCCGATGCTGGCCGGGGCGGCGATGGCTTGCAGCTCGGTCAGCGTGATCAGCAACGCGCTGCTGCTGCGGCGCTGGACGCCGCGCGCACACACGATACGGAAAGGGAAGGCATGATGAACATCGGACAGGCGGCGACGGCCAGCGGCGTCAGCGCCAAAATGATACGCTACTACGAGAGCATCCACTTGATCAAGGCGAGCGCGCGCAGCGGCGCCGGCTACCGCACCTATGTGGACGGCGACCTGGACGCGCTGCGCTTCATCAAACGCTCGCGCACCCTGGGCTTTTCGCTGGAACAGATCCGCGACCTGCTATCGCTGCAACAAAACGCCGAACGGGCCAGCGCCGACGTGAAACGCATCGCCCTGGCCCACGTGGCCGAGCTCGACGCCCGCATCGCCGAACTGACGGCCATGCGCGACACACTGAGCCGGCTGGCGCGGCAATGCCACGGCGACGCCAGCCCCGACTGCCCCATCCTGCAAGACCTGGGCCCGGCCGCCACACCCTGTCATTAGCGCAAGAACATCCAGACGGTGAGAAGGGCGCCGATGACGACGACGCCGATGCGCATCAGGCGCTCCGGCAGGCGGTGGATCAGCCATCCGCCACAGACGCCGCCGCCGATGCCGCCCACGGCCAGCGCCAGCGCGGCCGGCCAGCTGATCATGCCGGAAAAGGCGAAGATCAGGGTGGCGGCGGCGTTCATCGCCATCGCCAGCGCGTTCTTGGTGGCGGTGGCGGCCCGCACCGGGACGCCGGCCACGGTCAGGGCGGCCAGCATGAGGAAGCCGATGCCGCCGCCGAAGTAGCCGCCGTAGATGGCAATGGCGCCCTGGACGCCGGCCAGCGCCGGCAGCGGGATGGCGCCGGCCGCATGCAGCGGCTTGCGGCGGAAGGTGCCCCAGGCGAACACGGCGGTGGCGAAGAGCACCAGCCACGGCACCAGCCGGGCGAAGAAGGTGGCCGGGGTGCTCAGCAGCAGGATCGCGCCCAGCACGCCGCCCACCAGGCTGATGATGAACATGGCGCGAAAGCTCAAAGGCCCGACGGCGCCCGCCAGCTTGCGCCCGGCGATGGCCGAGGCGGTCTGGCTGGGGAACATGGCGATGGTCGAGGTCATGTTGGCGGCCAGGGGATTCAAGCCCGCCAGCAGCAGCGCCGGAAAGGTGATGAAGGAGCCGCCTCCGGCCAGCGCGTTTTGCACGCCGGCGACGAAGCCGGCCGCGGCGATGAGGAGGACAACGTGCGGTTCCAGCGGTGGGATGGGGATCATGGTCGATTTTGCGGTATGGAAAGTGAAGGGCGATTATAACCGTGGCCCGCGGCCCGTCGCGGCGGCGGGCGCCATTTGGCGCTTTCGCGACAGGGACTGGCGTGTCCTGAGTTATGATTGTCATTCATGTTCAAAAATGACAACTATGCGGAGGTGAGATGCGCTACGAACTGTATTACTGGCCGACCATCCAGGGGCGTGGCGAATTCGTCCGCCTGGCGCTGGAGGAGGCTGGCGCCGACTATGTCGATGTCGCCCGCATGCCGGCGAGGAAGGGCAGGGGCATGGGCATGCCGGCCCTGCTGGCCTGCCTCGACAGGGCGTCCAGTGCCCAGCCGGCGTTCGCGCCGCCCGTCCTCAAGGCCGGCGAGTTGCTGATCGGGCAGACGCCAAATATCTTGCTGTATCTGGGCGCGCGCCTGGGACTGGCGCCGCGCGCCGAGGCGGGCCGCCTGTGGGCCCATCAGTTGCAACTGACCATCGCCGACTGGCTGACGGAAGTGCACGATACCCACCATCCCGTGTCGGGCAAGCTGTATTATGAAGACCAGAAGAAAGAGGCGAAGCGGCGCGCGGATGATTTTACCGAGCAACGCCTGGCCAAATTCCTCGATTATTTCGAGTTGGTGCTGGCGAATAACCCGCGCCGCGGCGGCTTCCTGGTGGGGGGGCGCCTGTCGTATGTGGATCTGTCGATGTTCCAGATGGTGGCCGGCCTGCGCTACGCCTTCCCGAAAGCGATGGCGCGCCTCGAGCGCGACTACCAGGGCTTGACGGCTTTGCACGCGCGCGTTGCCGAGCGTCCCAACATCGCCGCCTACCTGGCGTCGAAGCGGCGCCTGCCGTTTTCCACCGAGGGGATCTTCCGGCACTATCCGGAGCTCGACAATTGATGACTTTGAAGGATGTTTCGTGAATAATATTAGTATAGCTTCCGCATTGCAGCGCAAGATCGTCACCGCCCGCCTGGCCGGTTTCGGTTTCTTCGGCCTGTTCGTGGCCGGTTTGTTTTTGCCGAAGGGCGGCATGACGCCCTTGATGACGTGGATACCCTTCCTCGGCGTGGCCGGCAGCCACCTGTATATCGCCAAGCGCGCCGTCTGCCCGAAGTGCAAGGCGAAGCTGGGGCAGGCGCGCTACGGCCTGGGTTTACTGCCCGCGCACATGGAGCGCTGCCCCGCTTGCGGTCTCGATTTCAGCGCCGAAGCTTTTGGCGCCGACGCCCCTTAAAAAGCAAGCTTAGCGCTCAGTGGCCAGCGGATACCCGGCCTCGACAATGGCGGCGCTGATACGGGCCAGGGGTAGCGTGGATGCCACTTTCACCGTCTTGGCGGCCAGGTCGACTTCGACCGTCGCCTGGGGATCGAGCGCCCGCACCGCCCTGGTGACGGCGCCCACGCAATGGGCACAACTCATATTATCGACTTGTAATTCATACATGGCTGCTACTCCTGAAACGGTGATTGATGCGACACTGTGGCGCTTCCCAGCGTGGCAAGGTCAAGCTCATGTCAGCAAATATTCGACGGCTTCCAGCGGCGCCGGCAAGTCGACCTCGCCCATGGATGCACGCAAATTGATTTCGATGCCGCGGCAGATGGCGTCCAGCGGCAAGTCGTTGGAGTCCATGCCGAAGGGTTCCTCGATCTCGTCGCCGAGGGCGTCGAGGCCGAAAAACGTGTAGGCGACGATGGCGACGACGAAGGGCGTCATGAAGCCGAGCGAGTCGACCAGGCCGAAGGGCAGCAAAAAACAGTACAGATAAGCGGTGCGGTGCAACAGCAGCGAATACGAAAATGGAATCGGCGTGCCCTTGATGCGCTCGCAGGCGGCGGCCGCCGCCGCCATCGCCGACAGGGTGGCGTCGATCGAGACCGCCAGGCAGGGATCGATTCTTTCCTCGCGCAGGCACAGGCCCAGGTCCAGGCCCATTTGTTGCATCAGGAAATCGGACGGGTTGGCGGTCCCGGCCGCCCGCCGGCCTTCCTCTGCGCGCAACAGGGGCGCCAGCTCGGCGGCCCCGTCCAGGTCGCGCAACTGGTGGCGCAGCGCGTGGGCAAAGGCGATGGCCCGGTACACCATGCGCACCCGCACGTCGTCCAGGCCGAGCGTGGCGACGGCCGCGGCGCCGCCCTGGATCAGACTCTGGCACTGGCGCGACAGGCTGCGGCTGCGGTGCACCAGCTCGCCCCACAGTTTGCGGCCTTCCCAATAACGGTCGTAAGCGGCATTGTTGCGAAAACCGAGGAAAATTGCCAGCGGCAAGCCGATCAAGGTGAAGGGTATCGTCGTCAGCGTGATTTTCTGGTCGAACAGTACGCCGTGCAGCAAGGTCACGACGGTGGCGAAGACGATGTTGACGAACAGGGTGACGCGGATGCGCGGCAACACGGAGCCGCCCAGCACGAGAAACAGGCGCAGCCCGGACGGCCGCTCGCGCAAGATCATGTGGCGCCCCGCGAGGGAGCCGGGACGGGCGGCGTTGCGAGAGGGAAAAATGGCCGGAGCCGGGAACAAAAAGCCGGCGCGCAAGGCTGGCTGTCAACTATCTGCATGGGAAGCGATGTGGGGAAGGTCGATCCAGTATAGGCGATGGGCGTCCCATTCCACCAATTCAGACTGACTATATCCATTATGTGTTTTGAGAATGATCAAACGATCATGAAAGCCCCATCATGATAGCGAGCGGGGTGACGATTTTGTTGTTGCTTTGCGCGCCAACGGTGATGATGATTGCATAATATTGAGAATCATCGGAAGATGTTACCGAGGACACGGGTTACCAGTCAGTGCGCCATCTTGTTATGAAGGCATCATCAATGCTTTCCATGAGTTCCAAGCCGACCTTTCACTGACGATTTTTTACCCAGATTGCCCATGCAAAAATTAGCCACGACGCCGATTCCGATACGACACTCGACCCTGAACCATGCGCTGCGCATCCCGCTGGCGGCGGAAGTGCATTCGCGCCCCTTCCTGCGCCTGAACGCGCCGGAGAGCCTGAGCCACCTGGCCGTGTATTGCCGCGACGGCGCCGAACCGCGCGGGGCCAATGTGGCTGGACGGCACGCGATGCTGGCCGCGCTGTGCCTGCACTTCGGCGTGGCCGCGCCGCATGTCGACGCCAAATATTTTTACCATGATTTCGGCCGCTTTCGCCTGAAATGGGAATGCCACACCGAATTCGCCACCTACACCTTCGCCGAACCCCACGACGGCACCATCCCGCTGGCCGAAGCCTTCGCGCGCGTGCCCCTGATGCATATCCCGCAAGACTGGTTGGCCGGCTTGCAGGGTAAAATCATGGTTGCCGCGCACGTGGTGCTCGACAAGAGCGTGACGCCGGCCGAGGATTTCGCGCAGGAATTGCAGCGCGTCTTCGAAGGTTGCCTGCTGGTAGGCAGCCAGGTCTTGCAGGGTGGCGAAGTGTGGACGGATTTCCTGATCCAGTCGGACGGTTTCAGCCGCTTCGTCGTGCGCGACGCCGGCTTGCGCGAGCAGCAGGCGGGCAGCCTGGTGCAGCGCGTGCTGGAAATCGAGACCTACCGCATGATGGCCCTGCTGGGCCTGCCATACGCGCAGAGCGCCGGACCGGCCCTGAACGCGGTCGAGGAAGAGCTGGCGACCCTGACGGCGACCATGGTCGACATCGACGCCACCAGCGACGAGACTTTCCCGCAACGTTCGGGGCAAGGCTCCGACCCCGAGCAGGCGTTGCTGGGCAGCATCACGCGCTTGGCGGCGCGGGTCGAAAAGCTCTCGCTGGACAATAACTATCGCTTTTCCGCCTCGCAAGCGTATTTCCGCCTGGTGCATGCCCGCATCGAGGAATTGCGCGAGACCCGCATCGAGGGCATCCCGACGGTGGGCGAGTTCATGGAGCGGCGCCTGACGCCGGCGATGAACACGTGCGCGGCCATCGCCAGCCGGCAAGAAGCGCTGGCCGGGCGCATCGCGCACACCAATGACTTGCTGCGCACGCGGGTCGGCATCATCCAGGAACACCAGAACCGGCGCATCCTGCAATCGATGAACCGGCGCGCGGCGCAACAGTTACGCCTGCAGCAAGCGGTCGAGGGCTTGTCGGTGGTGGCGATTTCCTACTATACGGTGGGTTTGCTGAGCTATGCGGGCAAGGCGCTGAAGGCGGCCGGCGTGCCGATGAATGTGGAAGTGGTGACGGGAATTCTGGTGCCGGTGGTGGCCGGCGTGGTGTGGCTGTGCCTGCGACGCATGCACAAGAGCATGCACGTCGAGTAAGCGCCGAGTGGGCGTCGAGCAGGCGCCGAGTCTGGCAAGGCCAGCCCCGGCCGCGGGTGGAGGAGCGGGACGCTGGCGTCCCTCGCCCCCGCATGCGGATTACTTTGGTACGACGACGACGGTGGAGCCGCCCGTGCCCGCGCGACCGGTGGCGCCGGCGCGACCTGCGGCGCCGGTGCGACCGGAGGCGCCCGTGTTACCCGTGTTACCCGTGTTACCGGTATTTCCGGTGGCGCCTTGCATGCCGTCGGCGCCGGTATTACCGGTATTGCCGGTGTTACCCGTGGCGCCGGTATCGCCCGTGTTACCGGTATTGCCGGTGGCACCCGTGTCGCCCGTGCTACCCGTATTGCCTGTATTACCGGTATTGCCTTGATTGCCCTGGGAGCCAGTGGCACCCTGGGCGCCGGTGTAGCCGGTGTCGCCAGCCGCACCTTGCGGGCCCATCGGGCCGGTACATGCGCTCAAACCGAGCGTGGCGATCAGTGCAATTGCTGACATTGTAAATTTCATGATGTGTCCTCTTTTAGTGAATACGCGGCTGAGATTGCGGCCGGATGACTCACTATGACCGTTGCCGCACAATACATCTGTACGGTGGCGCGCATATCGAAACGAACTCTTGCGCGACGCCATGCGCTTCAAGCGCCGCCGGCCGGGGGCAAGTCTTGATCGCTTGCGGCGGGCGGCGCCTTGTTCAGATTGACTTTTTTCCGCGCTCCCGCCTTCGATCTGGCGCGCGGCGAGAGCGACTTTTCCTTGACCGGCCGGCTTGCGCGGCGCCATGGGTTGCAGCCGCAGTTGCGCAAGTCGGCACAGGTATATTCTCTCCCGCAACTGAAATCCTCGAAGCAATCGCCGCAGTCGCTGCCCGAAAACTCGCAGTCGCCGGCCTCGCAGGAGGGATCGCAAAAACCGGCCTGGGCGTTGAAGGGGCGCGGGCCGACGCGGCCGCCCGCGCGGCGCCGTTGCAGTTCGCCGCAAGCGCGCAGGCGGCGCCGCAAGAGCGCCAGGCCCATCCACAGGCCGCAGCGCTCTATCACCCGGTAGCCGTGGGCGGAACAACTGGCGCCGCCGGTGCCGACCCTGTGCGCGCAAGAAAACCCCTTGCGCGGCGACAGATGGCGTTGATAGGCCGTGATGGCGCGCAACGCCGCGTGTTTGAATATGTGGCTTAATATGGCGATGATCTTGTCCCTGTGAAGTTGCGGCGTGAAGATGTCTTTACACAACGATACTATGCCGCAAAGTCTTGAGATGAAAAGATATTATTGCGAATTTAACTCGGAAAAAGGGTGGCGCCTGGCCAAGGCCGCTCAAACGGAGGTGGCATGCTCGCCAAGCTGGTCTGCATCATCGCGGCAGCCTTTCCGGTCACTGCCGGGGCGCAAGCCGAGGCGAACTATTTCGGCGACCCCTTTTTGCGGGTGACGGAGGGCATCGCGGCCCGTCCGGTGCCGCCCGTCCCGCGCCTGGGCAAGGCGGACATGCTGGCCCAGTCGCATTCCCGCGTCGAACGCGGCAACTTTGCTTCCTCGCGGGCCGCTGCCGCTTGCCGAATTCCTATCTGTACGATGAAGACATCGTTGCGCGTGTCAAGAAGGCGGTCTTGGCCGATGGCCGCTTTGCCCGCACCAGCGTGTGGGCGCTGGGGCAGCGGCGCTGGGTCTGGCTGAAAGGATGCGTGCGCAGCCAGGCGGAAGCGTTGGAGCTGGAGCGTGTCGTGCGCGGCCTGGACGACGTCGAGGCGGTCGTCAATGAATTGACGGTGCAAGA
>DMYQ01000279.1 GCA_003482555.1 Janthinobacterium sp. | reverse complement strand
ATGCCGGGTGGTGTGGCAGGGGAGCGGCCAAACGGCCGTCCTCTATGCCGATTAGGTTTTCCGCGTGCAGGGGCAGGACGATGTCGATCCGGGTGCCGCCCTTGCCGCCGTCGTTGCCGGCGATGGCGATGTGGCCGTGCAAGCCCCAGACCCGTTCGCGCATGCCCAGTAAACCGAAGGAGGAAGCCTTGTCCATGTCGCTCGCCTCGATGCCGCGTCCATCGTCCTGGATGACGATGGATAATTCCGAGTCGATCCGGTTCAGGGCCACCGTCACCTTGTGCGCCTGGGCGTGGCGGGCGATATTGGTCAGCGATTCTTGCACGATGCGGTAAATGGCGGTGCTGTGGGCGTCGTCCAGGGCCAGGTCGGATTCGTCGGCCAGCAATTCGACGTGGATGGGGTGGCGCTGCATGAAATCCTGGCGCAGGCTTTGCAGCGCGAAATACAGGCCGCCCTCGTCCAACGCGCGCGGGCGCAGATTGCCGGCGATGCGGCGCAGCGAAGTGATGGCCGTGACGATCAAGACGTCCATGCCGCGCAAGATGCGTTCCATTTCCCCGTTGCCGGCCGCTTGCTGTTGCAGCAAGGTCAGATCCAGGCGCAGGGTGGCTAGCAACTGGCCCAGGTCGTCGTGCAGTTCGCGGGCGATATGTTTGCGTTCTTCTTCGCGTATGGTTTGCAGGGTGGTGGAGAGTTGGCGCAGCTGCGAGAACGAGCGTTCCAGTTGTTCATGGACTTGCTTGCGCGCGCTGATGTCGCGCAAGACGATGGTGTAGGCCGGCTGCCTGTGTTCGACCTGGCTGGAGATGGAGCCTTCCAAGGGAAATTGATCGCCATTTGCTTTCCGGCCCGTCACCGCGTAATCCGTGGCGCGCCGTCCCATCATGCGCATGCCGGCGTCGCCGAAATGGCCCAGCGTTGCCTGCCCTTCCGGCATGCGCAAGTCGCGCGGGATGAATTTGTCGAGGGCGACGCCGCGCATCGCTTGCGCGCTGGTGCCAAACATGGCGGCGGCGGCCGGGTTGGCATGCAAGATCATTTGCCTGACGTCAACCTTGATGGTGGCGTCGGCGTCGGCGTCCTTGTCCTTGCGCGCGCGCGCCGCCGACTTCGCCGCCTTGCGATTTGCGATGGTGACGGGAAGGGCCAGCAAGAGCAGGGCGGCCAGCAACGGCGCCACGCCGCGCAGCCGGGAAGTGCTCGTTCCGCTCATCGTGTCGCTCCGGACGGGGATGTCAGTGACGATAGTAGAGCGAAGGGCGGGGCGCGGTTTGATATGGCGCAGGGGAACGGAAGTGTGTCGCCCGGCGCTCGCCGGGCGCCGCCGATTACATTTGCTTGAACAGGTGCAGGAAGCTGCGGCTCACTTCCAGCTTGTCCGGCTTGCCCTTGATCAGCACCAAGTGGCGGCCGCGGATGTCGCGCGTGACGCCTTCGATCGCGTTCACATTGACCAGGGTGGCGCGATGGATCTGCCAGAACAGCGCAGGGTCGAGCTCTTCGGCCAGGTCGCGCACGGGCTTGCGGATCAAGGCTTCGTATTTTGACGTTTGCACGCAAGTGTATTTTTCATCGGAGCGGAAAAACAGGATTTCGTCGACAGGTATCATGCGCAAGTCCTGGCCGATGCTGGCCTGTATCCATTGCAGGTAAGCGGGCTTGGCGACGATTTTTTCCGCCAGTTGCGAGAGCATGGCGGTGACGCTGCTGTTCATGTCGGTGGCCGGCTTGTTCAGGCGTACCTTCAGGCGATCGACCGTCACTTGCAGGCGTTCTTGCTCGGGCGGCTTGAGCACATAATCGATGGCGCCCCGCTCGAAAGCCTCGACTGCATAGGCGTCGTAGGCGGTGACGAAGACGATGTGGCTCGTGTCACCGATCGCCTGGGCCGCTTCCATGCCCGTCTTGCCCGGCATGCGGATGTCGAGAAAGGTGAAATCCGGCTTAAGTTGCGCCGCCAGTTCGATCGCCTCGTCGCCATTCTTGGCTTCGCCGATGATCTCCAGTTCGGGCCAGGTCTGACCCAGGCGCATGCGCAACTGGTCGCGCATCAATCTTTCATCGTCGGCAATAATGGCTGTAGGCATGATGTCTATATGGTCTATCTATTAACTGGCGAGTGTCGATTATTCAATGAATCGGGCGATTAATCAATCGATTCATTGTAGGGGAGTGCATTTGGACAAGCCTGTCCGCCATCATCTACCGGGAGAGCTGGTAGGGCACCTCGATGGTGGCGCGCACGCCGTTTGGCAGGTTCGGCACGATGGTCAGATTGGCTTGCTCGCCGTGCAGCAATTTCAGGCGTTCGCGTATGGTCGGCAAGCCCAGTCCGGTGCCGTCGCTGGGCACGGCGCCAAAGCCGAGGCCATCGTCGGTGACCGACACGCGCAATTTATTCTGGGCCACTTCGGCGCGCACGGTCAGAGTGCCGCCTTCCGGTTTGCACTCCAGGCCGTGCTTGATGGCGTTCTCGACCAAGGATTGCAGCATCATCGGCGGAAAGGCCGCGCCGCGCAGCGTGTCCGGGATCTGGAAGTCGACGGTCAGGCGCTCTTCCATGCGCATTTTCAGCAGGTTCAGATAGGCGACGACCATATCGGCTTCGCGGCCCAGGTTGGTGATCACGGCGTTTTCCCGCATTTGCGGCAAGACGGCGCGCAGATACTGGATCAGGCTGCGCTGCATCGCCGAGGCGCGCGGCGGATCGGTGACGATCAAGTGTTCGACCGAGGCCAGGGTATTGAAGAGGAAGTGGGGCTCGACTTGCGCCTGCATCATCTGCATTTTCGCTTCGCTCAACTGGCGTTGCATGGATTCGCGCTCGGCGGCCGCATTTGCCGTCATGGTTTGCGCTTCGGCGCGTTTCTTGCCCCCGACCAGGGCCTTGGTGGCGAACAAGCCCAATACCAGCAAGGAGACGAAGCTCTTGAACCAGGTCGAGGCTTGCTTGTGGTAACGCGTCACCTTTTGCTCCGCCGCATCGTCAACGGCTTCTTCGATCGCGTTCGACAATTCCTCGCCTATTTGCGGCGGCAAGTCGATATGCACTTCTTCGCCGGAAGCGTCGGTGCTGACGGGGGAGGCGGGCTTGGCGGGCTTGACGGGCTTGACGGGCGGCACGGGCGGCACCGGCGCCACCCTTTCGTCCGATTCGCCCGCTTGCGCTTCGCCGTCCTCGTCGCTGTCCGTGCTGGCCGAAGCGCTCGCACTCGACGCCTTGCCGGCCCCATGCCTGGCTTTGCTGTTGCGGGGGTTGAAGTGGATGCCGGTATCGTCGATCAGGATATTCGTGTCGCCGCTCTTCTTTGGCCGCTTGTCCGCCTTGACCACCACCTCCTCATCGGAGCCGGATGAAAACAATTCTTCCTGCAAGATGGAAGAAGCGATCAGAGCCAGGGCCGCGAACAGGAAAAACTTCCACCACGACAGTTGGGTAACCCAGGTGGCGGTCGCGTCAAAGCCGCGATGGAGTCCGTCCCCGACGGTCTTGAGTAGCTGTTCTGGTGTGTTTATTGGAAACATGTTGAGGCTTTCACGCGCAATAATCGTTCTATGCAATCGGCAAGTTTAACTGAGCGCTCAGTGGGCACGCCCCATTTTCGCGCCGAAATCGGATAATGATTGCCCCGTCGGCATCTCGGGATGGTGTAACACTAGACAGGGCAAGGGCGGCGCGCCACGGAATTGCGACAGTCTGCATAAAACCGGGCCTGGAGTGACGCCTGGCGGCATCGATGATGATGCCAGGTAGAAAATCCTTGCCAGGATAGGGGCGGCTTTGCTATAGTTCGCCTCCCCGCTGAAAGAGTAGCGAAATCAAGTAGTTGCAAGACAACGGGGACTGCCGGAAACGGTGGTGTAAGGAAACTAGTGTAGTGCTACATTCTTGGTAATGCATATTGTAAACGCGCGTCATTTCCCGTATACTTTCCAAAAA
>DMYQ01000130.1:20165-32968 GCA_003482555.1 Janthinobacterium sp. | reverse complement strand
GGGCACGGGCACGGGCGCGGGCGGCGCGGGCGCGACGGCTCTCGGCAATGGCGCCGGCGCGTCGGCCGGTTTGGAAAACATTCGCTGCAGCCATTGAAGCATGGGAGACCTAGGTAATTGAAAGGAAAGACTGTCGTATTCCATTGTAGCGTGAAGCGGTTTGATGTAACAAAGGAATTGCTGCCCTTGCATATTGTGAAAACTTGCGTTTTTCGACTGGTGGCGGCGCCCGGCTTGGTATCGGGATTGATGTTCCTCAACGCCCGCGTATGACTCTCTGGTTAGCATGGCCTATGCTCGCGCCCGCCGATTTTCTCGGCGGCGCGCCACCGTCCAGGCAAGTCCAGACAAAGGAATCGTATGAACATGCAAGCCGCCGAAACCGGCCGGGGTCGCCCCGCCGAAGAGCTGCGCCAGCAATATCTGAGCTTCCGGCTGGGCGGCATGGAATATGCCATCGATTACTGCAAGGTGCAGGAATTGCGTCCGCTCAAGGAACTCGACCGTATCGCCTCGAAGGGCGCCATCATCAGCGGCGTGGCCGTGTCGCGCGGCGTGATCATGCCGATTGTCGACATGCGCGTTGCCTTCGGCACCACGCCGCCGGTGACGGATCCCCTGACCGATGTGATCATCTTGAAACTGTCGAGCTGCGTGATGGGCATGGTGGTCGACGGCGTGACCGACATCGTTTCGCTGTGCAACGACGACATCAGCCCCATTCCCGGCGCCGGGGAGGCCGGGGAAGTCGATTATCTGCTGGGAATGGGAGAGGTCGACGGGCGCCGTCTGATCCTCGTCGACATCGACAAATTGATGTCGATCCGCAAGTCCGGCGCGGGCGCCAAACAGCGCGCCTGAGCCGGCGCATGCCCGGGGCTAGGCCGAGGGCCTACTCCCGGGCATCAAAACTGGAACTTCAAAACGGGAACTTGCTCAGGCCAGCGCTTCCATCTGTTCCTGCAAAGCCAGCCATTCCGCTTCCAGTTGCGCCAGATCCTTCGTGAAGAAGGTCTGGTCGGCCAGCAATTGCTTCAGCTTGGCCTTGTTGCCCGCGTCGTAGATGCCCGGCTCGCCCAGCTTGGCGTCGACTTCTTCCTTTTGCGCATTGCGCTTGGCGATTTGCTCTTCCTGGCGCTTGATCTTGTTTTCGATCGGTTTACGCAGTGCGGTCAGGCGCTGGCGCTCTTCGGCGTCCTGGCGTTTTTGGTCTTTCTTGTCGACGGCCGGCGCGGCGGGCGCGATGGTTGGCGCCACCGGGAAGTCGGTCTTGTTGTCCTTGCCGGCGGCCGGCAGCACGGTGGTGCCTTTGCCCAGCTTGGTCTTGAACAGCCAATCCTTGTAGTCGTCCAGATCGCCGTCGAACGGTTGCAACATGCCGTCGGCAACGATGATGAATTGGTCGGTGGTGGCGCGCAGCAAGTGGCGATCATGCGAGACGACCACCAGGGTGCCTTCGAATTGTGCCAGCGCCATGGTCAGCGCCTCCCGCGTTTCCAGATCCAAATGGTTGGTCGGTTCATCGAGCAGCAGCAGGTTGGGGCGCTGCCAGACGATCAGGGCCAGGGCCAGGCGCGCCTTTTCGCCGCCGGAAAACGGGCGGATCGAACTCGTCACCATGGTGCCGGGGAAGTTGAAGCCGCCCAGGAAGTTGCGCAATTCCTGTTCGCGCACGCCGGGCGCGATCTTGCCCAGGTGCCACAGCGGCGATTCGTCGTGGCGCAGCATTTCCACCTGGTGCTGGGCGAAGTAACCGATAGACAAGCCCTTGCCGATGACGGCGTCGCCGGTCAACGGTTCCAGTTCGCCGGCGATGGTCTTGATCAGGGTCGATTTACCGGCCCCGTTCACGCCCAGCAAGCCGATGCGCTGGCCGATTTGCAGCGAGAAATTGATGCCGTTGACGATGGTTTTCTTCGTCGCGACGCCCGTTTCGGCGTTTTCGATGTTGTAACCGGCATCCACGTCTTCCAGCACCAGCAGCGGATTGGGCGCGCTCAAAGGCTCGCGGAATTCAAAGGAAAACTCGGCCGCCGCGCGCAGGGGGGCCAGCTCTTCCATCTTGGCCAGGGCCTTCATGCGGCTTTGCGCCTGACGGGCTTTCGAGGCTTGCGCCTTGAAACGGTTGACGAAGGATTCCAGATGGGCCCGTTGACGGGTCTGCTTTTCCAGCGCGCCGGCGGCCAGTATCAGTTGCGCGTTGCGTTGACGCTCGAAGCCGGAATAGTTGCCCGAATAGCGCTTCAGCTTGCGCTCGTCGATGTGCACGACGACGTTCACGACTTCATCGAGGAAGTCGCGGTCATGCGAAATGATGATCAGGGTGCCGGCGTAGCGCTTGAGCCAGTCTTCCAGCCAGATGATGGCATCCAGATCCAAGTGGTTGGTCGGTTCATCGAGCAGCAGCAGGTCGGACGGGCACATCAGCGCTTGCGCGAGATTCAGGCGCATGCGCCAGCCGCCGGAAAAGCTGGCCACCGGTTGTTGCATCTGGTCCAGCGAAAAACCCAGGCCGAGCAGCAATTGCTCGCCGCGCGACTGCACCGTGTAGGCGTCGGCGTCGGCCAGGGCGCTGTACATATTGCCGATGGCAATGCCGTTTTCCGTCGTTTCCGGTTCCGCTTCCAGGCGCAGCAATTCAGCTTCCAGCTTGCGCAGGGTGATGTCACCGTCGATCGCGTAATCGAGCGCGGCACGCTCCAGCGCCGGCGTTTCCTGGGCCACGTAAGCCATGCGCCACTTGGCCGGGAAATCGATCTCGCCCATGTCCGGGTGCAACTCGCCGCGCAGCAGGCCGAACAGGCTGGATTTGCCGGCGCCATTGGCACCGATCAAGCCGATCTTGTCGCCCGGATTGAGGGTGACGTCGACTTGATCCAACAATGGTTTGATGCCGCGCATCAGGCTTACTTGTATAAAACGTATCATTTTGTGCTTTGATTATGGGAACGGGGTGTAGAACACAACCCCGGTCTTGCTGGCGTTGAGGTACTGGTGTGCATGAGCGGGGCGGGCTTTCCCGCCGCCGGTTTTTAATACTTAATAGGGCAATAGGGCATCAGGGCATCAGGGCATCAGGGCATCAGTTTAGGCGCAACTGGTCGGCAGTCAACAGGAAGACCATGTCGTCACCGGCGCTGGTGGTGAGCCAGGTCAGGCCCAGCTCGCCAAACGCGGCTTCGGCGAAGGCGCGCTCGTTGCCGATTTCAATCATCAAGATGCCGTCTTCGCTCAGGCGCTCGGCGGCGCCGGCAACGATCTTGCGCACCAGGTCCATGCCGTCGCTGCCGCCGTCGAGGGCGATCTGCGGTTCGTGCAGGTATTCCTGCGGCAATTTAGCCATCGAACCGGAGTTCACATACGGCGGGTTGCTGATGATCAGGTCGTATTTCTTGTCCGGCACATTCTGGTACAGGTCGGACTCGATCAGGTTCACGCGCGCTTCCAGCTTGTAGTCGGAGACGTTGCGGCGCGCCACGGCCAGGGCGTCCGGCGAAATGTCGACCGCGTCCACGCTGGCGTTCTGGAAGGCGTCGGCCAACATGATGGCCAGGCAGCCGGAGCCGGTGCACAGTTCCAGGATGTTGACGATGTTTTCAGGCTCGGGCACCCACGGCGAAAAGAACTCGGGGATCAGCTCGGCGATGAAGGAGCGCGGCACGATCACGCGCTCGTCGACATAGAAATTGTAGGTGCCCAGCCAGCCTTCGCGGGTGATGTAGGCGGCCGGCACCCGGTCCACGCCGCGGCGCTCGATCACGGCCAGCACGGCCGCCACTTCTTCGGGCAGCAATTTGGCGTCGAGGAAGGGTTCCAGCTTGTCCAGCGGCAGCTTCAAGGTGTGCAGGATCAGGTAAGCCGCCTCGTCGAACGCTTCAGCGCTGCCGTGGCCAAAAAACAACTTGGCGCCGTTGAAACGGGTGACGGCGTAGCGCAAGAGGTCGCGCGGCGTGCTGAAAGAGGTCGGGGTCATGGCAATCTCGAAAAAAAGGGCGGCCCTTTAATAGGCCTGGATACTCGGGGCGAAACTCGGGGCCTGGAACTCGTCAGGGCAGTAAATTTTCCAGCGTGCGCCGGTAGATATTCTTCAGCGGATCGATGTAGCGCAGTTCGATGTGCTCGTCGATCTTGTGGATACTTGCATTGGGCGGCCCGAATTCTATCACCTGCGGGCAGATCTGAGCGATGAAACGGCCATCGGAAGTGCCGCCGGTGGTCGATAACTCCGTTTCGATGCCGGTTTCCGCCAGGATCGCCGACGATAGCGCATCGCTCAACTGGCCGCGCGGGGTCAGGAAAGGGCGCCCGTTCAGGGTCCAGCGCAAATCGTAATCGACATCGTGGCGGTCGAGGATGGCGTGCACGCGCTCCTTCAAGCCTTCGAAGGTGCTGGCCGTGGAAAAGCGGAAGTTGAAGTCGATCACCACTTCTCCCGGGATGACGTTGGAAGCGCCGGCGCCGCCGTGGATATTCGACATTTGCCAGGAGGTGGGCAAATAGTATTCGTTGCCGGCGTCCCACTGTTCCGCCACCAGTTCGGCCAGCGCGGGCGCGGCCAGGTGGATAGGGTTTTTCGCCAGTTGCGGATAGGCGATATGACCCTGCACGCCCTTGACGGTCAGCTTGCCGCCCAGCGAGCCGCGGCGGCCGTTCTTGATCATGTCGCCCAGCACGTTGGCCGAGGTCGGCTCGCCGACCAGGCAATAGTCGATCTGTTCGCCGCGCGCCTTCAACATGTCGCACACGATGACGGTGCCGTCGGTGGCCGGGCCTTCCTCATCGCTGGTGATGAGGAAGCCGATCGAACCGCCGTGGCCTGGGCGGGCGGCGATGAATTCCTCGCAGGCCACGACCATGGCCGCGATCGAGGTCTTCATGTCGGCCGCGCCGCGGCCGTACAGCTTGCCGTCCCGGTGGGTCGGGATGAACGGTTCCGAGCGCCACTGCTCGACCGGGCCGGTCGGCACCACGTCGGTGTGGCCGGCGAAGACCAGCAGCGGACTGGTGTCGCCCTTGCGCGCCCACAGATTGGTGACGCCGTTCGATTCGATGGTTTCGCAAATAAAGCCCAGCGGCTCCAGCAAATCGATCAAATGGCGCTGGCAACCCTTGTCGTCGGGGGTGACGGAAGAGAGGGCGAGCAGTTTCTCGGTCAGTGCGAGGGTCTTGGAATGGATCATAGTGGAATGAAATGGTGAAAGGCGGAAAATCCCGTCGGCCGCGGCGCGAAGTTGGCGCGCTCGCGGCTGGCGGTCAAATGAGCTTGAAAATCTGGCGGTATTGGGCGTCGGAAAAGCCGACGTGGCATTGCTGCGCCGTGTGCAACACCGGCCGCTTGATCACGGAAGGGAATTCGAGCATCAGTTCCAGGGCGCTGGCGGCATCGACGGTGGCGGCCTTGCGCTCGTCCGGCAAGTTGCGCCAGGTCGTGCCCTTGCGGTTGACCAGCACGTCCCACTTCAACTGCTGCAGCCATTGCGCGACGGTGGCGCGCTCCAGGCCTTGCTTCTTGAAATCGTGAAAGGTGAACGCTTGTTGCTGGTCGGCCAGCCAGACGCGGGCCTTTTTGACGGTATCGCAATTCGGGATGCCGTAGACGGTCATGGTCATATCAAGTGGAGAGCGTGAATTCGGTGAAGGAAGCTTCGTCGGGCGGCTTGGCGTCGGTATCGACGGTCTTGCTGTCCGGGCCGTTGTTGAGCAGCCACAGCAAATTGGTGGGCGAGTCGGCGTTGGCCAAGCCTTCTTCCTGGGTGATGACGCCATCCTGCACCAGTTTCAGCAAGGCCAGTTCGAACGATTGCGAACCGGGCGACATGCTGCGCTCGATCGCTTCCTTGATCTGGCCGATGTCGCCCTGCTCGATCAAGTCGGAAATATGGCGCGTGTTGACCATGATTTCCACGGCCGCCGTGCGCACGCCGCCATTGGCCGAGCGCAGCAGGCGCTGCGAGACGATGGCTTTGACGGTCGAGGCCAGATCTTGCAGCAGGGCGGCGCGGTTTTCGATCGGGTAAAAGCTGATGATGCGGTTGAGGGCGTTATAACTATTGTTGGCATGCAGGGTGGCCAGCACCAGATGCCCCGATTGCGCGTAAGCCAGGGCCGCCATCATGGTTTCCTTGTCGCGGATTTCGCCGATCAGGATGCAGTCGGGCGCCTGGCGCATGGAATTGCGCAGCGCCGTCGAGAAATCCTTGGTGTCGCTGCCGATTTCGCGCTGATTGACGATGGAGCGGCGGTGCTTGAACAGGTATTCGATCGGGTCTTCCAGGGTCAGGATATGACCGGAGCGCAATTCGTTGCGGTGATCGAGCATGGCCGCGATGGTGGTCGACTTGCCCGAGCCGGTCGAGCCGACGATCAGCATCAAGCCCCGCTTTTCCATGATCAGTTCGGCCAGGATGGGGGGCAGGCCCAGGTCGGCCAGCACCGGGATATTGCGCGGCACGAAACGGAAGACGGCCGAAATGGTGCCGCGCTGGCGAAAGGCCGACAAGCGGAAACGGCCCAGGTTGGGCACCGAAACGCCCATATTGAGTTCGTTTTCCGTTTCCAGTTCGGCCATTTGCTCGGGCGTGCAGATTTCGGCCAGCAAGGCCTGGATATTGTCCATCTCCAGTTTTTGCTGATTGATGGGAATCAGATTCCCATTGATTTTCAAGTGGACGGGGGAATTGACCGCTAAAAACATATCCGATGCGTTCTTTTCCTTCATCAGCAGGAATAAGCGTTCCATGGCCATCGTGCGCTCCTCAATCAAATCACAATGTGACAAAAACCGGCAAGCCGGCAAACAGCTCAAATAAACTTAAATACCGCGCAACAATTCGTTGATGCCGGTCTTGGCGCGCGTTTTGGCGTCGACCCGCTTGACGATCACGGCGCAGTACAGGCTGTACTTGCCATCGTCCGAGGGCAGGTTGCCGGCCACCACGACGGAGCCGGCCGGCACGCGGCCGTACGTCACTTCGCCGCTGGCGCGATCGTAGATCTTGGTCGACTGGCCGATGTAGACGCCCATCGAAATGACCGAGTTTTCCTCGACGATGACGCCTTCGACGATTTCCGAGCGGGCCCCGATGAAGCAATTGTCTTCGATGATGGTGGGGTTCGCTTGCATCGGTTCGAGCACGCCGCCGATGCCGACGCCGCCCGACAGATGCACGTTCTTGCCGATTTGCGCGCACGAGCCGACGGTGGCCCAGGCGTCGACCATGGTGCCCTCGTCGACGTAGGCGCCGATATTGACGAAGGATGGCATCAAGATCACGTTCTTGCCGATGAAGCTGCCGCGTCTGGCCACGGCCGGCGGCACCACGCGGAAACCGCCCTTGGCGAAATCGTCTTCCGTGTAGAGGGCGAACTTGGTCGGCACCTTGTCGTAGAACTGCATGGTGCCGTCGGAGGTCATCACGCTATTGTTTTCCAGGCGGAAGGAGAGCAAGACCGCCTTCTTGACCCACTGGTTGACGACCCAGTCGGCGCCGCTCTTTTGCGCGACGCGGATGCTGCCTTCGTCGAGGCCGGCGATCACGTGGGCGACCGCGTTGCGCAATTCCACGCTACCGGTGACGGGCGTGATGTCGGCGCGTTGTTCCCAGGCTTGCTCGATAATCTGTTCTAATTGTTGGCTCATGATGTACTTTATTGGGTGTGTGCTGTGAGTGTGTGGCAGAACCGCACGATGCGGCGCGCCGCTTCCAGGCCTTCCTCGGCCTCGGCGACGAGCGCCATGCGGATCCGGTTGCTGCCGGGGTTGATGCCGTGCGCCTCCCGCGCCAGGAAACTGCCAGGTAATACGGTAACATTATATTCCCGGTACAGGCGCTGCGCGAATTGCGTATCGGTCAAGCCGGTGCGGCTGACGTCGGCCCACAGATAAAAGCCGGCGTCGGGCAATTCCACCTGCATCACTTGCCGCAGCAGCGGGGTGATGGCGGCGAACTTGGCGCGGTATTTGGCGCGATTTTCTTCGACGTGGGTCTCGTCGTTCCAGGCCGCGACGGAGGCCGCCTGCACGGTGGGGCTCATGGCGCCGCCGTGGTAGGTTCGGTAAAGCAGGAATTTTTTCAATACTTCGGCGTCGCCGGCAACGAAGCCAGAACGCATGCCGGGCACATTGGAGCGCTTCGACAGGCTGGAAAACACCACCAGGCGCGCGTACGGGCGCTCGACCGAGGACAGGCCGAGGATGTGGGCCGCTTGCAGCGCGCCCAGCGGCGCTTGCTCGCCGTGGTAAATTTCCGAGTAACACTCGTCGGCGGCGATGACGAAATCGTGACGCTCGGACAGCGCGAACAGGTTTTCCCAATCCGTCAGGGTGAGCGTGGCGCCGGTCGGATTGCCGGGCGAGCACAGGAACAGCAATTGCACCCTTTCCCAGACGGCGGCCGGGACGCTGTCGTAATCGCAGCCGAAATTGCGGTCCGGGTCGGAATTGACGAAATACGGTTCGGCCCCGGCCAGATAGGCGGCGCCCTCGTAGATCTGATAAAAGGGATTCGGGCTGATCACCAGCGCCCTGGCGCCCGGGTCGATCACCGTTTGCGCCAGCGCGAACAGGGCTTCGCGCGAACCGTTCACGGGCAGCACCTGGGTGGCGGGGTCGAGCGCCGGCAAGCCGTAGCGGCGCTCCAGCCAGCCGGCGATGGCGGCGCGCAGCGCCGGGGAACCGATCGTGGTCGGATACGTGGCCAGGCCGGCGAGATTGTCGATCAGCGCCTGCTCGATGAAAGGCGGGGTCGGGTGCTTGGGCTCGCCCATCCCCAGGCTGATGGCGGAATACTCCGGATTGACTGTCACCTCGGCAAATAACTGGCGCAGTTTTTCAAACGGATACGGTTGCAATTGATCGAGATGTGGATTCACGTGGCGGGCCAGGGCTAAAACGGTTGGGAATTGACGGCGGTAAAGCCGCTTGACGCCCGCGCATTATAACGTTGTTAGCCGGCCCGGTGCGTCCCGACTAAATTGCGGGGGGCTAATGGGGCGACCAGGGGGCAGGCGGCCATGTCTTGCTCGAGGCGGCGCGCCAGTTCGCCGCGCAAGCCGGTCAGGCCGGCGATCCGCAGGTCGAGGTCGGCCAACTTGCGTTGCAGGGCCGCGCGCAGTTGCGGCGCCGCCTCGTCGGGCGCCGCCAGCAGGGGCAGGTCGGCCTCGATTTCGGCCAGGGTGAAGCCGAGGCTTTGCGCCAGGCGGATGTAGCGCAGCGAGTCGACCGCTTCGGGCGGGTAGTCGCGATAGCCATTGCCGCCGCGGCCGGCGCGCAACAGGCCGCGCTTTTCATAGTAGCGCAGGGTGTCACGGCTGAGTCCCGTGGCGGCGGCCATTTCTCCGATGTGCATGGTAAGCGTCTCCGATATGGCTTGACCATGGAGTGTACTCCAGGCTTTAGCATGTGCGCTGACATTACTCGGGAGATTGTCATGCTTGTCGTTTCATCGTCCGGTTTTCGCCGTATCGTGCGCGCCAGCGCCGTTTATGATGTGCTGATGACCGCGCCTTTCGCCACGCCTTGGAGCTTCGCCGCGCTGCGCGAGCATCTGTCGGCGCTCAATGCGGGGTTGGGCGGCTTGCCCTTGCCGGCCTTCGCGCCCTTCCACGTGCTGATCTGCTGCCTGCTGGGCAGCGTGGTGCTGGTCTGGGCGGCGCTGCGCTTGCGCCACCCGGAGCGCCGCTTCGGGCGTTACGACGCCGCCGCCCGCCTGCTGTTTTCGCTGTGGATGGCTTGGGCCCTGGCCGCGACGGGGGCGCCGCTGTTGTGGTTGTTCCTGGCGCCGGAGCTGGTCTTTGCCGCGCTGCAATCGCTGCCGCTGCGGCCGGACGCGCGCCTGCCTCAAGTTGTTGAGTAAATGGTAATGCGATACAATCGCGCCGACCCGTCCGCGGACGCGGCTGATCCATCGCCCAGGTAAAAGGATAGACCATAAAAGGATAGGCCAAAAAAGGATAGACTATGCAGGATAAGCCCATGCAGCAAGACGCGCCACACGACAACTCCCTGCTCGACGCCGCCGTGACGATGCCGGTGGCGCTGGCGCGGCTGGCCGTCGGCCTGCTGATGGGCGCGCTACTCTATTTCCTGTACCGCGCCGATCAGGCGCGGGCCTGGCCAAGCACCGATCCCTATCTGTTTTCGCCGCTGGTCTTGCTCGCCATACTCTTGCCGGTGCTGCTGATCTCCAGCCTGGGGCATCTGGCGCCGTCCCGGTGCGCCGTCTGGATAGGCGCGGCCGGCCTCATCGCCGCCGGGCTGAGCGTGTACCGGATCTGGCGCGTCGCGCCGCAAGCGGAACAGTTTCCGCTGCTGTTCGTGGTGTGCGTGCCGGGATTTTTTATCGCCCAGGCCCTGGTGCTGGCCGGCGCGCAGGACGGGCGCCGCATCGCCCGCTATCCCGCTTATTTCGAGGCGGCGTGGAAGCTCGCCATCCAGTTGCTGTTTTCCTGCCTTTTCGTGGGCGTGCTGTGGCTGGTGCTGCAACTGGGCGCGGCCTTGTTCATGCTGGTCAAGCTCGATGTCCTGAAAATCTTGCTCGACAAACTCTGGTTCACGATGCCGGTGCTGGGTTTCGCCTTTGCGGCGGCCATGCACTTGAGCGACGTGCGCCCGGCCATCGTGCGCGGCATCCGCACCTTGCTGCTGGTGCTGCTGTCGTGGATCTTGCCGGTGGCCGCCCTGATGGTCGCCGGCTTCATGCTCAGCCTGCCGTTCACCGGCCTCGCCATCCTGTGGGCGACGCGCCACGCGGCGGCCGTCCTGCTCGGCACCAGCGCCGTGCTGGTGGTGCTGATCAACGCCGCCTTCCAGAGCGGCGAGGTGAGCGCCAGCGTGGCGCGCCTGGTCGGCGTCAGCGCGCGCCTGGCGGCCCTGTTGCCGCTGCCGCTGACGGCGATCGCCGCCTATGCGCTGGGAGTGCGCGTGCACAGCCACGGCTGGAGCGCCGACCGCATCGCCGGCGCCGCCTGCGTGCTGGTGGCCGCCTGTTACGCGCTCGGCTATGCCTGGGCGGCGCGTCGGCGCGGCCCGTGGCTGGCCGGCATCGCCGGGGTCAATGTGGCGACCGCCTTCGTGATCCTGGCCGTCCTGCTGGCCCTGTTTTCGCCACTGGCCGACCCGGCCCGGCTGGCCGTGGACGACCAGATGGCGCGTTTCGACGCCGGCAAGGTCGGCGCCGACAAATTCGATTTCGATTACTTGCGCCACGAAGGCGCTCGCTATGGGCGCGCCGCCCTGTTGACGCTGACGAAGCGCGCTGCGGGCGCGGACGCGGCGCGGATACGCGCGCGCGCGAGCGCGGCATTGAATGACGAAGCGCGTTCCGCATTGGTCGCGGCGGCGCCGTCCGACATCGCCGCCAATATCACGGTGCGGTGGCCTGCCGGCGCGCGCCTGCCGGACAGCTTCCTGCGCCAGGACTGGAGCCCCTTGTCGCAACAATGGGAGGCGCCGGCCTGCCTGCGCCTGAGCGCCAGCCTGTGCGACGCCTACCTGATGGATGTCGGTGGCGACGGCAAGGCCGAAGTCTTGCTGCTCGACGGCCCAAGCGGGACGCGCTCGATGCTGTTCGCCGAAGGCGCCGACGGGCTCTGGAGCGGGCTGGGGAAACTGCCCGACGAGCTGGTCCAGTGTGCGTCCCTGCGCCGCAAGCTGGCGGGCGGCGACTATCAATTGCTGGCGCCGCGCGTCAAGGATTTGCAGGTGGGTGGCCGGCGCATCGCCGTGCAGGCGCTGCAGCAGGCGCCCGCGAGCGTCTGCCCGAAGCAATAAGCGGCGCCCCGGAACGGGGTTTTCAGCGCGACTTGAGCTGGCGCACGTGTTTTTCCAGCTCGGCGAAGGAGGGTCTTTCGCTGGCGGATATGACCTTGCGGCCGAATTCGACGGCCAGCGCCGGCGCGTAGCCGTTCAGGCTGGCCAGTATTGTCACCTTCACGCACTGATACATCTTCGACGCTTCGTGGTGCTTGCGGCGCAGCAGGCTGGCCAGCGGCGCGACGAAGCCGTAGGCCAGCAAGATGCCGACGAAGGTGCCGACCAGGGCGTCGGCGATCAGCACGCCCAGCTCGGCCGGCGGCAGCCCCACCGACGCCATGGTGTGTACCACGCCCATGACGGCGGCGACGATGCCGAAGGCCGGCATGGCGTCGGCCAGCTGGGCAATGGTCTGGATCGGCATTTCACCGTCTTCGTGGTGGGTCTCGATTTCATTGTCCATCAGGTTTTCGATCTGATAGGCGTCCATATTGCCCGATACCATGAGGCGCAAATAGTCGGTGATGAATTCCAGGATGTGCTCGTCGGCCAGGATGCGCGGGTACTTGAGAAAGATCGCGCTGCTGTACGGGTCGTCGATATCGTCTTCCAGCGACATCAAGCCTTCCTTGCGGATCTTGGTCAGCACCTCGTAGAGCATGGCCATCAACTCCATATACAGGGACTTGGTGTATTTCGAACTGTGCAGCAGGGTGGGCAGGGCGTTCAGGGTGGCGCGGATGGCCTTGGCGTCGTTGGCGACGACGAAGGTGCCCAGCGCCGCGCCGCCTATCATCAGCAGTTCGAGCGGCTGGAACAGGGCGGCCAGGTGCCCGCCCTGAAAAGCGAAGCCGCCAAAGATGGAAAACAGGACGACGATGAAGCCGAAAATTACTAACAAGTTTACTCCCGTATTAATATTGCTTTCGGAATACTAACGCGATTTGGCGCGTCTGCCCATCGACCGATATTAAAACGTGGTTTTTCTTGCAGGCGGGGGCGATGTTTCCCTGGAATCCAAGGAAAACGGGGCGAAATGGCGCAAAACGGG
>DMYQ01000130.1:8191-20056 GCA_003482555.1 Janthinobacterium sp. | reverse complement strand
CAAAACGGGCGCAAAACGGGCGCTTATGCGCGATACCGCACTGAAACGCCACGCCCGCCGCGGTATCGTCGGCCCATCGTGTTTGACTTGCGACCATCGCTCGCCCCGCTTTCCCCGTTCCCGCCGCGTCCCCGCGCGCGGGCCGATCCCGAAGGCGGGCCCGGCCCCGGCCGCGCAAAGGGAGAAATTGTTATGGGAATTTGGATATTGGCGGCCATTCCGGCTACCCTCGCGCTGCTGTTGTTCCAGGCGGCCGGCTGGCAGTGGCTGGCCGCCATCGCGCTGTGGCTCGTGTTCGGCTACGCGGTCGGCGCCACCGGCATCGCCGCCAACCTGGTCTTGCTGGTCGTGCTGGGTCTGCCGGCGCTGCTGCTCGCCTGCAAGCCGCTGCGCCGCAGCCTGCTCACGCCGCAACTGCTGGCCCTGTTCAAGCGCATCTTGCCGCGCATGTCGGAGACCGAACGCGACGCGCTCGAAGCGGGCACCACCTGGTGGGACGCCGACCTGTTTTCCGGCCGCCCCGACTGGAATAAATTGCTGGCCCTGCCGGCGCCCCGCCTGAGCGACGAGGAACAGCAATTCCTCGACCAGGAAACCAGTCAATTGTGCGACATGGTGAACGACTGGGAATCGACGCAGGTATGGCAGGGACTGCCGCCGGCGGCCTGGCAATTCGCCAAGGACAAGGGTTTCCTCGGCATGATCATCCCTAGACAATACGGCGGCAAGCAATTCTCCGCCTATATGCATTCGCAAGTGGTGATGAAGCTGTCGACCCGCTGCTCGGCGCTGGCGGTGCAGGTGATGGTGCCGAACTCGCTCGGCCCGGCCGAATTGCTGCTCCAGTACGGCACCGACGAACAAAAGAATTACTACCTGCCCCGCCTGGCGGCCGGAGTCGACGTACCCTGTTTCGCGCTGACCAACCCCTATGCCGGTTCGGACGCGGCCGCCATCCCCGACGTCGGCGTGGTCTGCATGGGCCAGTTCGAGGGCCGCGAGACCCTGGGCCTGCGCCTGAGCTGGAACAAGCGCTACATCACCCTGGGACCGGTCGCCACGCTGCTGGGACTGGCGTTCCGCGCCGTCGACCCGGACGGCTTGCTGGCGCCCGGTAGCGAACTGGGCATCAGTTGCGCGCTGATCCCGACCAGCCACGAAGGCGTCGTCATCGGGCGCCGCCACTGGCCCCTGAACGCCGTCTTCCAGAACGGCCCCACCTCGGGCCACGAAGTCTTCATCCCGATGCGCTGGGTGATAGGCGGCCAGGAGCGGATCGGCAAGGGCTGGCGCATGCTGATGGAATGCCTGGCGGCCGGGCGCGCCATTTCGCTGCCCTCGTCGAACGTCGGCATGGCCAAGATGGCCGTGCGCGGCACCAGCGCCTACGCCGCCATCCGGCGCCAGTTCAAGAGCCCCATCGGCAAATTCGAGGGCGTGCAGGAAGCGCTGGCGCGCATGGGCGGCAATCTGTACATGATGGATGCCACCCGCAAGCTGTCGGCGCTGGCCGTCGACCTGGGCGAAAAGCCGGCCGTCATCTCGGCCATCGCCAAATACCACGTCACGGAACGGGGCCGGGCGGTCGTCAACGACGGCATGGACATCCTGGGCGGCAAGGGCATCTGCATGGGGCCGAGCAATTTCCTGGCCCGGGCCTACCAGCAAATCCCCATCGCCATCACGGTCGAGGGCGCCAACATCCTGACCCGCTGCCTGATCATTTTCGGCCAGGGCGCGATCCGCTCCCATCCCTACGTGCTCAAGGAAATGCACGCCACCACGGAAAGCGACAAGCGCAAGGCCGGGAGCGATTTCGACGCGGCCTTCTTCGGCCACGTTGGCTTCGTCGGCGCCAACGCGGCGCGCGCCCTGTGCTACGGCGTCAGCGCCGCCCTGCTGGCGCCGGCCCCGGACAAGGCCGCGCCCGAGATGCTGCCGTATTACCGCGCCGTCAACCGGCTCTCGACCGCCTTCGCCCTGCTGACCGACTTGTCGATGTTCGTCCTGGGTGGCGAGCTGAAACGGCGCGAGCGCATTTCCGCCCGCCTCGGCGACATCCTGTCACAGATGTACCTGATCTCGGCCACCCTGAAGCGCTACGAGGACGAGGGCCGCCAGGACGCCGACGCGCCCTACGCCCACTGGTCTGTGCAAGACGCCCTGCTGAAGGCGCAAGGGGCGCTGATCGGCGTGCTGGAAAACTTCCCGAACCGCCCGCTGGCCTTCCTGGTGCGCCTGATCGTGTTTCCCTTCGGCCTGCCATACCGGGCCCCATCCGACGCCCTCGGTGGCTATGTGGCCGAAGCCATGCAGACGGCCGGCGCCAGCCGCGAACGCCTGCTGGCAGACTGTTTCGTGGCCGAAGACATGAGCGACCCGATCGCCTGCGGCGAGCTGGCCTTTGCCCTGCTGCCGCAAGTGGAAGCGATCGAGCATCGCTTCAAGCCAGCCTTCCACTCCGGCGCGCTGGCGCCCATCCCGCAAAGCTTGCCGGAGATGCAGGACTGGGTGACGGGCGCGGCGGCGAATGGCTTGATCACGGCCGAGGAGCGGCGCGCCATGTCGGACTTCGCCCGCTTCACCGACCTGTCGGTGCACGTCGACGATTTCCCGGCCGACCTGAGCGCCGCCTCCGACGCCGGCAAGCGCCAGTTGATGGGCGCGCGCCAGCCGGCCGTGCGCACTTGAGGGACGGCGCGCGGGGCAGGGCACGCACGGGGCGCGGCGCGCGTCCCGGCGCCAGGGCGCGCGCCATGCTTTATACTTGAGGGTCTGACCGCCTGGTTGGCCGCGCCCGTTTGTGGCGCGGCAAGCCGGTCTCACACTTTCGAACGCTAAGGCCCGCTATGCCATTTTCCACACTGGGTCTGATTCCCTCACTCGTGCGCGCGGCCGGCAAGGTCGGCTACGCCACGCCGACGCCGATCCAGTCCGGCGCCATTCCCGCCATCCTGCGCGGCGCCGACCTGCTGGGCGCGGCGCAGACGGGTTCCGGCAAGACGGCCGCCTTCGCGCTGCCGCTGCTGCAAGCCATGCTCACGCCGTGCAGCGGCGAGCGGCGCGTGCGCGCCCTGGTGCTGGTGCCCACGCGCGAGCTGGCGAGCCAGGTCGGCGAAGCCATCCGCGCCCTGGCCAAGCACTTGCCGGTGCCTTTGAAGATCGCCATCCTGACCGGCGGCGTGTCGATCAACCCGCAGATGATGGGTTTGCGCGGCGGCGCCGACATCGTCATCGCCACGCCCGGGCGCCTGATCGACTTGATCGAACAGAACGCGCTCAAGTTGTCGGCCGTGAGCATGCTGGTGCTCGACGAAGCCGACCGCCTGCTCGACATGGGCTTCAGCGAGGAAATCGGACGCATCCTGGCGCTGCTGCCGGAGCGCCGCCAAAACCTGTTTTTCTCGGCCACTTTCCCGGCCGAGGTGCAAGCGCTGGCCGAGGGTTTGCTGCGCCAGCCGGTGCGGGTCGAAGTCGAGGCGCTGCCCCAGGACGCGCCCGCCATCGCGCAGCGCGCCATCGCGGTCGACTCGCCGCGCCGCACCCAGTTGCTCAAGCATTTGATCCTGGATCAGCAATGGAGCCGGGTGCTGGTGTTCGTGGCCACCAAGTACGCGGCCGAGCACGTGGCCGACAAGCTGCAGCGCAACGGCATCAAGGCCGGCGCCCTGCACGGCGAATTCAGCCAGGGCACCCGCGGCCAGGTGCTGGCCGACTTCAAGGCCAGCCGCCTGCAAGTGCTGGTGGCAACCGACGTCGCCGCGCGCGGCATCGACATCGTGCAATTGCCGGCCGTGGTCAACTACGATTTGCCCCGTTCCGCGGTCGATTACACGCACCGCATCGGGCGCACCGGGCGCGCCGGCCAGAGCGGGGTGGCGGTCAGCTTCGTCGGCGCCGACGCCGAGGCGCATTTCCGCCTGATTGAAAAGCGTCAAAACCTGCTGATACCGCGCGAGCGCATCGCCGGCTTCGAGCCGCTCGAGGCGGCGGCCCCCTTCGTCGCGCCCGTGAGCGACGAGCACGGCGGCGTCAAGGGAGCGCGCAAGAGCAAGAAAGACAAGCTGCGGGAAGCGGCCGCGCGGGACGGCGCCGCCGCGGGTGGGAAAGCGGAGTGAATTTTGTGAAGCCGCGCCCAAGCTCGTGATGGTGCGAGCGGGGCGCGCGCCCCGCGGTCGTCAAGACAGCAGTTGTATCAAACCGTTCGGATGGATGCTCCAGCCCAGCAGGCCGGACAGGCCCATCACGGTGCCGAAAAAAGTCGGCAGCAGCGCCACCGCGTACAACCAGCGCTGATGCGTCAACGCCGTCATCGCCAGCAGCGAGATGGCGATCGCCAGCAGCACGTCGGACAGGTCGAACTGGTCGTCACGGAAGTTGGCGCCGTCATAATCCTTTTGATCCTGTTCGGCCTGGCCCTTCAATTCTTCCTTTTTCTTTTTCTGATCCGCCGCCAGCGCCGTGTAACTGGCAATGGCGCCCTGGTAGCGGGCCTGGGCCGGCGGCGCCGCCGTGTCCGCGCTCAGTTGCAACTGCAACAGGGTGCTGCGGGCGATTTCTTCGCGAATATTGTGGGCTTGGTAATAGCTCCAGTGGTCGATCTTGTTCGCTTGCGCCTGCTGCATGGTCTGACAGATATTGTCGTCCTTGACCTTGCACACGCCCATGAAGGTGGCGAGCAGCGCGACCGTGATCGCGACGAGCATGTTCAGGCGCATGGTGGCGCGGTCGCCCGCCTCGCTGGCGCGTTCGACGACTTCCATTTGATCGATTTCCATTATTTTCCCAGTGTTGGATGGTTAAAAGTGGTGTCAGGGTGCCGGATCGCTACCCAGCACCAGGGCCATGCGGCGGCGGATACGCCGGCCTTCGGCGGCGTCGCCGGCTTGCTCGGCGCGCATGGCTTGCGCTCCCAGCCAGGCGAGCAGCGGGCGCGACCAGCCTTGCGCGGACGCCGTCGCGACGGCGTCCGCCAGCAGCGCCGGCGTGGCGCGGTGGGCGCGCAGCAGGGCGCCGGCCGCCACCAGCCGGGAAAGCGGGTCGGTAATGGCGGCCGCGGCGGCGGCGGCCGCCGTGTCCGAGGCGGCGCCGGCCACCGCCCGCTGTTGTGGTGGCAGCAGGGCGGTGGCGGCCGCCGTGGCGTGGCCGGCCAGATAATCGGCGTAGGCGCGTTCGGGCGCGGCCGCGTCCTGGCGCAGTTTTTCGAAGCCCGGGCAAGCCTCGAACACCAGGCTGGCGACGCGGGTGGCGCAGCGCAGCAGTTCGACCCGTGTCACCAGTTCGACCTGGCCCGTGCTGGCCAGTTGCGCGCGGGCCCGTTTGAATTCGACGCTCTCGACCAGGTCGTTGCCGCCCAGGTAAGCCGCCTCGAAGCGCTCGGCCGAGCTTTGCGCATTCATTTGCCAGTCCGGCACCGGCGGACCGGAGGCGCAGGCGGCCAGGCCGCTCAGCAGGCCGGCCGCCAGCAGGCGTATTCTCAAAGGTGAGGGTGTCATGGAAGCTTGATCTCCGTGTCGCGCTTGAACGGCCATTTGCGGTTGATTTCGTTGACCAGTTGCTCGACCTTGCGCAGATTGCTGTCGACGTCGGCGCGCAGCGGCCCCAGGTCGGCGGTGGCGCCGCGCACGTTGGCGCCGACGGCTTGCGCCTCGAGCAGCACGGCATCCATTTTCTTGAGGCTGTTGCGCGTGTCGGCCAGCAGGGCGTTCAATTGCACCACGGTGGCCTGGGCGTCGTTCATCACGCCGCCCTTGCCGAACACGCGTTGGTCGGCGTTGGCGATCAGGCTGTCGGCCTTGAGCGCCACCCGGTCGACCGAGACCAGCAGCGCGTTGGCGCGTTCGATCAGTTTTTGCGAATTCTTGTCGTCGCCGGCGATCACGCCCATGGCGCCGCCCGGGCCGTTGAGTTTCTCGGTCACGCCCTTGACGTTGCGCAGGGTCATTTCGAGGGAAGAATCGGCCGCCGTCAGCGCCGTCAGGTTTTGCAGTAAATCCTTGGCGGCGGCCAGCAGACGCGGAATTTCGGCGCCGGCGTCGCCCACCAGCAGGGAGCGCGCGGCGCCGTCCGGCAGCGCCGGGTCGGTCGGGATGCCGCTGAAGGCGCGCAGCTTGGCGCCGCCGACCAGGCCCCGTTCCAGGGTGAAGACGCTGCTGCTGCGCAGCCAGTGGGCGTCGTCGCGGGGGACGTCGACGAGCACCCTGGCCTTGCCGTCGGCGCCCAGTTCGATGCGCCGCACGCGCCCGATCGGGAAGCCGGCGAAGGTGACGTCCATGCCGACGACGACGCCTTCCGAATCCTCGGCCAGCAGCACCAGGCGCTGGGTGGACTCGAAGGCGCCGCGCGCGTACATCAGGTAAAGCACGGCGCCGGCCACCAGTGCGAACATCATCAGCAGCAGCAAAGCGGCCTTGAATTCGGCGTTGCGCACCGGGGGCGGCGCGGCCGGCAGGGGCGCCGCGGGGGAAGTTTCTTCAGTCATGGGCGATCGTTCAGTAGTAGTTGCCCATCAGCGAGGCGATCTCGATGATGAGGATGACGGAAAACAGGCGCAGCATTTCCGACAGGCCGTGCGTGCCGCGTCGCCGCCCGCGCGGGCCGGCATCGTCGGCATCGTCGGCATAATACGCGGACGACATCGGAATGAGGGCGACGGCAAAGCTGAAAAAGACGATCTTCAGCGCCAGGATCAGGGTCACGGCCGGGTTGAAGACCTGGCCCACCACGCGCGTGTAGCCTTGCAGGGCCCAGGGCGTGAAGCCGTAGATGGTCAGGTAGGCCAGCACCAGCGCGAGCACGCAGCTGACGGCGGCCAGCATCCAGGTGGCGAAGACGCCGGCCAGCACGCGCGGGAAAAATTCGCGGTGCAGCAAGTCGGCGCCCTCGCTTTGCAGGGCGTCGAGGGTGCCGCGGGCGCGCAACTGGGCGAATTCGATGGCGTCGGGCAGGGTGATGCGCAGGGCGACGAACAGGGCCGCCGTCAGCGGAATGAGTTCCAGCACCAGTACCCGCACCACCATTTCCAGCGCGAATTGCGACAGGCCGTAGCTGAGGGCGGTGACCACGACGATGCGGATCAAGACCAGGCTGATGAGGGCGCACAGCACGCTGAACCAGAGCAGATTGGGGGCGGTGGCCAGCACCAGTTGGCGCGCCAGCGCGGGACGGTTGGCGCGCGCGTAACTGGACGGCGACAGGGCCAGCGACAAGATTTGCACGGCAAAGTTGAGCAGGCGCCACCAACTGCCCAACCAGGCCATCGCGGCGCGGTGCAGGTGCTTGAGCGCCATAAAGAGTGATGCTTGCGGGGTCATGGCCGCATCTTAACATTCGGACGGCCCCGGCGGCCCCGATTCGGCATAAAAACGCCGCCGGACCGTGGGCGGGCGCCGCGCCCGACTAGCGGCCGCGCCAGGCGATGATGTCGGCGATGCTCAGGATGGGCATGCCGTGCAGGGCGGCGAAATCCTCGAGGGCCGCGCCGCGCATCATGCTGCCGTCCGGATTCATCAACTCGCACAGCACGGCGGCCGGGTTCAAGCCGGCCAGCACGGCCAGGTCGATCGCGCCTTCCGTGTGGCCGCGGCGGGCCAGCACGCCGCCGGGCGTGGCGCGTAGCGGGAAGACGTGGCCGGGCCGCACCAGGTCGGCCGGTCCGGCTTTGGACGCGGTGGCGGCGCGCACGGTGGTCAAGCGGTCGGCCGCCGAGACGCCGGTGCCGACGCCGTCGCGGGCCTCGATCGAGACCGTGAACGGGGTGCCGTAACGGCTGCCGTTCTCGGGCGCCATGGGCGGCAAGTCCAGCGCCCGCACCGCCTCGGCCGTCAGGCACAGGCAGACGATGCCGCTGCATTCGCGGATCAGCAGGGCCATGGTTTCGAGCGTCAGGCGGTCGCTGGCGACGATCAGGTCGGCCTCGTTTTCGCGCTCTAAATCGTCGAGCAAGATCACCGGGATGCCGGCGCGCATGGCTTCCAGGGCCGCGCGCATGCGGCCCTCCAGGTCGGAGGATGTGAGGGTAAAGGGATTAAATTGACTGACTAACATGTGAAACGCTCCTCGCATCAAGGCGAAAAACGCTTCAGGGCAAGCGCATGCCGACGGCCGCCCGCATCGATCGCTCGATAGGGGACAGGGACAGCGCACATCTTCTTTCATCCGGACTATACCGTCGGCTCTGGCATCGCACCAGATCTGCTGACCTTGCTTTCGCAAGCGCTCGCGGGCTCGACCGTTGCCGGTCATACCGCCGGTGGGGAATCGCACCCCGCCCCGAAGACGTATTGTTGTACCGACTACATTGCCGGCCTTGCCAGTGTAGCAGAGCGGGCCCGCCGGCGTGCGACTGGCCAGCCTTCCCCGCGCCTGGCGCGACACTGCGCGAGCGTTTTTTTTAACGGGCTCTTGTGCCAAATAAAGCCCGGATTAAGGGAATCGGTGTAATGTGCGTGAATCTGTATTCACCACGAGAACAAATGAACTCCAGCAAATTGCGAATGATCTCCGGTGCGGCCCTGTTGGCTTGCTCCTTTCTGGCGCACGCCGAGCTCAAGTTGAGCGACGCGATTCCCATCGGGCCGCAAGTGAAAGTGGGGAAACTGGCCAATGGCTTGACCTACTACATTCAAAAGAATGGCAAGCCGGAGAAAAAAGTGGAATTGCGCCTGGTGGTCAAGGCCGGTTCCATGCTGGAGGACGAGGATCAGCAGGGTCTGGCGCATTTCACCGAGCACATGGCGTTCAACGGTTCCACGCATTACAAGAAAAGCGAACTTATTTCTTACCTGCAGTCGATCGGCGTGAAGTTCGGCGCCGATTTGAACGCCTACACCAGCTTCGACGAAACTGTCTACGTGTTGCCGATTCCGACCGACAAGAAGGAAAACCTGGACAAGGGCTTCCTGGTGCTGCAAGACTGGGCCCAGGGCTTGTCCTTCAACGATGCCGATATCGACAGCGAGCGCGCCGTCGTGCTCGAGGAACTGCGCCTGGGCAAGGGCGCGGAAGACCGTATGAACAAGGTGCTGTTGCCCAAGCTGTTCAACGGTTCGCGCTACGCCAGCCGCCTGCCGATCGGCAAGGAAGCGATCCTGAAAACCTTCCAGCACGACGCCATCCGCCGTTTTTACCAGGATTGGTACCGGCCCGACTTGATGGCCGTCGTGGTGGTGGGCGATATCGAGCCGGCCGAAGCGGAAAAAATGATCGAGCAGCATTTCGGCCAGCTGAAAAATCCCGCCCACGAGCGCCCGCGCGAATATGCGAAGGTGCCGACGCGGGCGGCGACGGAAGCGCTGGTGGTCACCGACAAGGAGGCGAGCAACAATATGCTGTTCATCCGCTATCCCGTGGAAGACATGAAAAGCGAGGTCAGCATCGGCGATTACCGCGACAAAATGATTGAAAACCTGTATGGCGACATGCTCAGCGCGCGCATGCAGGAATTGTCGCAGCAAGAAAATCCCCCCTTCATCCAGGGTGGCAGTAACACGGGCAAGCTGGTGCGCGGCTATAAATCGTTCAGCGCCTATGCCTTGCTGGGCAAGGCCGGCGCCGTGCCGGCGATCGACGCGCTGGTGCGGGAAAACGCGCGCGCGCGCAAGTTCGGCTTCAGCGCCGCCGAGCTCGATCGCAGCAAGAAAAACATGCTGCTCAGCTATGAGCAAGCCTACAAGGAACGCGACAAGTCGGACTCGTCCGGCTACGTGGCTGAATATGTGCGCAATTTCCTGGAGCGGGAATCGATCCCCGGCATCGAGACGGAATATCTCTACGTCAAAGAAATGCTGCCCACGGTGAGTCTGGACGAGGTCAACCGCGTGGTCAGGAAAGCCTTGCCGGATGGCGGCAAGAAACTGGTGGTGTTCATGGGCTCGGACAAGGGCGTGCCCGTGCCGTCCGGCAAGGCCCTGTTGAGCGCGGTGGGCGCGGCTGAAAAACTGCCGTTCAAGGCGCGCACGGAAAAAGTCTTGGGCGACAAGCTGATGGCGGCGGCGCCCAAGGCTGGCTCCATCGTCTCGGAAAAGGAAAACAAGGCGCTGGGCTTGACCGAACTGACCCTGAGCAATGGCGTGCGCGTGGTGCTCAAGCCGACCGACTTCAAGAACGACCAGGTGCTCCTGAGCTCGACGCGTTTCGGCGGGCAATCACTGTACGGCGCCGATGACATCTATAACGCCCGCTACGCCAGCGCCATCGTCGGGCAAATGGGCTTGAAAGATTACACGCCCACGGATTTGCAAAAGGTATTGGCCGGCAAGACCGCCAGCGCCGGCGCCTACCTGTCCAATCTGAGCGAGGGCGTGAGCGGCAGTTCCAACAGCGCCGACGTGGAAACCATGCTGCAACTGGTGTACCTGGATTACACGGGGGCGCGCAAGGACAATGCCTTGTACCACTCTTACATCAGCCGCCAGCGCGACCTGGCGAAGAACACCATGTCGCGGCCGGAGTCGGTGTTTGCCGACACCGTGCAAAAGACCATTTACAATGATAACCCGCGGGTGGCGCGGGCGGCCCGTCCCGAAGACTTCGACAAGGTCAGGCTGGAGCGCGCGCTCGACATTTACAGGCAGCGCTTTTCCAGCGCCAAGGGCAGCACCTTCTTCCTCGTCGGTAGCTTCGACGTGGCCACCGTCAAGCCCCTGATCGCCACTTATCTGGCCAGCCTGCCGGCCGGCGACATCGCCGTCGCCTTCAAGGATCTGGGCGTGCGCCCGGTGGCCGGGGTGATCAAGAAGGCCGTCTTCAAGGGGAGCGAGCCGAAGAGCGACGTCTCGATCACGTTCAACGGCGAGGCCGTGTATTCGGAAGCGGAGCAGTTGAAGTTGCAAGCCTTGACGGAAGTGCTGAACATCAAGCTGATCGAAGTGTTGCGTGAAAAAATGGGCTTGATTTACGGCGGCGGCATGCATGCCAGCCTGAACAAGCTCCCCTACGGCAATTACTCGATCGGCGTGGGCTTGCCGACCGGGCCCGAGAATGTCGACAAGGTGATCACCGCCACCTTTGCCGAAATCGAAAAAATGAAGGATGCGGGGCCGCTGGCGTCCGACCTGGCGAAAGTGAAGGAAAACTGGCTGAAAAATCACGACAAGGTGATGCGCGAAAACGGGTATTGGCTGAGCCGCTTGCAATCGGCCCAGATACAGGGCGAGGATCCCGCGTCGATCCTGACCTACGAGGCGCGGGTCAAGGCGATCACGCCGGAACAGTTGCAGGAAGCCGCCAAGCATTACTTTAATATGGATAATTACGTGCAAGTGGTGCTGTACCCGGAGAAATCCTGACCCGCACTCACGATCGATCACTCTCTCACCAAGGATACGCATGAAATCATTTTCACTGGCGGCCGCGCTGGCCCTGGTTTGCGGCGCCGCCGCCGCCGCACCGCTGACCGTGTCGTCGACCTCGTTTGCCGAAAACGGGCCGATTGCGGCTTTGCAGGCCGGCAATACCGGCAATTGCGGCGGCAAGGGCATCTCGCCCCAGTTGGCCTGGGCGAATTTGCCGGCTGGCGCCAAGTCGGTGGCCATTCTGGCCCTCGACCCGGACGGCGCCAAGGGCTTGGGCGTGTCGCACTGGGTGGCTTACAACATCGACGCCGGGCGCGGCCAGCTCAAGCAGGGCGAGGGCACGGTCGATGGCGGCGGCGTCACGGTCGGCAAGAACGTGGCTGGCTTGAGCGCCTATCGCGGCATGTGTCCGCCGTCCGGCGACGCCCCGCACCACTATATTTTCAGCGTGATCGCCAGCGATCTGGCGCCGGGCGCCTTGCCGCCCGGCTTGAACCGCGAAGAGTTGCTGGCCGCGCTCAAGGGGCATGCGCTGGGCGGGCAGAGTACGCTCGGCACTTATGCGCGCTGA
>DMYQ01000130.1:7713-7939 GCA_003482555.1 Janthinobacterium sp. | reverse complement strand
AGGCCATGGCAAAGAAAAAAGAAGAACTGGATCCGGAAACGCTGGCTCTGATACATTGGTGTATCGAAGTCGAGGGCTTTCTGGTGGCGGGTGGCGCCACCCAGGCACAGGCGCAGGAACACATCGAAGAGCAGGTCGAGTGGTTTACCGACCAGTTCTATGACGGTTTGACGCCGGAAGAAGCTGCAAAAGAAGCTCTGGCTTAAGCACTGCCGGCGCAATGCCG
>DMYQ01000130.1:2608-7508 GCA_003482555.1 Janthinobacterium sp. | reverse complement strand
CTGGCCAATGCCTCGCTGGAACGGTCTTACGCGCTGGAGCAAGCGGGCTAGCTGAGTCGTGAAGACGCAAGAATCGGGCGCCCGCTACCGCGCCGCGCTGGCGACGGCACGGATCGGCATCGTGCGCGCCAACGGCACCCGGCCCGGCGTGCCCGCTTCGCAAGCCGTCTCGGAACCTTTTCAGCGCCAGCCTTTCTGACTCAATATGAGCGCCAGGACCCGGCCATCGGAAGGGGGGCGCGCGGAAAGGATGTCGTCATGAAGTCAGCCGCGGTACCGGAGCACCGGGAAACCGAATTGAAATTGCTGTTGCCGCCGGACGAGGCGGCAGCGCTGGCGCGCCACCCGCTTTGGCAGCGCTACGCCAGCTCCCAACCTTACCGGGTCGACGTCACCAGCCATTGTTACGACACGCCCGAGCTCGATATCAAGCGCCACGGCGCCTCGCTGCGCGTGCGCGAGGCGGATCAGCAATTCTTCCAGAGCCTCAAGGGCGGCGACGGGGGCGCGGCCGGCCTGACCAGCCGCGGTGAATGGGGAGGGCCGGTGGCCGGGCCGGAGCTGGACTTGCCGGCCTTGCGCGGCATGCTTGGGCACAATACGCGCTGGAACAGACTGCTGCGCAAGCGGACCGTGAAGCGGCGCCTGCGGCCCGTCTTCGATACCCGGATCAGCCGCACGATATGGGCCTTGCGCCTGCCCGACGGTGGCGAAATCGAGCTGGCGCTGGATCAGGGCGCGATCGAGCGCGACAGTATGCGCGAGCCGATCAGCGAGGTGGAGCTGGAACTCAAGGCGGGCGCGCCGGACAAGCTGTACGACTTCGCGCTGCAACTGCTGGACACGGTGCCGATGCGCCTGGGCGAGAGCAGCAAGGCCGAGCGTGGCTATGCACTGTGCCTGCCGTTTCCGCAGCGCCATCCGGCGCTCAAGGCGGCCCGCGTCGATCTGTCGGACAAGATGACGGTGGCGCGGGGCTTTCGCGCCATCGTCGGCGCCTGCCTGGCCCACGTGCAGGGCAACACGGCCGGCGTGGCGGAGGGGGGCGATGTGGAGAGCGTGCACCAGATGCGGGTCGGCTTGCGGCGCCTGGACTCGGCCTTCGATCTGTTCAAGGACAAGATCGCCGTGCCCGATGCGCTGAAGGGGGAGCTCGACTGGCTGGGCGGGCAACTGGGCGCGGCGCGCGACTGGGAAGTGTTGGCCTGCTCGACCCTGGAGGGCATCGAAGAGGGCGACGTGGCCACCCTGCGCGCCGCCGTCGCCGACACGGCGCGCGAAAAGCACGCGCGCGCGGCCGAGGCGGTGACGTCGACCCGTTACGCGAAGGCGATGCTCGCTTGCGCGGCCTGGATCGAGGGCGAAACTTGGTGCGGCGAGCGGGATAGGCGGCGCGCAGGCGGCGCGCGCTGGAGGCGCCGCTGACGCGCTGCGCCGACCGCATCCTGGCGCGCGCGCAACGGCGCCTGCTGCGCCGCGGCCGGCGCCTGGACGGGGCCGATCCCCGCCTGCGCCACCGGGTGCGCATCGCGGCCAAGAAGATGCGCTACGCAACGGAATTTTTTTCTTCGCTGTACCCGCGCAAAGGGGGCGATGCTTATATCGCCCACCTGTCCGCCTTGCAGGATGAATTGGGTTACTGGAACGATACGGTCGTCGGCGATGGCTTGCTGCTGGAACTGAGCCGCCAGCGCGGCGATCTGGCCGCGGAAGCGGGGTATGCGCGGGGCTACCTGGCATCGGTGCGCAAGAACGAGGACGAGCGGCTGCGCCAGTTATGGGCGGAAGTCGCGTCGCCGCGGCCGCCGCGCCATTAAATTGTGCTTGGTACGGAACTTTTGCATGGCTCCGTATGTCCAACTTCGTTGAGTCGGGCGCATGCTCGGCCTGGATAACGAGGTGAACATGACAGATGGATTTTCTTACCGGGACGCGTTTGCCCGCAATATCGGCTGGGTCACGCCGGCCGAACAGGAGTTGCTGCGCCATAAGCGCATCGCCATTGCCGGCATGGGCGGGGTGGGTGGCGTGCACCTGCTGACCCTGGCGCGGCTCGGCGTGGGCGCCTTCCACATCGCCGATTTCGACCATTTCGACATCGCCAATTTCAACCGGCAGGTGGGTGCCACCATGTCCACCCTGGGCCAGCCCAAGGTCGAGGTGCTGGCGCGCATGGCGCGCGATATCAATCCCGAAATCGAGCTGAGCAGCTTTCCGCAGGGCGTCAACGGGGCCAATCTGGATGCTTTTTTCGAGGGCGTCGACCTGTATGTCGACGGCCTGGACTTCTTCGCCTTCCAGGCGCGCCAGTCCACCTTTGCCGCGTGTGCCCGCCTGGGCGTGCCCGCCATCACGGCCGCGCCACTGGGCATGGGTACGGCCTTGCTCAATTTCATGCCGGGCAAGATGAGCTTTGAAGAATATTTCGGCTGGGGCGAGCTGCCCGAAACTGAAAAGGCCCTGCGATTTCTCGTCGGCCTGGCGCCCGCCGGCTTGCACGGCGCCTATCTGGTGGATCCATCGACGATCAATCTGCAGGAAAGGCGCGGCCCGTCCACCATCATGGGTTGCGAATTGTGCGCCGGCGTGGCCGCCACCGAAGCCTTGAAAATCCTGCTCGGTCGCGGCAACGTTCTGGCCGCGCCGCGCGGCGTGCATTTCGACGCTTACCGCAACAAGCTGGTGCGTACCTGGCGCCCCGGCGGCAACCGCCATCCGCTGCAGCGCCTGGCGATGTGGGTGGTGCGGCGCCGTCGCGCGGCGCAGGGGGGATGAGCATGGCCATCGACAGCGTTCTGGAAAACATACTCGAGCTGGCTCGCTGGGCGCCCAGCGGCGACAATACCCAGCCTTGGCGCTTTGAAATCGTCGATGCCCGCCACATCGTCGTGCACGGCTTCGATACCCGCGACCATTGTGTCTATGACCTGGACGGCCACCCCAGCCAGCTGTCCCTGGGCGCCTTGCTGGAAAGCCTGGCGATCGCGGCCAGCGTCCACGGCTTGCTGGCGTCGGTGCGGCGGCGCCCGGCCTTGCCCGACACGCGGCCCACCTTCGAGCTCGCTTTCCTGGCGCAGCAAGGCTTGGGCGCCGATCCGCTGGCCGCTTTCTTGACCGTGCGCAGCGTGCAGCGCCGTCCGCTGAGCACGCGCGCCCTGAGCGAGGCGGAAAAAGGCGCCCTGGCGCTGGCCTTGCCGCCCGGCTACCGCATACAGTGGCTGGAAGGGTTCGCCAGGCGCCTGGCGGCGGCCCGGCTGATGTTCGCCAACGCCAAGCTGCGCCTGACGATGCCGGAGGCGCATCAGGTGCACCGCGCCGTCATCGAATGGAACGCCCGTTTCAGCGAAGACCGCATCCCCGACCAGGCGCTGGGGGTCGATCCGCTGACGGCCAGGCTGATGCGCTGGATCATGCAGAGCTGGGGCCGCGTGGAATTTTTCAACCGCTATCTGGCCGGCACGGTGGCGCCGCGGCTGCAGATGGATCTGATTCCCGGCCTCGCCTGCGCCGCCCATTTCGTCTTGCTGGCCGACGGGTCGCCGCAGGGCATCGACGATTACGTGGCGGCCGGACGCGCCATGCAGCGCTTCTGGCTGACGGCGACCCGACTGGGCTTGCAACTGCAGCCCGAGCTGACGCCCCTCATCTTCGCCCGCTACGTGCGCGAAGAGCGGACATTTTCCAGCACGGTCGGCATGCGCGAGCGGGCCGTGGCGCTGGCCGGGCGCTGCGCCGATCTGATCGGCGAGGACGCCAGCCGGCGCGCCGTCTTCATGGGCCGCATCGGCGCCGGCGCGGCGGCGACGGCGCGCTCGACGCGGCGTCCGCTGACAGACTTGATCATGCCGGGCGCGGCGTGACCCGCGTGTCGCGCCGCGCTTGCGAACAGCGTCATTTCCGCCGATAGGGCGCCAAAAACTCGTCAATACCTTGCCCGCGACGGGCACATCTTTATGCGCGTCAATCCGCGCCAATCCGCGCCATACACGACGCCAGTGAAAGGATTATCATGCGGGAAATCAAAGCCGCTCAAATCATTGTCTTCCTCGCCTTGCTGGCGTTGATATTACTGCTTGGCATAGGCGGCGCCGTCCTCTTGCTGGCGCCCCTGCCGCTCGGCGATTTTCGCGGCGTGAGCCTGGTGGCCGGCGCCGTACTGCTGATCTATCTGGCCGCCTTCGCCGTTTACCGCATCTTCCTGCGCTGCCTGCCCTTGCGCGAAGGCGTGGTGGAAGCCGGTTCGCGCGACGAATTCGTCGCCAACGTCAACATCCTGTTTTATTTACTGCTGTTTAATTCCCTGATCCGCAGCCACTTCATCCCGGTGCCCCTGTTGCGCCTGGTCTACCTGGCGCTGGGCGCCCGCCTGGGCGGCAATACCTACAGCGCCGGCGTCATCCTCGACCCTCCGCTGACCGTGATCGGGAAAAACACCATCATCGGTCACGACGCGGTGATTTTTTCCCACGTGATCGAGGGCCAGCGCCTGGAATTGAAAGCGGTGCGCATCGGCGACGGCGTGACGATAGGGGCCACGGCGGTGGTGATGGCGGGCGTGCGTATCGGTGACGGCGCGCTGGTCTCGGCCGGCGCCGTCGTCACCAAGGACACGGTGATAGGCGCCGGAGAAATCTGGGGCGGCGTGCCGGCGCGCCTGCTGAAGAAGGCGCCGTCCCCCTGAGAAGCGGCTTGATCCCTGCTCAACGGGTAAAAATGTATTCGCATTGATTCGTTTGGAGGAAACGAGGCGCCGCGAGGGTTGTCAAGAAAGCCGGCAGTTGGTCAGGGGCGAGCTGTGAAGGTGGCGCCAGCGGCAAGGAAATTTGAATATGCATGGCGCCATGGCCTCGCCGCTCCAGCACCAATCCGGGGGCGGCGGGATTGCGGCTGGGATTGCGGC
>DMYQ01000130.1:0-2513 GCA_003482555.1 Janthinobacterium sp. | reverse complement strand
GGGCCCGGGGACTTGGCGGCGCTCAGCGCGCCTGTTTGCGGCGGCTGACCAGGCACAGGCCGGCCATGCCCAGTCCCAGCAGGGCCAGGGTGCCAGGTTCCGGCACGGCGGTCTTGACCAGATCCACGCTTTCCACCGCGTTCAGGGTCAAGGTGTAGGCGCCCGCCGTCAAGTCACTGGTGTTGGCACCGTAGATGCCGCCGCAGGTGGTGCTGACGCCGGTGCCGGTCGGCGCGCCGCAGCCCGAAGGGTCATAGGTTAACAGCGAACCGGCCGTCAGGTTGGTGGTCGACAAATTGGTGTTCAAGGTGGCGGCGTCCGCAAATTCCGTACCGCCCAGAATACCGCCGGCTTGACCGTCCGGCGCCCAGTTGAACACGATGGCACCCGTGGAGTCGGTGATGGAAAAGGTGACCACCAGGTTGGCGGTGGCGGACGAGCCCGGTCCGACCAAGGATTGCAGGAAAACCTGCATGTAAGGATCGGCGCGGAAGTCGAATTGCAAGGTGGCGGTGGGCGAACCGACGACGAAGTTGACGCTGAAACCTGTCGTCGAGCCGTTACGGCCGGAGGCATCGGCCGTACCCGGGGTGGCCAGGTGGGATTCGGCGACATTCACCGCTTGAGTGGTCGAGCCCGGTGGGGCGGGCGGGAATTGCGTGCTGACGATTTGCGCATCGCCGCGCGAATAGGTGCCGACCGCACCTTGCTGGGTGAAGTCGTTCTGGCCCTTGGTGACGGCGCCGACCGTCGCTTGGGGTGCGTCGAGCACGCCCGCACCGCCGGTGGTGACGCTTACTCCGTTCAGTGTCGCCGTGGCTTTCGACAGGTTGGTGCTGGTGCCGATGGTGATCGAGCCGGTCGGATTGCTGACCGCCAGGCCGGAGATGTTATCGTAGGAATAGCTGTAGGCGCCCGCGCTGGCGTTACCGGCCGCGCTCATCAAAACCAGGGCGGCCGCCGCCGGGATGAGTTTGAGCTGTGAGAATTTCATTTTGGATACCTCGCTGAGAATCTGGTTGAGTAGGGAACATTTTCTTGAGCTTCATTCCATCGAGGCTCACGGCCACTACTAAGCATTTTCCTTGCCAGATATTTTATATATTTTAAAATCAGTGACTTGGAGTTAAATGACGGATTTTTTCCAGGGATTTACCGGCCATCTGTAAAAAATCCCGACAGGGATGTCACGGGGCGGGAGAGGTGCGCAGCAACTCGGTCAGCACGGCCGTCAGGCGCGCCTTCGCCGGATAGGTGGCGAACAGGGTGGCGATTTCGCGCGCCGTGTCGGTGGCGGCCGCGTCGTGCAGCAAGATGGTCACGGCGCGCCGCAGCGCCAGCGGGTCGAAGCGGTCGGCCCGTAGCACGGTGCCGGCGCCGACGCCGACGATGCCGGCCATATTGAGAAATTGATCGAGATTGCTGGCGATGCCGATCAGCGGCACGCCGGCCATCAAGGCTTGCTGGCTGGTGGGACTGCCGCCGTTGCAAATGACCAGATCGGCGCGCCGCGCCGCCTCCATGCCGGGCAGGAAGGGGGCGACGAGGGCGTTGGGGGGCACGGCGTCGAGCGCGACATTGCCGGCTGTTGCGGCCAGCACCGTGATCGGCAGCGGCGCCAGCGCCTCGAGCACGCGCGGCAGCAATTGGCCCTGCCCGGAGCTGCCCAGGGTAAGGTAGACCACCGGCTTTCCCTGCGGCAGCTTGCCCCACCAGTCCGGCGTTTCCACCGGCGGCGACCAGATGACGGGCCCCAGATAAGTGTGACTGGCTGGCAGGTCGTGGGCGGGAAATAGTTCCGGGATATCCGCGTACAGCGTATGGTCGGCGTCCGTGTACACGCGCCGCAAGTCGCCGCCCAGCGACGGCAAGCCATAGTGGCGGCGCACCCGGTTCAAAGGCACGGCGTGGGCGGCGAACGCCAGCGGACGGGCCATGCGGAACAGCAGGTTGGCCACTTTGACGGGTAATACCTTGGTGAGGGGAATGTTGGGCACCGTGTAGCGCTGGCGCACGTAGGGGCTCCAGTAGGCGTTGGTCAGGGCCACGTAGGGTAATTGCGCCAGGCGCGCGCTGACCGACAGCGAGAGCCGGAAGTCGCCCAGCACCAGATCCGGCTGCACCAGCTTAAGCAGGCGCAAGTCGTCCTCCACATAGGCCGCCAGGGTCGCTTCCTCATATACGGGCTTGCCGCTCGCCAAGGCGTCGAGAAACTGTTTGCTGGGAATGCTGTCGATGTGCCAGCGCGAAAAGCCGCTGCCCTTGAAGCAGAAATCGTAGCCCTCGGTACAGGCGAAGTGGACGTCGAAGAGGCGCGGATCGAGGGTTTGAGCGAGCGAGATCGGCCGTCCGACATGCGCCAGGGTGACCGCTTCGGCAACAAAGAGTATCTTTTTGCGTTTCATGTTTTCACCCGATCGCTGCGCCGATTGTACGTCCGTATCGGCGCCCCGGCAAGAGTGGCCCGGCGCCGCCGCATGGCGCGTCCTGGTCCGATATGGCCGCCGCCACCC
>DMYQ01000132.1:17093-34884 GCA_003482555.1 Janthinobacterium sp. | reverse complement strand
GCGCCCCCTACTCGATCGGCGCGGACGTCGCTCAGCGCGGCTCGCCCAGGTTTTTCTTGAAGAAGGCTTCGATCGTGGCGTACACGTGGCGCTGGCCGGCGCGCGAGGAAATGCCGTGCTTGGCCCCCGGGTAGGTCATCAGATCGAAGTGCACGCCGCGGTTCACCAGCGCGTCGATCATGCGCGTGGTGTTGGTGAACAGGACGTTGTCGTCGGCCATGCCGTGCACCAGCAGCAGCGGCGAGCGCAGGCCGTCCAGGTGGGCGAACACGCCGCTGTCCTTGTAGCCGTCCGGGTTTTCCTTCGGCGTGCCCATGAACTGCTCGGTGTAGTGGGTATCGTACAGGGTCCAGTCGGTGACCGGCGCCACCGCCACGCCCATCGCGATCTTGTCCGAGGCCGCCGCCAGCAGGCGCAGGGTCATGAAGCCGCCGTAGCTCCAGCCGAACACGCCGATGCGCTTGGCGTCGACGTAGCCCTGCTGGCGCAGCCAGTCGATGCCGACCAGTTGATCGGCCACTTCGACGGCGCCCAACTGGTGGTAAATCGCATCCGTGAAGGCGCGCTCGCGGCGCGATGAGCCGCGGTTATCCAGGCGGAAGACGAGGTAACCCTGCTGCGCCATGTACTGGTCGAACAGATTGCCCCAGCGCCGCGCCACGTGCTGCGCGTGCGGCCCGCCGTAGGTCGATAAAAACACGGGATAGCGCTTGAAGCGGTTGAAATTGGCGGGCTTCAGCAGCGAGTAGTGCAGGGTCTGGCCGTCGGCCGCCTTGAGCGTGCCGTATTCGGTCGGCAAGTGCGCCGCCCGGTAGGCCGCGTACGGGTGCGTGGCGTTCAATTCATTGTGCTCGAGCCAGCCTATCATGGAGCCGTCCGCATGGCGGATGCTCACCTGCGGCGGCGTGTCCGGGTCGGAAAAGGTGTCGACGAAGATCTGGCCGTCGCGGGAAAAGGCGGCGTCGTGCCAGCCGTCGCCCTGGGTGACGCGGGTCGGCTGGTCGGCCGTGGCGCCGTCCAGGTTCAGCGCATAGGCTTGCTTGTCGATGACGGCGTCGCGGTTCGCGGCGACGAACACGCGGCCGGCTTTTTCATCCACCGCCAGCACGTTGTCGATGCCCCAGGCGCCGCTGGAAATCGGATGCAGCAGGTGGCCGTCCAGATCGTACAGATACAGGTGATTGCGTCCGCTGCGCTCGGACGACCAGATGAAGGCGTTTTGCTGCTTCAAAAAGCGCAGGTCGTCGTGGATACCGACCCAGGTGTTCGATGTTTCGCTGATCAGGGTGCGCTGCGCCAGGGTGGCGGCATCGACCGACACCAGGTCCAGGCGCTTCTGGTCGCGCGACTGGCGCTGGTACAGCAGGGCCTTGCCGTTCGCGCTCCAGTCGGCGCGCACCAGGTAAATGTCGGTTTGCGGGCCCAGGTCGACGCGGCGGGTGGCGCCGCTCTCGGGTGCGACGATCAAGAGTTGCACCAGCACGTTGGCGTCGCCGGCGGCCGGGTAGCGCTGCTCGACGACGTCGGTGCGGTCGGCGAAAATCTCGAAGCGGCGCACCACCGGCACCGGCGTCTCGTCGTAGCGCTTGTAGGCGATGGCTGAATCGTCCGGAGCCCAGTAATAGCCGGTGCTCTGGCCCATCTCTTCCTGCGCCACGAACTCGGCTTCGCCGTTGTGGATGGCGCCGGCGCCATCGCTGCTCAACTGGCGCTCCTGGCCGGTTTGCAGGTCGATGACGAACAGGTTTTGCGCGCGCACGAAGGAAACGTAGCGCCCGCGCGGCGAAATCTTCGGATCGAGCACGTCGCCGGACGCCACCATGCGCGCCGCGTCCGGATGGGCGACATCGACCAGGTACAGCTTGCCGGCCAGCGGCACCAGCAACTGCTTGCCGTCCGGCGACCAGCTATAACTGAGGATGCCGTTCAGGCTGGAGGTGCGTTCGCGTTCGCGGCGCGCCTTTTCCTGATCCGACAATTGCTCCTTGGGCGCCAAGCGCTTCGAGTCGAGCAGCAGACGCGCGCTCTTGTCCTTCAGATTGAATTCCCACAGATCGAGCTGAAACTGGTTCTCGGGCCGGCCGCGCAAGAACGTCACGCGGGCGCCGTCGGGCGAGACTTTCAGACTGCGCACGCCGGGGCCGGACAGGGCCGGATCGGCGTGGATGCGATCCAGGGTCAGGCGTTCGGCGGCCGCCGGGGCGCTGGCCAGGGCGGCCAAAAAGCAAAAAAGAAAACGCATGAGTGTCTCGATAAGGGTGAAGGAAGCGCGTCGATAAAACCTGCAAGACGATACCAGAGCGCGCCCGCATAAGCGATAGCGCCGGCCACGGAATAAACGCCAAAAAACCGTCTTTCGTTCGGCCAAAAAGGGAATCGCAACCATGGCAACAATGGGGTCAGGTCTCGCATTGTCGGTTTCTCTGGCGAAAACCGACAATGCGAGACCTGACCCCAGACTTTGACGGTCTTGCCGGCTCAGGCGCTGGCGCCGCGCATGCGCCGCAGCGACAGGCGGTTCAGGTACCAGGTCAGCAGGACGGCCGCCACGGTCAGCCCGAGCACCAGGCCGATCCAGAAGCCGGCCGCCGCCATCGGCGCCGCCGGTGTCCACGGCAGCCCGGCCGGCGCCAGCCCCAGCAAATAGCCCAGCGGCAGCGAAAAGCCCCAGAAGGCCAGCAGCTGGATCAGCATCGGCGGGCGCGTCACCTTGTAGCCGCGGATGGCGCAAGAGGTGGCGACCTGGGTCGCGTCGGAGAGCTGGAACAGGGCCGCGAACAGCAGCAGTTGCGCGCACAGTTCCCGCACCTGCGGATCGCTGGTGTAGGCGGCCGCGATCTGGTGGCGGAACACGGCGATGCCGATGGCCGATAGCACCGCCGACGCCAGCGACATGGCCACGCCGACCCAGGCCACGAAGCGCGCCTTGCGCAAATTGTCTTCGCCGACGGCGTGGCCGACGCGGGTGATCAGGGCGATGCCAAAGCTGAGCGGCGCCATGAACACCAGCGAGGAAAAATTGAGCGCGATCTGGTGCGCCGACACTTGCACCACGCCGTAACGGGCGATCAGCAGGCTGATGATGCCGAAGGCGCTCACCTCGGCGAAATAGGTGATGCCGATCGGCAGGCCGAGGCGCAGCATGCTGCGGATTTCCGGCCAGTGCGGCCCTTCCCACTGGGAAAAGGGATAGGTGGCGCGGTAGGCCGGCGCGTGGCGCATCCAGGCCAGCATGGCCGCCAGCATCAGCCACATGCTGGCGCTGGTGGCGACCGCGCAGCCGATGCCGCCCAGGCGCGGCAAGCCCCAGTGGCCGTAAATGAGCACCCAGTTGACGAAGACGTTGAGCAGCAGCGCCAGCAGGGCGATCACCATCACCGGCTTGGTCTGGTTGATGCTGGTGCTGTAGCCGTACAGCGCGCGGTAGGCGGCGAAAGCCGGCAAGCCGCTGCTGATGATGTGCACGAACAGGGTCGCCTTGGCGTTCACGGCCGCGTCCAGGTAGAGGTGATCGAAGACCACGGTGGCCAGGTTGGCCAGCAGGCAGGCGACCAGGCCGACGCCGAGCGCCTTCCACAGCGACTGGCGCACCGCGTGCGGAATTTTCCCGAGCCGTTCGGCGCCCACTTCGTGCGCCACCACGCTGTTAATGGCCATCATGATGCCGCTCACGGTGACCAGCACGATGGACCAGATCGACGCCCCCAGCGACACGGCGGCCAGCTCTTCGGCGCTGGCGTGGCCGGTCATGGCGACGTCGGCCACGCCCATGCCGACGGTGGCGATCTGCCCGATCAGCATGGGCCAGGCCAGGCGCCACAGGGCGGACGCTTCGGTGCGGACGGCGGAGACGGTGAAAGCGGTGGTGTGGGGCATGGGGGCGCGCTTCTGGTTCTGTGAATCAGCGATTCTACGGGATTCGGGCGGGCGCCGCCGACTGCCTTCCCTTTGTGGGAAATTGTTACATTTACCATGTAGCCGGATGGGTGCGCCCGCGCGTTGTGTCACAATCGACAACGCCTACCGGAGACCCACGATGAAACCAATTTTAAAAAGCGCGCTGCTGTTGGCGGCCACCCTGTTTGCCAATGTCGCCGCCCACGCCGGCGAGCTGACCCTGTATTCGCACGAAGGCTTTGGCGGGCGCGAAGTGACCCTGCGCGAAGTGACGCCGGACTTCAACGCGCTCGGCTTCAACGACCGCGCCTCCAGCATGGTGGTGCGCTCGGGACGCTGGGAAGTGTGCGTCGATTCCGAATTCCGCGGCGCCTGTACGATCTTCGAACCGGGCGAATATCCGGATCTGAACCGCTTCAATAACAATATTTCATCGGCGCGCGAAGTGGGCCGTCCCTGGCATGGACGGGATCGCGAAGAGCGCGGCCCGCGCGGCATGCTGGAGCTGTTCAGCCAGACCGGCTTGAACGGCAATTCAACCCGCATCCTGCGCGACACGCACGACTTCGTGCAGATCGGCTTCAACGACCGCGCCTACAGCATCCAGGTCGACAACGGCACCTGGCAATTGTGCAGCGACGCCGACTATCGCGGCAGCTGCCGCCTGTTCGGCCCCGGCCGCTACGACGACGTCGGCCGCGAACTGGCCGGCCGGGTCTCGTCGGCGCGCCTGGTGGACGCCCGCTCCGAGCAGCGCCCCGAACCGCGTCCCGAGCGCGGCGCCGTCGAACTGTTCGCCGGCCCTGATTTCAGCGGCGAGCCCCTGCCGTTGCGGCGCGATGCCCACGACCTGGTCGACTTCAACTTCAACGACCGCGCCGGCTCCATCGTCGTCAACGAGGGCGAGTGGGAATTCTGCATGCACGCCGACTTCGGCGGCCGCTGCGTGGTCTACGGGCCGGGCCGCTATCCGCGCCTGGGCGGGATGGACAATCAGATTTCATCGGTGCGCCGGGTGCGTTGATCCGGGTATCGTCGACGGGCGCTTGATGCGCCGGCTCTTGCAGGGGGACGGCGCCACGCCTTCAGCGGGTCCGGCGCGTTTGGCGCGTCTGCGACCGGCGCATTTTCGCGTCGTTCGCGTATACTGGCCTTGACCATCCCGATTGCGGCGCGGCGCGTTTCGTCCTACTCTTTCCCAAAGAGTCGCAACGGTAACCGGCCCGGTCGCGGGCGCACCTGAGGAGCACGGACGTGGAATACAAGGATTACTATAAGGCCCTCGGCATCGAGAAGACGGCCAGCGAGGCCGATATCAAGAAAGCCTATCGCAAGCTGATACGCAAATACCATCCGGACGTGAGCAAGGAAGCGGACGCCGACAAGCGCACCAAGGAATTGAACGAAGCCTACGGCGTGCTGGGCGAGGCGGAGAAGCGGGCCGCCTACGACGACCTGGGCCGGCAGCAGGCGGCCGGGCGCGAATTCCGTCCGCCGCCGGACTGGCCGTCCGGCTCCGAGCCGTCCGGCGGTGGTGAGGATTATTTTGCCGACCTGTTCGCCCACCTGGGCGGGCGCCGCCGCGGCGGCGCCGGCTTCAAGACGCGCGGCGAGGACAGTCACGCCAGCATCGTTATCGACCTGGCCGACGCCTACCATGGCGCCAGCCGCACCATCGCGCTGCGGGTGCAGGAAGCCGACGCCCAGGGGCGCCTGGTGACGCGCGAGCGCACCCTCGACGTCAGCATTCCCAAAGGCGTGATGGCCGGCCAGCAGCTGCGCCTGAGCGGCCAGGGCCAGCCGGGCGGCGGCGGCGGGCCGGCCGGCGACCTGTACCTGGAAATCCAGTTCCGCCCGGACGCCCGCTATCGGGTCGAGGGCCGCGACGTGTTCGAGACGGTGCCGGTGGCGCCGTGGGAAGCGGCGCTGGGCGCCGAGATCGACGTGCCGACGCCGTCCGGTTCGGTCACCGTGACGGTGCCCGAACATTCGCAAACGGGGCGCAAGCTGCGCCTGAAGGGGCGCGGCATTCCCGGCGCCCAGGCCGGCGACCTGTACCTGCTGCTGGAAGTGGTGCTGCCGCCGGCGGACAACGCCAAGGCGCGCGAACTGTATGCAACGATGGCGCGCGAGATGGCCTTCAATCCGCGCCAAAAGCTGGGAGCGTAAATCATGAACCAAACACGGATGGTGATCGGCGTCGCGCTGGAAGACTCGGCGCTGACGTTGGAAGAGCTGGCGCGCGCCTGCGCGGTCGAGCCGGAATGGGTGGTGCGGCGGGTGCGCACCGGCATCCTGGGCGCCGAGGCGCCGCCGCACATGGAGGGCTGGCGCTTCACCAGCATCGACCTGGTGCGGGCGCGCCGGCTGCGTGAAATCGAGCGCGCCTTCGACGCCGACGAAGATCTGGCCGCCCTGGTGGTCGACTTGAGCGAGGAAGTGCGGCGCCTGAAGGCCAGGCTGCGGTCCGCCGGCCTGGAATAGGCCAGGAAAGGCCCGGCCAGGAAAGGCCCGGCCAGGGTAGGCCCGGCCAGGGTAGGCCCGGCCGGATGGGCCCGGCCGGGAAAACCCTATTCCTCGGCGGCGCTCTTGACGACGGTCAGGCGGCTGATGAAGAAAGTGCCGTCCACCACGACGCGGTGCGGCACGCCGCTGACCTGGAAGCCGGGGCCGCCGTCCTCGATCCAGGCCAGCGCCAGGCTGTCGAATTGCTGCACCGGCAGGCGCAGCATCTGCGCCGTGATGACGAAGCGGGCGCCTTCCTTTTGCTTGCTGACGAAATCGTCGATACCGGCCATGGTGTTTCCTTGTGCGTGATGAAGTCGCGCACATGATAGCGCGTCCGCGCCGGCGGCGGCCGAATGCGCGCCGCTGACGGTCGCGCCGGCCGCGCCAGTCTCAGTAGCCGCGCTCGAGCAACAGCGGCAATTCCGCCGCGAAGCGCGCCACCAGCCACTTGCCGGCCTGGCCCAGCTCTTCGTCACCGCGGTGGATCAGGTGGATGGGATAGTGCATGACTTCGCCATCGCCCATGGCCAGGCGCCGCAGGCGGCCGGCGGCCACGTCTTCGCGCACCATGGCTTCCGGCATATTGCCCCAACCGAGGCCGGCGCGCAGCAGCGCGTGCTTGGAACCCAGATCGCCCAGGCGCCAGTTGCGCAGCGCCAGCACGCCGAAATCCTGGCCTTCGGTCAGGTGGCTGCGGTCGGTGAGCACCAGTTGCGTGTGCTCGCGCGCCACCGAGGTCGGGATCGTCCCCTCCAACTGGGCCAGCGCGTGGCCGGGCGCGGCCACCGGCACCATGCGGATATGCCCGAGCGCCAGGCGTTCGATCACGTCCGGCGTGGCCAACATCCAGCCGCTGATACCGATGTGGCAAACCCGACCGATCACCAGTTGCGCCACCGCGCCCAGCGCCTCGATGCGCAGGCGCAGGGCGACGCTGGGGTAGGCCAGCTGGAACGCTTCCAGTATGCGCACCAGCACGCAGGTCGGGAACATCACGTCGACGGCCAGCGACACTTCCGCTTCCAGGCCGCCGGCCAGGGCCTTGGCGCGCGCGCGCATGCCGTCCACCTTGAGCGAGACGGCGCGGGCGTCGACCAGCAGCGCCTTGCCGGCCTCGGTCAGGGTCGGCTTGCGCTTGCCGCGGTCGAGCAGCACGACATTGAGCTGCTCTTCCAGGTTGGCGATGGTGTAACTGATCACCGATTGCGTGCGATGCAATTGACGGGCGGCGTGGGCGAAGCCGCCCGCGTCGATGACGGTGACAAAGACGCGCAATTGGTCGAGGGAAGGCAGTCCGGGTTCACGCATGGGGTGCAGCCATATCTAGAATATCGATGCTAACGATTTGTTTTTTGACGATTTCATCGATACTAGTCTTGAACTATGATGATTGCAAGCTTTCCCCATCACTCAATAATCAACAAAATCCTCTGGAGCCCCACATGGCCAACGTCCTCTACATCAACACCAGCGTGCGCAACAACGGTTCGCTGTCGCGTCAACTGTCCGGCGAATTCATCGCCAAATGGAAAGCGGCGCAGCCGGCCGACAGCATCGTCGAGCGCGACCTGGCGGCCGCGCCGGTGCCGCATTTGAGCGAAGCGATGATGGGCGCCTTCTTCACGCCGGCCGAGCAGCGCTCGCCGCAGGCGGCCGAACTGGTGAAAGTGTCGGACCTGCTGGTCGACGAATTGCTGGCCGCCGACGTCGTCGTCATCGCCGCGCCGATGTACAATTTTTCCGTCAGCTCGACCCTGAAGGCGTGGATCGACCACGTGGCCCGCGTCGGCCGCACCTTTCAGTACACGGCCAACGGCCCGGTCGGTCTGGCCACCGGCAAGAAAGTGTATATCTTCACCGCCAGCGGCGGCGTCTACAGCGAAGGCCCGGCCGCCGCCTACGACTTCCTGACGACCTATCTGCGCACGGTGCTGGGCTTCATCGGCATCAGCGACATCACCTTCATCCGCGCCGAAGGCGCGGCGATGGGTGAGGCGGCCGTCGCCGACACCGTCGCCAAGAGCCGCCTGGCGTTCGCCGACCTGGTGCCGGCCTGAGTTCGCGCGGGGGGAGGGCGCCCGCGCCATTCCCCGCGTCGCGCCACGAACGGCGCGGCCCATGTCGGGCATATGTTATTGTATATTTTGCCAAATTGACATAAGCTTCCCGGCGGCGCGCATCGCGCCGGGTCAGACGAGCCGATTCGCACAATGGAAAAAACGCATATGCAGGGAATGATCAAGGGTACGATGCTGGGCTTGGCGCTGCTGGCCGGCGCAACGGTGCAGACCTCGGCGCAAACAGTCACGGCGTTGGAAAGTCAGGCTTCCACGCGCGTGAGCACGCCGGAAGACATCCAGGCCATCACCAAGGTCACCGACGATTTCCAGAGCGCGCTGATCAAGAAGGACGTCAAACTGCTGTCGTCGCTGATGTTCAGCTCAAACACCCTGTTCAATTCGCCAGCCAGCGACGAGCGCATCCAGTCCGTGCGCGCCAGGTACGACGTCAATTTCGACGGTGTCGGCGCCAGCGGCTATCCCGCCTTCGCCGAATTCATCGCCAAGTCCAGCAAGCCGATCCAGGAAAAATTCTCGAACATCAAGATCACCCAGGACGGCCACCTGGCCTGGGTGATCTTCGACTATGAATTCCTGGCAGACAATATCGTGCAAAACTATGGCGTCGAAACCTGGCAAATGGTCAAGAACGCCGGCAAGTGGAAGATTTTGAGCGTGGTCTGGTCGTCGCATCTGCCGAAAAAATAGAAATTGTGAAGTATTGCGCCGCTCAAAAGCCGGTGAGCACCGTGTTCATGTGTTCGACTTGCGGCGGCGCCAGGAAAAATCCGCCCACCAGCGCGCGCCAGGCCAGGAAATCGGCGCTGCTGCGGAAATCGACGGTGTGGTTTTCCAGCGTTTCCCAGCCCACCACCAGGCGGTAGGCGTCGCGCTCTTCGATGCTGCGCTCCAGGCGCATCGAGACGCAGCCGGCCGCGCGCCGGAACAGCGGCACGGCTTCGGCGACGGCCGCTTCAAAGGCGGCTTGGGTATCGGGTTTGACACGGATGTGGGCAATTTCAAAAATCATGGCAAGGTCCTTGGTTGAGTGCGGACATTTTGCCCTAAAGACGGTGCCGACGCACGGCGATGTGCGTGACATGCGTGAAATATGGACATCCATATCCCGTGACATCCATCTCCCCGCCGCCCCCTTGCCATGCGGGTGTCAGGTCGGCTATCCGGAATGGGAGCGCGCTGCCGTCGGCGCCAAGGCGCTGATGATATTTTCCCGTAGGTAAGCCTCGACTTGCGCAACCGTGAGGTTGGATATGTCCTTCGGCAATTCCGCGCTGATCATCTTTTGCACTTCCTTGTGCAATTGGCCCCGTATCAAGCCCAGGAATTTGGGTGGCGCGATCAGGCACAAGTGTCCATAGCGGCCCGCGTTGCGCGCGCTATCGAGATAGTGGGCGAGATCGCGCGCGAAGATTTCATTTTCATGCTCGACGGGGTCGACGGCCGGCTCGGCGGTGTTGACGTGATTGCCGCGTCCGGAAAAGCGGCCCTTGTCGTCGCTACGCAAGGCCTTGTCGTCTGAACGCCCGCCCGGATTGATGAAGGTCTCCGTTTCGCGCAAGCGGTGCTTCCTGGTATCGCCGCGCTCGAATACCCTGGCCCGCCCGCTGTCGGCGATCACAATCCATGTCGTGTCCATGGCATCCTCCGTCGCAATATCAGTTGGAGCCGAATAGTGCGCCTAAGTTCCGCGCGGGGGCGAGGGCACGTCCGGTGAAATTGCTATAAAATCATCTGGCACGCGATCAATATGGGAACACCAGCAATTCCAACGAGCACTCACAGGAGAACACAATGGCGGCAAAGAAAATTCTGTTTTTGACGGGCGATTTCGCGGAGGACTACGAAACCATGGTGCCCTTCCAGGCGCTGCAGATGGTTGGCCACACCGTGCACGCGGTCTGTCCCGGCAAGAAGAGCGGCGACAAGATCAAGACCGCGATCCACGACTTCGAGGGCGACCAGACTTACACGGAAAAGCCGGGGCACCTGTTCGCGCTCAACGCCAGCTTCGACGACGTCGACGTGGCCGCCTACGACGCGCTGATGATCGCCGGCGGCCGCGCGCCCGAATACCTGCGCCTGAATGCGCGCGTGCTCGAGATCGTGCGCCAGTTCGCCGCCGCCGCCAAGCCGATCGCCGCCGTCTGCCATGGCGCGCAATTGCTGGCGGCCGCCGAGGTGATCCGCGGCAAGCGCATCTCGGCCTATCCGGCCTGCGCCCCGGAAGTCAAGCTGGCCGGCGCCGAGTATGCCGACATCGAGGTCGCGCAGGCTGTCACGGACGGCAATTTCGTGACGGCGCCGGCCTGGCCCGCGCACCCGCAATGGCTGGCGCAATTCCTCCAGTTGCTGGGCACGGAAATCAAACTGTAAGCCCGGCGTGCGGCCGGCGTGCGATGATGTCGGGTGGTGAACCTTTTCCATCCTTTTCGAGTACCCAGCATGAAGCCGCCACGCCGCGTCGCATCCAAGCAGCCGCCCACCGGCCGCGCCCCCGGGCGCAAGCCGGTGGGGGCTCGCGCGCGCGCGCAGGAAAGACAGATCGAGGCGCTGCTCGACATCACGGCGCTGCTGTCCGGGCCGGGCGGGGTCGAGCAATTGTGCCGCGGTTTTTTGCAGCGCTTGATGGCCTTCGCCGGGGCCGACGGCGGCACCGTGCGCACCCTCGACAGTGCGCGCGGCACGGTGCACGTGGTGGTCCACGCCGGCGTGTCCGAGCGATTGATCGAGCGGGAACACTGCATCAAGGTGGACGACTGCCTGTGCGGCGCGGCGCTGGTGCGCGGCGTCATCGTGATCCGCGACTTCGCCACCTTGAAGCAGCCGCCATCCTACAGTTGCCAGGAAGAGGGCTTCGCCTCGCTGGCGGTGTTTCCCATCGTCGCCAGGGAAGAGGCGATCGGCAGTTTTTCCCTGCACTTCGCGCGGCGCAACGGGCTGGACGCGGCGCAGCGGCGCCTGCTGACCGGCCTCGGCTTGCACCTGGGCGCGGCCATCGAGAACCGCCGCCTGGTCGCACTGGAACAGGAATTGGCCGTCGCCCAGGAGCGCAGCCTGCTGGCCCAGGGTTTGCACGACAGCATAGCCCAGGGCTTGAATTTGCTGAATCTGCAAGTGCAGATGCTGGAGAAGGCGGTGGCGCGCGACAGCCTGAGCGATGCCGCCAGCTTGCTGCCGCTGCTGCGCGCGGGGATCGATGAAAGCTATGGCGACGTGCGCGAGTTGCTGGCCAATTTCCGCACCCGCTGGCCGGGCGCCGACGTGGCCGGCAAGTTGCGCGAAGTGCTGAGCAAGTTCGAGCGCGCCAGCGGCATCGCCTGCACGGTCGAAGTCAAGGATGGCGGCGCGCCGCTGGCGCCCGGCCAGCAATTGCAGGTGCTGTTCATCCTGCAAGAGGCGCTGTCGAATATCCGCAAGCACGCCGGCGCCGGCGCCATCGCCGTGAGCCTGGACAATGGCCGCGATTTCAGCCTGGTGGTGCGCGACGACGGCTGCGGTTTCGCACCGCGGCCGGCGCTGGAACAGTCCGGCGAACAGGTCGGCCTGCACATCATGCGCGAGCGCGCCGAACGCCTGGGCGCGCGCCTCGACATCGTCAGCGCGCCCGGCGCCGGCACCACGATTTCCCTGCACCTGGGGCGCGCCGCCCGGGTCGTCGCGTGAACCACATTTTCGAAAGCCCGTTCGCATGACAATCAAGATATTGCTGGTCGATGACCATACCCTGCTGCGCAGCGGCGTGAAGTTGCTGTTGCAGGGCGAGCCGGCCTTCGAGGTGGTGGGCGAGGCCGGCGACGGCCTGGAGGCGGTCAAGCGCGCCAAGCAGCTGAAACCGGACGTGGTGCTGATGGATTTGCACTTGCCCGGCCTGTCCGGACTGGACGCGCTGCAATTGATACTGGAAGACTTGCCGCGCACGGCGGTGCTGATGCTGACCGTGTCGGAAGAGGCGGAAGACCTGGGCGCGGCGCTGCGCGGTGGCGCCCGCGGCTATCTGCTGAAAAATATCGAGGCCGGGCATCTGGTGCAGTCGATCAAGCGCGCCGTCGCCGGCGAAGCCGTGATCGCCGAGTCGATGACGGCCAAGCTGGTCGCGCAATTTCGCTCGGCGCGGGCGGAAGCGCTCGTGCCCGGCAACGACAAACTCACGCCGCGCGAGCGCGAGGCGATGATTTTCCTGGCCCGCGGCTTGAGCAACAAGGAAATCGCCCGCAAAATGACGGTGGCCGAGAGTACCGTCAAGATCCACGTGCAAAACATCTTGAAGAAGCTGCAGCTGAGCAGCCGCGTGCAAATCGCCGTGTACGCCGTCGAACACGGCATCGGCAAGTCTGCGTCGAGCGGCTTGGCGGACTAAGTAAGCCCCAGTAGTTTTTGGCCACGGTCAGCGCGGCGTCGCGGAAATCGTGCATCAACCCGGAGCGGATGCTGCCGCCCGGGTAGGCCAGCACGTAGTCGTAGCTGATGTCGCCCGAGAACGGCCGCACCACCACGCCGTGGCGGCTCCAGATCTTCGCCGCGAACGGCTCGACGATGGACAGGCCGAGCCGGTTCGCCACCATCGCGTAGCGGGTGTGCGAGGTGTGGGTCTTGATCACGTGGCGCACCCGCGTGCCGGCCTGGTTCAGGGTGTCCTGCTCGAGGCCGTAGTGCTGCGCCGCCACCGGTATCGAGCCGATCATGTTCTCGCCCTCCAGGTCGCGCGGCGTGATCCTTTCCTGCTTGGCGAGGCGGTGGCCCTCGTGCATCGCGCATATCATCTTGACCTGCGTCAGCGGCTCGACTTCGGCGGCAATGGCCAGACGGCGCACATGTTGCTCGACTACAGTTTCGACGACATGCCGGCCGGACAGGAAGCACCGATCACCGCCCTCTGAGGAGGCGCAATGGTCACCAGGCCGGCTCCCCATCCTCGAAGATGGGGCGCGCCGTCAAGGTGACATGGCGCCACCCTATCGACTCAAGCAACACAACGCCGACCCGGCGGGCGCTGCCCCCTGGTGTCCTTTTATTTGTCAACGAACTAGCAACTCAGGACTGCTTAGAAGATGGAGCGCGCCGTCAAGGTGGTGAAGCGCTCCAGCGCGTAGGTGCCGGCCAGCGAGTTGCCGTTGGCATCGAGTCCCGGCGACCACACCGCCACTGCCAGTTCCCCCGGCACCAGCGCCAGAATCCCGCCGCCCACGCCGCTTTTCGCCGGCAAGCCCACGCGGTAGGCGAAATCGCCCGCCGCGTCATAGGTCCCGCAGGTCAGCATCAGCGCGTTCAGCCGCTTCGCCGAGCTGGCGTCGAGGATCTGCGCGCCGCTCCACGGCACCGTGCCGTGGTTGGCCAGGAAGCTGCCGGCCTTGGCCAGTTCGGCGCAGGTCATGCTGATCGAGCATTGCCGGCAATAGCTGTCGATCACGCTCTTGACCGGATTGTGCAAATTCCCGAAGTCTTTCATCAGGTGGGCGATGGCGTAGTTGCGGTGCGCCGTCTCGCGCTCCGATTGCGCCACCGTCGTGTCGAAGTCGATTTGCGGCTGGGCCGCGATCATGCGCGCAAATTGCAGGATGGCGATGTCCGACTGCACGAAGCGGCTCGACAAAATGTCGTTAATCACCAACGCGCCGGCGTTGATGAAGGGATTGCGCGGCTTGCCGCGTTCGTATTCCAGTTGCACCAGGGAGTTGAACGGGTTGCCCGAGGGTTCGCGGCCGACCCGCGCCCAGATGGCGTCGCCTTCGCGCGAGAAGGCCAGCGCCAGCGCAAACAGCTTGGTCACGCTTTGCAGCGAAAACTTTTGCTGGGCGTCGCCGATCTCGTGGGTCTCGCCGTTGAGGCGGTAGACGGCCATGCCGAAATGCTGCGGCGACACGGTCGAGAGCTCGGGAATGTAGCTGGCCACCTTGCCGTGGGCGAGCAAGGGTTGCACTTCGGCCTGGATGGTGGCCAGGATGGCCGGGTAGTCAATGGCAGCGGTCATGGGGAGCCGGGGAGTCGTGGGGTTCACAGATTAGCCCAGAAGGGGCGTTTCTCAAAGGAGCGGGTTTTTTTGCAACAGGGCTGCATTGTTTTCCTCCATACACAAAGCGGTATCCCTTATCAATAATTTATTATTGGACTGGTATCGGTTGGGGATCTACTATCGTTTTCAGAACAACATCGGCGTCCATCCATGGTGCCAAGCGGATTTCGGCACCGTTATTTGCCGAGTAAATGATGGAGACACAAAAATGAACCCATGCAAAAAAATCCTTTTCTTGATGTTGTTGGTGGCCGGCGCCGTCGCGTCGGCACATGCGGCCGACAAGAAGATGGTGCTCGGCTTCGCGCAAGTGGGCGCCGAAAGCGAATGGCGCACCGCCAACACCCAGTCCATCAAGAGCACCGCGCAGAAAGAGGGCGTGACACTGAAGTTCTCCGACGCCCAGCAAAAGCAGGAAAACCAGATCAAGGCGATCCGCTCCTACATCGCCCAAAAGGTTGACGTGATTGCCTTCTCGCCGGTCGTCGAGTCGGGCTGGGACACCGTGCTGAAGGAAGCCAAGGCCGCCAAGATCCCGGTGATCCTGACCGACCGCGGCGTCGATAGCAAGGACGATTCGCTGTACGTGACGATGATCGGCTCGGACTTCACCGAAGAGGGCCGCAAGGCCGGCCGCTGGCTGGTGGAAAAGTACAAGGGCAGCACCGCGCCGGTGAACATCGTCGAACTGCAGGGCACCGTCGGTTCGGCCCCGGCCATCGACCGCAAGAAGGGTTTCGAGGAAATCATTTCCAAGCAAGCCAACTTCAAGATCGTGCGCTCGCAAACCGGCGACTTCACCCGCACCAAGGGCAAGGAAGTGATGGAGGCTTTCCTCAAGGCCGAGGGCAAGTCGATCAACGTGTTGTACGCGCATAACGACGACATGGCTATCGGCGCCATCCAGGCGATCGAGGAAGCGGGCCTGAAACCGGCCAAGGACATCGTCGTGGTGTCGATTGACGGCGTCAAGGGCGCGTTCGAGGCGATGATTGCCGGCAAGCTGAACGTGACCATCGAGTGCAGCCCGCTGCTGGGCCCGCAATTGATCTCGGTCGCGCGCGACGTGTTGGCCGGCAAAACCGTGCCGAAGCGCATCGTCACCGAAGAGGGCATCTTCCCGATGGAAGTGGCCGCCAAGGAATTCCCGAACCGCAAGTATTAATCGCAGCCAGCATTCATCGCAGTTCGTACCGAGGGGCCGCAGACGCAATACGACCAAGAGCGTGAATCTGGGGGCAGACCCCACGAGTCTGTGCCCCGCTTCACGCCCTTGGTTTTTATCACCGTCCCCGGCGCTCCTGTTCCCCCCCCTCTGAAAGGCAAGCATGCAATCCACCACGCCCATGCTGGCGATGAGCGGCATCGTCAAATCCTACCCCGGCGTGCGCGCCCTCGCGGACGTGGCCCTACGTCTGTTCGCCGGTGAAATCCACGTTCTGATGGGCCAGAACGGCGCCGGCAAGTCCACCCTGATCAAAGTGCTGACCGGCGTCGAAAAGCCGGACGCCGGCCGCATCGAACTGCTCGGCGAAGTGATCCGCCCGGCCTCGGTGCAGCAGGCCCAGGCGCTCGGCATCAGCACCGTCTACCAGGAACTCAATCTGTGCCCGAACCTGTCGGTCGCGGAAAACATTTACATCGGCCGTTTCCCCATGCGCGGCGCCGCCATCGACTGGCGCGCGCTGGAGCAGCAGGCCCGCCACGTGCTGCACACCCTGAACATCGACATCGACGTCAGCCAGACACTGTCCACCTATCCGGTCGCGGTGCAGCAAATGGTGGCGATTGCCCGCGCCGTCAGCGCCGAGGCGCAGATCCTGATCCTCGACGAGCCGACCTCGTCGCTGGACGACGGCGAGGTCGAGCGCCTCTTCGCCGTCATGCGCCAGTTGCGCGGGAAGGGCATGGCGATCCTGTTCGTCACCCACTTCCTCGACCAGACCTACGCCGTGGCCGACCGCATCACCGTGCTGCGCAACGGCAGCCGCGAGGGCGAATACCCGGTCGCCGAGCTGCCGCGGCTGACGCTGATCAACAAGATGGTGGGGCGCGACCTCGAGCAGATACCGCGCGCCGCCGGCGCCGCCGCCGGCGCCGCCGCCAACCAGCCCTTCCTGCAGGCGCTGGGCCTGGCGCGGGCGGCCTCGGTGCAAGCCTTCGACCTCGACCTGTATCCGGGCCAGGTGCTGGGCCTGGGCGGCTTGCTCGGCTCGGGCCGCAGCGAAATCGCCCGGCTGCTGTTCGGCATCGACCGCGCCGACGCCGGCGCCCTGCGCATCGGCGGGCGCAGCGCCCGTTTCAGCTCGCCGCGCGACGCCGTGCGCCACGGCATCGCGCTGTGTCCGGAGGAGCGCAAGACCGACGGCATCATCGCCGAGCTGTCGATACGCGAAAACATCATCCTGGCGCTGCAGGCCAAGCGCGGCCTGCTGCGCTACCTGCCGATGAAACGGCAAAAGGAATTGGCCGACGGCTACATCGCCGCGCTCGGCATCCGCACGCCGGACGCGGAAAAGCCGATCGGCCAGCTCTCCGGCGGCAACCAGCAAAAGGCGCTGCTGGCGCGCTGGCTGGCCACCGAGCCGCGACTGCTGATACTGGACGAACCCACGCGCGGCATCGACATTGCCGCCAAACAGGAGATTATGGAATTGATTATTGCTCAATGCAGGAAGGGGCTGGCGATTTTGTTCATTTCCTCGGAAATGAGCGAGGTGCTGCGCATCAGCGACCGCGTGGCGGTGCTGCGCGACCGCCGCAAGATCGCCGAACTGGCCGCCGGCGACACCGACGAGCAGGGCATCTACCGACTCATCGCCGGAGGCCGGGCATGACGACACCACTCAAAACGCGGGCCGCGGCGGCGACGCGGCAGCGCCTGTTCTGGCCCTGCGCCACGCTGTTGCTGCTGGCGCTGGTGAACGTGGCGTTCAACCACGCGTTCTTCCACCTGGAAATCAAGAACGGCCACTTGTACGGCAGCGTGGTCGACATCCTGAACCGCGCCGCGCCGCTGATGCTGGTGGCGATGGGCATGACGCTGGTGATCGCCACCCGCGGCATCGACATCTCGGTCGGCGCCGTCGTCGCCATCAGCGGCGCCGTCGCCGCCAGCATGATAGGCGGCGCGCTGGAGATGCAAAACGGCGTGCAGGTGTTCGTCAGCAAGACGCCCTTGTTCGTCGCGCTGGCGGCGGCCCTGGGCGCGGCGCTGCTGTGCGGCCTGTGGAACGGCATCCTGGTGGCCGGCGCCGGCATGCAGGCCATCATCGCCACCCTGATCCTGATGGTG
>DMYQ01000132.1:0-17018 GCA_003482555.1 Janthinobacterium sp. | reverse complement strand
ACCCTGATCCTGATGGTGGCCGGACGCGGCGTGGCGCAGCTGATCAGCGATGGCCAGATCATCACGATCTACTACGAGCCGTTCTTCTTCATCGGCGGCGGCTTCCTGCTCGGTCTGCCTTTCGCGCTGTACATCGTGCTGGGCGTGTTCCTGTTGCTGCTGGTGCTGATGAAGCGCACGGCGCTGGGCCTGTTCATCCAGGCGGTCGGCATCAATCCGGTGGCGGCGCGCTTCGCCGGCCTCAACGCCCGCGCCCTGATCCTGTGCGTGTACGCCTTCTGCGGCCTGTGCGCCGGCGTCGCCGGCCTGATCATCGCCTCCAACGTCAAGGGCGCCGACGGCAACAACGCCGGCATGCTGCTGGAACTGGACGCGATCCTGGCGGTGACGCTGGGCGGCACCTCGCTGGCGGGCGGCAAGTTCAGCCTGCTCGGCAGCCTGATCGGCGCGCTCATCATCCAGACGCTGACGTATGCCATTTACTCGATGGGCGTGGCGCCGGAAGTGAACCTGGTGGTCAAGGCGGCCGTGGTGTTCTCGGTTTGCCTGATCCAGTCCGACGCCACCCGCGCCATGCTGGGGCAATTGCTGCCGCGGCGGCGCGAAGAAGGGAGCCGGCCATGAAGCTCGCCCTGCATTCGCGCAACGTGCCGCTGGCCGTGACCACCGGCCTGTTCTGCCTGATGTTCGCCTACGGCTCGTTCAGCTACGACGGCTTCTTCTCGACCCAGGTGTTCCTGAACCTGCTGATCGACAACGCCTTCCTGGTGGTGGCGGCCATCGGCATGACCTTCGTCATCCTGTCCGGCGGCATCGACCTGTCGATCGGCGCGGTGGCGGCGCTGACGACGATGGTCTCGGCCATGCTGGTGCAGCAACACCACTGGAGCCTGTGGACGGCGACGCCGCTGGTGCTGGCCATGGGCATGCTGTTCGGCCTGGTCATGGGCGTGTTGATCCACTCGTTCCGGCTGCAACCGTTCATCGTCACGCTGGGCGGCATGTTCCTGGCGCGCGGCCTGTGCTATGTGCTGAGCATCGACTCCATTTCGATCACCGACCCCCTGTACACCGAGGTGTCGCAGCACAAGATCATGCTGGGCGCGGAAACGTTCATCTCGATTAACGTGGTGATCGCGCTGGTGGTGCTGGCGGCGGCCATCTTCGTCGCCCACTACAGCCGTTTTGGCCGCACCATCTACGCGATCGGCGGCAACGAGCGCTCGGCTTCGCTGATGGGCCTGCCGGTCGGCCGCAGCAAGATCCTGGTGTACACGCTGAGCGGCTTTTGCTCGGCGCTGTGCGGCGTGATGCTGACGTTCTACATGCTGTCCGGTTACGGCTTGCACGCCCAGGGCATGGAGCTCGACGCCATCGCCGCGGTGGTCATCGGCGGCACCCTGCTGACCGGCGGCAGCGGCTATGTCGCCGGGACGCTGGTCGGGGTGCTGATCCTGGGCATTATCCAATCCCTGCTGATGTTCGACGGCAGATTCAGCTCGTGGTGGACGCGCATTGCCGTGGGCGCCTTGCTGTGCCTGTTCTGCATCATGCAGCGCATGCTGGAGCGCAAGAAGGCGAGCGCCTGAGGACGCTCGGACTTGGTTTTGATCAAGGGCCAAGAGCCGGGGAGGGCAGTTTGTCCAGATCCGCCTCCCCAGCCCTTGGCTGGGGAGCGACTCCGCTGCTGTCGGCAAATGTGCGATGTGGCACGGCTGGTTCAGGTATATCTTTGGCTGCGAACAGATCGACGTGTTTGCCGCTTTGGAGGTACTTTCAATGAGTTCACGGATCCCGCCGCGCGCAGCGCCGCTTGGTGTGTCGGGCGCGCTCGCGCTGCTGGTGTCATTCGGCAGCCCGGCGGCAGGCGCGCAGCCTGAGCCCAGTCCGGGCCTTGTTCCCATCCACACCAGTCCGATCGACATCAGCGGTTTCAAGCTTCAGCCGCGGACCATCGCGCCCGATCGCGACAGCGGCAAACCGGTCGAGGTGGCGCTGCCCGTTGACCTGCTCGGACCGAAGACGAAGCAGCTCTTCTCGACCCCGTTAAGTGCACAGCTCGACCAGTACTGGAATGCGAAAGTCGACCCGGCAACCGGGATGACGGCGCGCCAGGCTGCCGGCGACGGCGACAACGGCATCAGACAGCAGGTGGCCAGGGAGGTTGCCAAGCAAGGCTCGTCCTACAGCGCCTACGATATCTCATGCGATCTCGCCACCAGCGGCCAGTTGTTGGTCAAGCAGATCGGTTCCACCATGTTCCTCGCTTACCAGCTGGCGGGCAACAGGGTATCGTTCGCGTCCACTTCGCGCGCTACCTGCAAGGCGGGTCACGGCACCATTTTTTGAGGGGCAGAAATTTGTGGCCGGAGAGGCGACGATGACAAACACGGTGAACAAACTGCCGCTGCCGCCCGATAGCGCGTTCAAGGAGCTGCGCGACAGCCACGCGTGCAAAGCTAATTCGGCGTATGGCCGGGGCCGAACGCCAATCCTACACTTGACCTTGGTCAATGTGATGGAAGAAATACCATGCCCAAGCTTAACGTTGGCGGCCTGATCGCGAAGCAAACCCTGTTCCGCCATATCTCCGCGTTGCAACTGGAACAATTGCGCCAGGATGTGGTGCAGGTCGAACTCGACAAGGGGCAGCTTCTGTTTCACAAGGGCGATATGCCGCAAGGGGCGTACATCGTCGTGCTGGGGATGGTCAAGCTGAGTATTTCCTCGCTGGAGGGCGGCGACAAGGCGCTGGAATTGCGCCGCCCGGGCCAGAGTTTTGGCGTAGCCATGATCTTCCAGCGTTCGACCGAGGTCAAGCGGGACTTGAAAAAAAGCCTGGTGGCCTCGCTGCTGAACCCGGCCCCGGCGACCCTGTCGCGCATCTTGCACCACCTCATCGAGCGCAATTTGATCGAGGTGCGCGGTTCGCTGATCCGCATCGAATCGAACGTCGCGCTGAAATCCTACCAGGTGGGCGCCACGGCGCTGAGCTGAGCGCCGGCTTCGGCCCCGAGCGCTCAGCGCCGGGTGCTCAAGCGTGGCCCAGGCTGGCCATGGCGGCGCCCATGTAATCCCGCATGGCGGCGTCGATCCAGGTGCCGGCCGTCAGTCCCGGCTCTTGCCGGTGGGCGGCGCGCAATTTCAGGTGCGTCTCGGGGCGCTCGCCGGCGTAGTCGCGGAACAGTTCGAACCACTGCCGCGCCAGCGCCTGGACTTCCGGCGTCCAGGGTGGATCGGCGCGCTCCATCGCCACCCGCACCTGGGCGATCAGGGGCGGCCATTCGGCGCCGCGCCTGCCGTAATTGGCGCGCAGGTGAGCGAATTCCTCGTCCGTCAGATAGCGCCGATAGATGGCCAGCTTGCCTTCGCGGAAAGCGGCGCGGATATAGTCGGTGAGAGCGTCGGTGATGCCGGTGCGCTCTTGCACCAGCGGCTCTTGCGCGCGCATGACGCTCAGCTTTGCCAGCAGGGCCGGGTTGGCGGCCGTGTCGCGCTCCAGGGTGGCCATCCAGCGCGCCGCCAGCGCCTGGGCTTGCGCATCTTGCGGCGCGACGCCGTCGCGTAGCAGGGCCTCGGCCGCCGCCACCAGCGCCCGCCATTCGGCGCCGGCGGCGGCCATGGCCACGTACATGGGCAGTTGCCGCAGCTCGTCGGGGGTGAAGTATTTGTCGTAGGTGCCCATCAGCTCGAGGGTGCCGAGCCAGTCGCTCGACTCCGGTTCCCGCCCCTGTGCCAGTTGCTCGTGCAGGCGCGTCAGGCGCGCGCGCAGAGCGCTGGCCTGGTCGATCTGCCGGGTCAGCATGTGCAACTGCTCGGCGACGAGGTCGGCCAGCGGCAGGCCCGGCTGCGCCAGGAAGGCGCCGATGTCGGCCAGCGCCAGGCCGAACTTGCGCAGCGCCAGGATGCGGTGCAGGCGGTCGATGTCGGCCCGGTTGTAGAGCCGGTGGCCGGCGTCGGAGCGCACCGACGGCCTCAAGAGACCGATGGCGTCGTAATGGTGCAGCGCGCGCACGGTCAGGCCGGCACTTTTGCCGAGTTCGCCAATTTTCAACAGCATCGCCCCATTCCCCCATTCCCGGTATCATGCGAAAACGCCAGTGTAGCGCCGGCGCGGCCGTTGCGCGATGTTTTGCGGCGCCGCGCCGCTGCTGCGCGTCCTTGCTCCGTGTTTTGCTCCGTATCGCCGCGCCGTGTCGCGCGCGCCAGCTGCGCGCCCGCGCGACCATTTTTCACTCCACCGTTTGCCCGCCGATGATCACCGATCCCCTCTTTTATGCCGTCGCCATTCCCGCCATCGTCTTGATCGGCATTTCCAAGGGCGGCTTCGGCGGCGTGCTGGGCGGTACCGCCGTGCCCTTGATGGCGCTGGCGGTGTCGCCGCGCCAGGCGGCCAGCATCGTCTTGCCCCTGCTGTGCCTGACCGACCTGTTCGGCGTGCGCGTGTATTTCGGCAAATGGGACGCGGCCATCCTGCGCACCCTGATTCCCGGCGCGCTGGCCGGCGTCGCGCTGGGCGCCCTGAGTTTCGGCTGGCTCGACGAGTCGGCCGTGCGCCTGCTGATCGGCGCCATGTCGCTGCTGTTCGTGCTGAGCCGCTGGCTGATGCGGGAAGCGCCGCCCGGCGCCGCGCCGCCGTCCGCCCTGGCCGGCGCCTGCATGGCCGCCGTGTCCGGCTTCACCAGCTTCGTCGCCCACGCGGGCGGGCCGCCGGTGATGATGTATCTGCTGCCGCGGCGCCTGGACAAGGTGCGCTTCCTGGCCACCATCAATGTGTTTTTTCTCATCACCAATGCGGTGAAGTTGTTGCCGTATGCCTGGCTGGGGCAGTTCACGCTGCCCAATCTGCTGGCCAGCCTGACCCTGGCGCCGCTGGTGCCCTTCGGCGTGTGGCTCGGCGTCTGGTTGCAGAAGCGGGTCGGCACGGTGTGGTTTTTCCGCCTCGCGCAGGGCGGCTTGTTCTTGACGGGGCTGCAATTGATGTATCAGGGTGCCAGCGGGCGCTGAGCGGGCGACGGCGCGTGCAAAAAATTTGAACGGGAAGCGCCGCATGCTGTAAAGTGTAGCCGCAGTACCTTGGCCTTGCGCCAAACGTGATATCGGGAGAGCCTGTTTGCGGTCTACCAACTCGACAGCGCCGAAGGAGCAACCGCCCCGGAAACTCTCAGGCAAATGGACCGATATCGCAATGAAACTCTGAAGAGCCGCCGGAAAGATCGTTGCCCGGCGCACCGAAGGAGCAAGCGCTGCCCGCAATCCGGCGCGGCGTGAATCTCTCAGGTCCAGAACAGAGGGGGTGTCCGGCGCGTACCTTTGCGCGCCGACTTAACCCTCGACGTGTTGGAGTTTGCAAACCATGAAGACAATCGCAGTCATCGGCGGCGGTATCACCGGCGTCACCACGGCCTACGCGCTGGCCAAGCGGGGATTTTCCGTCACCCTGATCGAAAAACACCGCTACGCGGCAATGGACACCTCGTTTGCCAACGGCGGCCAGTTGTCGGCCTCGAACGCGGAAGTGTGGAATCACTGGTCGACCATCTTCAAGGGCATCAAGTGGATGCTCAAGAGCGACGCGCCGCTGCTGGTCAATCCGAAGCCGAGCTGGCACAAGCTGTCCTGGTTCGCCGAATTCATCGCCGCCATCCCCCATTACGACAAGAACACCATCGAAACGGTGCGCATGGCGATCGCCGCGCGCCAGCATCTGTACGCCTGGGCCGAGGCGGAGGGCATCGAGTTCGACTTGAAGCGCAAGGGCATCTTGCACATTTACCGCGACAAGGCCGGCTTCGAGCACGCGGCGGGTGTGTCGAAGCTGCTGGCGCGCGGTGGCCTGGAGCGGCGCGCCGTGACGCCGCAGGAAATGCGCGCCATCGAGCCGACCCTGGCCGGCGATTATTACGGCGGCCATTTCACCGAGAGCGATGCCACCGGCGACATCCATAAATTCACCAGCGGCCTGGCCGAGGCCATCGTGCGCCTGGGCGTGGATTGCCGCTACGGCTGCGACGTCACGGCCATCGCCACGGACGGCCAGCGGGTCAGGGTCGGCACTCTGCGCGGCGGCGATAGCGATAGCGGCGTCTTCGACGGCGTCGTCATTTGCGCCGGGACGGCCAGCCGCCAGCTGGGCGCGGCCCTGGGCGACCATGTGAATATTTATCCGGTCAAGGGTTATTCGATCACGGTGCACTTGACCGATGCCCGGAGCCAGGCGGCGGCACCGACCGTGAGCCTGCTCGACGACGCCACCAAGCTCGTTTGCAGCCGTTTCGGCGCGGACCGCTTCCGGGTTGCCGGCACGGCCGAGTTCAACGGCTTCAACCGCGACATTCGCGCCGACCGCATCCGCCCGCTCGTCGATTGGGTGGAGCGCTGCTTCCCCGGCGTGAGCACGCGCAGCGTGGTGCCCTGGGCCGGTTTGCGGCCCATGCTGCCAGACTTGCTGCCGCGCGTGGGGCGCGGGCGGGCGCCTGGCGTCTTCTATAACACGGGCCACGGTCACCTGGGCTGGACGCTGTCGGCGGCGACGGCCGACATGGTGGCCGGCGTGGTCGAGCAAGCCCTGGGCCGGCCCGTCGCGCAAGCCGTTCCGGCGTCCCTGGCCGCCTAGCGCGCCCGGCTTTTTCATGCGCGCGGCGCCCGCCACGGGGGCCGCGCCGGGGCGGGCGCCGCGCGCGGTATAATGCGTTTGCTCCGCCCGGCCAGATCCGGGCAGGCACGCCGTTTCCGATCGCCCGCTACAGGCAGTATTGTTCCCCTTGGCGCTTATCACCACGCTTTCCCGTTGGAAGGCTTACGCCATTCGGCAATCCCCATGAAAACTCCCAAAAGAATTCAGCCCCTGGTTGAAGAAGGCTTGATCGACGAAGTCATGCGCCAACTGATGAGCGGCAAGGAAGCCATCGTCTACGTGGTGCGCTGCGGCGAGGACATCCGCTGCGCCAAGGTGTACAAGGAAGCCAATCAGCGCAGCTTCCACCAGGCCGTGGCTTACCAGGAAGGCCGGCGGGTGAAAAATAGCCGGCAGGCGCGGGCGATGGAAAAGGGTAGCCGCTACGGCCGCAAGATGGCCGAGGAAGTGTGGCAGAACGCCGAGGTCGACAATCTGTACCGGCTGGCGGCGGCCGGCGTGCGCGTGCCGACGCCGTATATTTGCTACGAGGGCGTGCTCTTGATGGAACTGGTGACTGGCGCCGACGGCAACGCGGCGCCGCGCCTGAACGACGTCGAGATGAGCCGCGAGCTGGCGCTGGAGTACCACGCGGCGCTGTTGCGTCAGGTGGTGCTGATGTTGTGCGCCGGCGTGATCCACGGTGATCTATCCGAATACAATATCCTGGTCGACGCGCAGGGGCCGGTGATCATCGACTTGCCGCAGGCGGTGGACGCGGCCGGCAGCAGCGTGGCCGCTTCCATGCTCGAGCGCGACGTGACGAACCTGGCCAATTTCTTTGGCACCATCGTGCCGGAATTGCTGGGCAGCCAATACGGCATGGAAATCTGGGGGCTGTACGAGGCCGGCCTGTTGACGCCGGACACGCCCTTGACGGGTCGGGTGGCGGCGCCGCAACAGCCGGCCGACGTCGGCGCCGTGCTGCGCGAGCTGGAACTGGCCCGTTACGAGGAAGAAGAACGCCAGCAAATGGTGGCGAACCGGGCGGAATAGCCGCCGCGGGGCTGATGCCGGATGCGAATTTGCCCCGTCATGGCCCCGTGATGGCCGCGGCGCGGCAGTGCGCGCCACCCTCGAAGGGCGCCGCCTCGACGGCGCGCCGGTACACCAGTCCCAGTGAACGCATTCTTGTTCCGGGCCGGCCATCGGCGCCGCGCACCTGGGTGTGGACGGCGGCCTTGATGGCGCGCGCCACCGCGTCCGCCTGGCCGCGATTGGCCGCTTCCAGGGCGACGTGGGCGCCGCGCGGCCCGCGGTCGTAGGCAAAGCTGACCAGGGCGTCGAACTGCTTCTGCGTCAGTGCATGCGCGTGAACGCGGCGCCGTACCAGCGCTTCGGCGTCGCGCAAGGCAAGGTCGAACGCACCCTCGCGCGGCAGCGGCGGCCGACGCTGGAGCAGCGGCGCGCAGGGGCCGAGCAAGCCCAGGTTGCCCAAGCCGTAGATGCATTTTTTTTCATGGTCATAATAATACGCGCGCTTGCCGCCCTCCAGCAGCCGGAAGGTTTCCAGGCCGGCGTCGCTCATGACCATCGTTTCATTTGCCACTTTCGCTCCTGTCCGCGATGACGATGCCGGCTGCACGACCAACTGTTGGCGGGAAAGGCTGTGCGCTCCGCCAAGGAACTTGCTCGTGAGATATCAACCGGCAAGGCCAATGCGGCCCGGCGTGGCCGCTCCGGCATTCCGGCATTGTATGAGCGTGGGCCGGAATGCGCACCCCTTTAGTGACTATTAAGATGAATATTAGGCGATACGCTCTAATGATTGTTGCGATGCAGCAATCGCGCCAGGCTTGTGCCAGAATGAGCTCATCAATTTCCTGATCAGCATCACATCGTGCCCTGTCCAGTTATTCATACAATGTTTCAGCGGTTCACACCAACCCCGCCTTTGCGGAGCGCGGGCCCGGGCCGCCGGGCACGCGCCGATATTCCCCCCGATTCCAGCCCGTCGCGCCGTCCCGGCGCCCCGACGGACAGCGCATTCCCAGCCTTACCCACCACCGAAAGGCCCGTATGTTAAGTAGCTTAAGTAGCGAAATTGCGACCGCCCTGATTGCCGTCGCCGTCATAGTCTTACTGTGTGCAATTTTCTGGAAACTCTCAGGCATCGTCAAATACATTCCCAACGACCGCATCGGCGTGGTGGAAAAACTGTGGAGTTCCTCCGGCTCGGTGCAGAGCGGCTTGCTGGCGCTGCACGGCGAGGCCGGCTTGCAGGCGGAATTGCGGCGCGGCGGCTTTCATTTCTTCGCTCCCTTCCAGTACCGCATCCACATCTTGCCCATGGTTTCCGTGACGCAGGGGAAAATCGCCTACGTCTTCGCGCGCGACGGCATCGACTTGCCGGCCGGTCAGACCCTGGCCGACAATTCGCAGGTGGAAGACTTCCGCGATGTGCGCGCCTTCCTCGAGGGTGGCGGCCAAAAAGGCCCGCAACGCAAGATCTTGCGCGAAGGTACGCACATCATCAATCCCGCCCTGTTCGTCGTCATGACCGAAGAGAGCACGTATTCGATGTCGCTGGACGCGCAGGAAAAAGTGTATTACGAGCAAATGCGCGGCGTGCTCGACGAGCGCAGCGGCTTCACGCCCGTGGTCATCAAGGAAGTGACCGGCTCGCATGACTCCGATCAACTGGTGGTGGTGACGGTGCAGGACGGCCCCGGCCTGCTCAAGGACGAGTTGCTGGCGCCCGACGTGGGCGACAGCCACAACGCTTTCCAGGAGCCGGAAAAATTCCTCGCCGCGGGGGGCCGCCGCGGCCGCCAGGAGCGGGTGCTGGTGGAGGGCACGTATTTCATCAACCGCCTGTTCGCCACCGTTGAATTCATCCGCAAGAGCGTGATCCCGGTCGGCTTCGTCGGCGTGGTCGTGTCGTACACGGGACGCAAGGGCGCCGACTTGTCGGGCGCCGAATACAGCCATGGCGAGCTGGTCGAGAGCGGCTGCCGCGGCGTCTGGCGCGACGCCTTGATGCCGGGGAAATACGCCTTCAACACTTACGCCGGCAAGATCGAGCTAGTGCCGACAACCAACTTCGTGCTGATGTGGAAGTCGGGCGAGAGCGGCTCGAACTTCGACCAGAACTTGCGCGAGATCACCCTCATCACCAAGGATGCCTTCGAGCCCCAATTGCCGCTGTCGGTGGTGGTGCACATCGATTACCGCAAGGCGCCGATGGTGGTGCAGCGCTTCGGCAATGTCAAGCAACTGGTCGAGCAAACCCTCGATCCCATGGTGTCTTCGTATTTTAAAAACGTGTCGCAGACCAAGACTTTCATCGAGTTGATACAGTCGCGCAGCGAATTGCAGACCAATGCCTCGGCCGAGATGAAGCAGCGCTTCCAGGCGTATTCGCTGGAATTCCAGGAAGTGTTGATCGGCACGCCGAAGCCGCAGGCTGGCGACACCAAGATTGAAAACATCATGGCCCAGTTGCGCGACCGCCAGATCGCCCGCGAACAGGTGGAAACCTTCGCCCAGAAACAGATCGCGGCCGACAAGGAAAGGGAATTGAACGAGGCCGAGCAGCGCGCCGCCAAGCAGAAGGAATTGACCGGCTCGCTGGTCGATATTTCAATCAAGGAAAACCAGGGCTCGGCCAACGTCAAGGCGGCCGAGAAAAAGCGCCAGGAAATCGAGGCGCTGGCCCAGGCCGAGAAATTCAAGCAAGAGATGGAAGGCGCGGGCCGCGCCTCGGCCATCCGCTCGGTGGGGGAGGCCGAGGCGGCGGCGATCCACGCCAAGTCCGAAGCCATGCAGGGCGAGGGCGCCGACAAGCAATTGATGCAGACGGTCATGCTGCGCCTGGCCGAAGCGTTCGAGACGGCCAAGATGCCGCTGGTGCCGCAGATCCAGATGGGCGGCGGCGACAGCAATGCCTTCACCACCCTGATGGGCTTGATGGCTTCGCTCAAGGCCGGCGAACTGGCCACCTCGCTCAAGCCGGACGCGTAGGGCGCGCGAGCCTGTCCCAGGCGCGGCGGGAAGGGCTCGTGTATGGCTTCGGAGCACCGCTTGTTTTACTGGTGCAATCTCGACAATATGGGTGAAATTTAGCCGACTGAAGCGGACTACGGATCGACGGCCCCAAAAACGGCCACCGATCCGGTCGCCATGGCGATGTTGTCGCGGAAGGTATTGCGGAAGGCAGGCTAAAGCGCGCTGGCCGCAAGCGGCCATCTGCTTCACTTCGCGATATTTAGGAAGGGGATAGGCGCGCCGGCATACATATTCACCGGCAAGGCGCCGTTCCATCCCTTCGCCTTCACCATTTCCACCTCGATGCGGCGCAGTTCCAGCACATCCTTGTTCTGCGCCAGCGCGGCTCCCTGCAGGCGCACCGCGTCGGCCTGGGCGGCGGCGATTTTCAAGTTGGCATAGGCTTCGCCGTCGGCCTTGGCTTTCAAGGCGCTGGCTTCCGCTTCGGCGATGGCGACCTTTTGTTTTTGCTCCGCTTCCACGGTTTTCAGCTTGTTTTCCGCGCCCAGGCGTAACTGCTCTTGCGTCACCTTGTCGCCGATGGCTTTCATGTAATCGGCCGAAAAGGCGAAGTTGCGCATGTCGATATTGATGACATTGGCGCCGTACAGCGAAATCTTGTTGCGCAGGGCGGCGCCGATGTCGGACGACACCTTGGCGCGCTGCGAGATCAATTCCGGCGCCGTGTACTTGGCGGTGACGGCCTTGAACACTTCTTGCGTGGCCGTTTGCACATACGAAGACAGGTCGCCATCGTGGCTGTATTTTTCATAGACGTCGGAGACGCGGTCGACGGCGATGCTGTAGCGCACCGTCATGCTGACCTTGACCGGTTGCTGGTCGCTGGTGCTGCCTTCGGCGCCGTCGACCTTGGCCTCTTCCGCGCGAATGCTGAACAGCGCCATTTTTTGCCACGGCGGTAACATAACCAGACCTTCGTTTTCAATGCCTCGAATGGCGCCAAATTGCGTGACGACACCGCGCGAGCCGGTCGGCACGCTGCGGAAGGGCCAAAACGCGTCCAGCACCACTAGGGTGATGACGATCAGGATGCCATCGCGCAGCAGGCGGGGGAGATTGAATTGATGATTATTGCTATAGCGCGTGATGAAAGACATGCTTCTTCCTTTTTAAATAAATCGTCAAGCGGCGCCTCAATGGAAGCTGCTCTGAAATGTGACATCGCCGGGTATATATCGATGTGGCACAGCATGTCCCAGTTAAGAAAAAAACACAATTGGCAAAATCAATTTTGTGGCGTTTTGCGTGAATATGGCGCTGTTCCAGCCTGGCACCCGCTTGTGCGATGCCAGCGCGTTCGCGCGGCGCGCTTATGCGCTGCCTTGGAGGCGGAGTAAGCCAGGCCGCGATCGCGGTCTATGCGGCCGACATTTTTGTTATGCTAGCGTCTTTCCACCGGCCGGCGTCGCCGCCCGGGCCGGTGGTTCCCATTTATGGAGCGGAAGATATGGTCTCGTTACAAGAGCAGTTTTTAAAAGCCGGCCTGGTCAACAAAAACAAGGTCAAACTGGCCAACCAGGACAAGAGCAAGCAACAGAAGGTCGAACGTCGCAGCGGCACGCAAAGCGTGGACGAAGTACGTTTGGCCGCCCTGGAAACGCAACGCAAGAATGCGGAGCGGGCGCGCGAACTCAATGCCCAGCGCGACGCGGCGGCCAACCAGAAAGCCATCGTGGCGCAGATTGCCCAGTTGGTGCTGAAGAATCGCCAGAGCAAGGGCGCCGGCGACATCGCCTACAATTTTACTTTCGACAAAAAGATCGAAAGGCTGTACGTGTCGGCCGCGGTGCAGGCGCATTTGATGGCCGGCCGTCTGGTGATCGTGTGCCAGGGTGGCGCCGTCGAGCTGGTGCCACGCATCATCGCCGACAAGATCGCCGAGCGCGATCCGTCCCTCGTCGTGCGGGTGAACAAGGCCAGCACCGAGATCGACGAGGACGATCCATATGCGGCCTTCCAGATTCCGGACGATTTGATGTGGTAGTGCGCATGGCGTAACGCGCGGGCGCGTCGTCAGCGCTCGCGCAACTGGTATTTTTTGACGATGCCGGATTTGTTGAACAGGATGCTTAATTCCCGCTCATTGTCGGCGCTGCTGGCCAGCAGATTGAGCAAGGGCAGGGAATCGACGATTTTCGCCACGCCAACCTGGTATAACCACAGTTCGTAGCCGTTGTCGAAATGGGTGACGGAGGCGTCGCCAAAGGCCAGTTTCACGTCGGCCCGGGTGCTCTTGCCGATGGTGATGATGCGGACGGTGTCTTGCTGGCTGAGCGTTTTCATGGCACCGTTGCCACTCGTCGCGCACGCCGCGAGGGCCGTCGCCAGCGCCAGCGCGGCGGCGTATCTCGATGCCCGCTTCATATCGTTCCTTGGCGGGCCGGCTTCGCCGCCGCGACGTCGTCATCGATATAGTCGAATTCCAGCAGCGTGTCGTCCGGCCAGCCCTTTTCATACAGGGACTTGAACTGTATCTGGTAGACGCGGTCGCGCTGGAAGGTCCAGTCTTGCAGCGCCGCCAGAGAAGTCAATGCCGGGCCGTGCAGCAGGTCGGCCGGCAGCACGCCGCGGCGCGCGCCGTACACCAGGGTCACGCTGAACAGGGGGCGGTCGGCGAAATAAAACATATTGATGGGCAAGGTGCGGCAGGGATCGGGCAGCTTGCCGACCATGATGTTGATGGGCGTATGGATGTAGGCAACCAAGTCGGCGACCATGTCCACCTTGCATTCGAGCAGCAGTTCACCGAGCCGCCGCGCATTTGGCGGCAAGCCGGGGCTGCGCATGTCGGCGTGCCAGGCCAGGCTGTTGTCGGCCCGATTGAAGGCGAGCGCGGCGTCGTCGTGTGCCGCCGCCGCGTCGCGCGGGACGGCGAAGCTGGCGTCGCTGGCCAGGGGAACGGCAATATTTCCGTGTTTGGAGTAAATGTGCAGGGCCAGTCCGTCCAGCGTAACGCCAGCCCGGCGCGGCACGACCTTGAAGCGCAAGCTCGCCCGGGGCGCCAGTTGGTGCTCACTTTCAAAGGGATCCATGCCGGCTGGCATGCGGCGATAGGATTTTTTATCCCGATTATCGCGGTTGGCGCTCACTTCCACGCTGGGGATGGTCGCGGCGGTGTCGGCTTGCGGCTGCGCATCGCTGGCGGCGCAGCCGTTTGCATGCAGGCAGGCGAATGCCGCGCCGAGCAATAAAGCCTTGATGTGCGCAGTGCGCATGGGTGTCTCCTGATTGCTTGAAGCGGCAGTCCCGGGGACTTTTCTCGCCAGTCGCCGCGCCGCGCCGGCGCCGCCTGGCGAATGGAAACATTTTACGGCGCCCCGGCTTGGGCTAAGCTTAATGTTGAGTTATTGGTATTTTTAAGGGGCGCAGCACCACGTGCTGTGGACGATGTCCAATAAGCCGGAGTGTGGACTGGACGTGGTCGCCAGCCGAAAGGGATCAATGCATGGGGCGGCACTGAAAAATCACTGAGCGCGGTACTAGTTAAAGCCGCCTGGCTACGAGTGCGCGCGGGTAAATTATGCCGACTCGTCTGCGACTTGAAGACGCCGCTACCACGCGCATCGGACATCGACCACGACGCGGCCCTGTTTGTCCTTCGAGTTTGCGACGGTGCATTCTGATGTGTTGTCGTCGATCCGTTTCGAAAGGATAAATTCGTTGTGATCGCCATAATTGCAGGCTATCCATTTTCCGGAGGGCATAGGCCCGCCAAGCTCGCGCCATATATCGACGCTCTTTCCTCGCAGCACCTTGGTGGAGGTCGGTTTCAAGTAGCCTTTTTCGGAGGCGGGGCCAAACATGGGCTCTGCCGAACTCAGACGAACACCTGTTCTCACGAATGGTGCCCAGTCGCTTGGTGGTTGAATAATCCGTACCGCTTCCTGGGGTAATTCCAGAGGGCAGTCGATTTGGTGTTCTGTGCCGGTCGCTGCGGATGCACCTGGCATCCAAAGAACGGCGCACGCCACGGCAAAACTGGACAGAAGCGGGGCAGTGGCGGAAATCATGAACTTACCTCATTTCGATAGTGGAATAGGCGTCGGCATTGTCGCTCGCTTGAGGCCAGGAGCCATTGTTGTGCTGCTTTTGATGTTTCGCATGTACAAATCGAGACGAAATTGTTGGTTCAGAAGCCTTAGCTAAACTCCGAAAACATTTTCTGTCTTTGAACCGGTGCCTTGATCTGCGTCTAACATCCATCTGCTGTAGACGAGCGCGATCATCGTCCAGTCTGCATGCCCCATCTGCTTTGCCACCGACACAGGATGTTCACCAGCGAAAAACATAAAAAATCCATTGCGTTAAACAGAACGCAATGGGACTTTATATTTCTAATGGATCATAAGTTATCTAGAATTTTCTCTAATGTTCCAGTGCTTTTCTTTATATCCAAATATTCTTGATATGCATTGCTTGCATCGTTAATCAGTTGACTATATGTGATTATTTTTGAATCTTGTGCCGCTAGCGAATGTTTGTCAGCCTCACTAAATCCTACGGGAGTTCTTGCAATAAGTAAATAAATATCAAGAGGGGGGATAGGTTTTGTTGGTTCATGTGTTCGATAATACTGTTCCACAGCCATTTTATATTTTCTTGCCTGCTGTAATAATGCGACAAAATCGAGCGAAACTAAGCTTGGCTTTTTAAGCTCCACTACAATGTGGCGACCTGAGCTGGCTCTGTAGGTGATATCTAATCTAGCTCCTGTTGAGTCTGGATCAATGGCCTTGATGTAATTGGTCATTGTTACTTCCATAGCAGCCCGTCCAGTTACTCTATCCCACGATGGATCAAGCAGCCATAAATGTTCGAAAAGATATTTTTGAGCAACTTTTTCCAGGGCGGCGGGGTCGCCTGCAATGTGTTTAAATTTTTTAATTACTTCTAAACGTTGTTTAATTATTTCGGAATAGGAGGATTCCTCAACATCATCCAACGTGGCGAATAATGTTGCAAATTCAGGACTGAGAACATCCGTAATGGTTTCTAAACGATCAAGTTGCTTTTTTAGTTTTAATTTTTCAAATCCAATTATTGCGCCTCGGTAAAGCACCTTTTTTGCATTTGCATTCTTTATTTCATCAGGATGTATCACAGAATTTTTGATGGATGCCATCAATTTTTTTGCAGCTTTATTGTCCCGCTTATCTGTTAGTGTGGCAAGCCAATCATTAACTCCTTGATTTCCAGAATCTTTTTCGTCATGACCTAATGTCGTTCGCCATTCATCCCACTGATCTCCTATGGAGTCGAGAGTGGTTCGAATGAATCCTATGAGGGCTTGATATCTTGGATCATCACGTTTTACAGCCTCTCGACTTGCTGTGGCTCTATCTGTGTCATCATCATCAAGAAAGTCGGCATGAATTTCGCCAACCAAATAGCTTTGATAGTATTTTGCACTGTTTGCTTCACTAAGAATATCTTCTGCAAAGACACGACCATTAGCAAAAACTGAAAATATATTTACGCTATCATCTTTTGAACCTAAATTTTTTGGTTGAAAAACACTGGCGACATATCCGGTGACAGTGAAATTTTCTTTTCCGAATCCAACAATTCCAGGCAATATTTCAACGCACGCGGTTTTGACGTCAGGTTTTTCATCGTCAAGAGCTAATGAAACAAGGTTTTTACTTAATCCTACGATTTCATTCTTTGTTTTTTCATCAAAAGTCCACAAAAATTGTACGTGCTCATAGAAACCTCGGTCTGCTTTTGTAATGGGCTTTTCGTTGAGTAATAGATTGAACTCTTCAGCTCCACCTAAGATGCTGAATCGTCTCGCAAGTTTTGTCTTTAAGTAACCTTCGGTGGTTTTTAAGCCAGATAGTACATTTTTCAATTCTATGCGAGTCCCATGTCCATTCTTTAATGGTTGGGGTGAAAATTCCTTCAACTCTGGCGCGGTCTGAGATTCAAGCGCATGACGAAGTTCAGGCACATTTACTTCAAAGCCAATAAGTTCATTTCCCTCGGACTGGGATGTAACTTTAACTAGGTCTGCAAGTGCAAACATTGATAATTTACCAATTCCCTTGCGACCCATTACCCGACGTTTTCCTGATGCGCTAAAGCTAGTTTTATTGGCCTGTTTTCTTCTTGAGTAGCCAACATTTAGAAATTTCTTAGCTATATCCATCGCAGTCATTCCATGGCCATCGTCTTCAATAACAATAGACTTCGTATCCGGATTTATTGTTATAAATACATTTTTTGCATCTGCATCCCAAGCGTTTGCCACAAGTTCAGTCAGTGCAGCAGGTGTTGAACTATATAGTCCGACACCCAAATGATTAATTACATTAACATCAACGTCAAATTTAAA
>DMYQ01000238.1:18145-19142 GCA_003482555.1 Janthinobacterium sp. | reverse complement strand
TGATCGACGTGGCCAATGGTACCGACGTTGACGTGCGGCTTGGTCCGTTCGAATTTACCTTTTGCCATTGTGAACTCCTAATGATGTGATTAGATTGCTCAGGCACGCGCCCGACGGTCTGGTTGAACTTGCTACTACTAGCGCACTGCGCGCGAACTGCGAATTCTGGTGCCCTTGACGTGGATCGAACACGTGGCCTCTCCCTTACCAAGGGAGTGCTCTACCACTGAGCTACAAGGGCTTGTCATGCATGCGATGCAAACCGAGCATCTGAACGGCAACTGGAGCGGGTGAAGGGAATCGAACCCTCGTCGTAAGCTTGGAAGGCTTCTGCTCTACCATTGAGCTACACCCGCAAGGACATCCGTTCACTTTACTACTCAGTCTGCCTTGCAAAAACTTGGTGGAGGGGGCTGGGTTCGAACCAGCGTACACTTACGTGAGCAGATTTACAGTCTGCCGCCTTTAACCACTCGGCCACCCCTCCGCGAGGAACCGCAGAGTATGAAGCAACACCACCACACTGTCAACTCTTTCCGCGACTGCTATTGCGTAGAAAGAAGAAGTTGGCTGCTTCGGGGCGTGATTGTAACCTCGCGGTTCGCGTTTCCGCAAGGGCAAGTTAAAAAAATGTTTTGCCCCTGCCAGGCAGTCCGCTTCAGGGGGCGATATGCGCGCCGCGGGGGCGCTGGTACATTTCGGCCGTCATCAAGTCGACACCGCAGTCCAGCGACTCGATCCAGTCGAGGAAGCGGGCGATCATGGCCTTGCCCTTGAAGGGCGCGCCGTGCTGGGGCACGATCCATTCCGGGTCGACCTTGCGCACCATCGCCACCCAGTAACGGCACACCTTGTTCGATACCATGTAGCGGCGGTGGAAGGGACGCATGAATTCCAGGTGGGCGTCGAAGTCGCGCACCGGCTCGCGCGCCATGTCGCCCGACATCATCGAGGCTCCCATGTCACCGGAAAACAGGATGCCGCTGAGCGGATCGTA
>DMYQ01000238.1:12070-17942 GCA_003482555.1 Janthinobacterium sp. | reverse complement strand
GGCACGAAGCGCGACCAGATGCGGGAAATCAAGAGGCGCGTGTCGGAACCGTTCAGCCAGCGCGGCAGGGAGGCGATGATGTCGGGGTCGGCATGCGAGGCGAACACGTATTTCAGTTGCTTGGGCGGGAAATGCTTGCTCATCGCCAGATACAACTCGTTGTACGTCAGTACGCCGCCCGGGTCGAGCAAGATGCCATTGTCGCCGTGAACGAGCAAGAATTGGTTCGATTGGACGGACGTGCCATCCTCTTCTTCGACCAGGTCGGAAAACATCAGGCAAATGTGGCGCCCGTTGTTGAAAAGTTCGATAGACATACATAACCCTATGATCAGGAGGGTTTATTGTAAGTGTAAAATTTCTATATTTCAATATATCGATGCAAGGGCCCTGCCGCTCAGGGCGCCAGGGCCTGCAGCACCTGGGCTTTCAGGGCCCGTATCAGCGACGCTTCATCGGGCGGCACCCCTTCCGGCGCGGGCTTGACGCGGTCGGCGTAAAACAGGCCCAGTTGTACCTTTTGCACCACCAGCGGCAAGACGATGAAGCTGCGCGCGTCCGGCAGCAGGCTGCGATACCACTCCGGCAACAATTCGCGGATCTTCGGCCCGGCGGCATCGGCGATCATCAGGTCGGCGTCGTTTTCCATGGCCAGGTGAAACAGGTCGCCGGCGCCCGCGATGGGGAACTGGAAGCCGCCCTGGCGCTCGGCCTGCTTCTCGCCGAGCGAAAGGCGGGCCCGGAACAGGCCGCTGCGCGCATCCTTCAGGCACACCGTGGCGTAGCGAAAGCCCATGCTGCCATACAGCGTTTCAAGCACCTTCAAGATCACCTCGTTGACCCGGCTCTGGCCCGCCGCGCGCATCTGCGTCACTTCTTGCACGCCCGCCAGCAGCAACTCGCGCGCATTGGTCGGCTTACCGCTCGGGTGACAACTGTCCTCTTCCGTGTCGGCCGTGCCCATGGTGGCCAGCAAGAGCACATTGGGCAAGCCCTCGGCGCGCGCTTCGCCGGGGACGCCCGCTTCCAGGTTCATGCTCTCGAGCAAGACCCCCATTTCCTTGCGCACGGTGGCGAACAGGACCCGCATCTGCGCGATGTCGACGCCCAGGGCGACGCCGTAGCGCGCTTGCAGCGCGCGCCCGTCGGCGCTATCGGCGGCGTCGGCGCGCCGCCCCAGCAACTTGGCGGAGTCGATGCTGAAGGACGCCACCTGGCGCATCCACTCCTGGCGATTGACGGCCACTTTTTGCGGCCCGGGCGGCAAGGTGCTGAGCGCCCGCACTATGACGTCGGGAATCTTCCATTCGCGCAGCACGGCCGCCGACAGCACGTCGTAGCTGCTGCCCAGTATCATTTGCGAGGCTTGCCCCTGGGTGTATTCGCCGCCCGCCATCAGGGCGCGGATTTCGCGGAAACGCTCGTGCTCGTGGGAAGCGATCAGCAGCGGCCCGATATTCTTGAACAGGGCCCCGATCGAGGCTTCCTCGGCGCCCTGGTAAAAGCTGTGGCGCGCCATTTCGCGCCCGATCAGGCTGGCACACAGGGCCGCTTCCAGCTCCACCCGCACGCTTTGCGCGTGTTTGCTGTTCAATAAGGTATCGACCAGCAGCATGGCCAGCGCCGTCGTCTTGACGTTGTTAAAGCCGAGCAGGGAAATGGCGCGCGATATCGTCGTCACCGCCGTGCCGTTGGCGGTGCGGTAAGTGGGCGTGTTCGACAGGCGCAGGATTTTTTGCGTCAAGGCCACGTCCGACAGCACGTAATAGGCCAGGCTCTGGCTGCCCTCGTCGTCGGAAGACGCCAGTTGCACCACCCGGGCGACCGAGGCGCCGAGCGCGAACAAGCCCTCGTCGCCGCATAATTTCTGCAGCAGCAAGCCGCGCACCGGGCGGTGGTCGGGGTCGGGCGGCACGCCGTGGGGAGCGCTGCTCATGGTCGGTTTCCTTTGGCGCGGCGCGTCATGTGGCGGCGCTCAGGGCCGGGTCTTTCCAGCGCCCGGCGCGGATATCGTATTTTTTCAGGATTTGCTGGTGCAGGCCCGACAGTGCCGGCAACTTCGGGTTGACCGGGTCGAGCCGGCGCACGCCGCCGATGTAATCGAGGGCGCGCTGGCCCAGGCGCTCGTCCCAGCCCGTGTGCTCGAGGCATTTCAAGACCGCCACGGCGGCGTTGAACACCACTTGCGGATTGTCGGGCAGCTTGGTCACGGCCGCGATCATCAGGTCGACGGCGGCGCGGTAGTCGCCTTCCTTGGCCCTGGCCGCGCCGGCCGCCACCAGATCGGCCACCTCTTGCCGGCTTTCATGGGCCAGCGCCAGCGCCAGATCGGCGCGGCCGGCGTTTTCAAACACCGCCATGGCCTTGCCCATCACCACGCTATTGGGGGCGTTGCGCATGACTTCGCGCATCACCTCGGCGGCACCGTCCTCGCGCCCGTTTTCCAGGCAATTGCGCGCCAGTTCCATCTTCAAGTCGCTCGAGACGCCGGCGCTGGCCCGGCAATCGAGCAGCGCGCTCTCGAGCGACTGGCCCAGGCGCGCTTCGTTGCCCGTGTATTCGTGCAACATGGCCGAAGAGATGGCGCTGCACAACTGGCTATTCTTTTGTCCCGCCAGCGACTTGTCGAGGTCGCGGATCACGGCCGCCGCCTGCACCGGGTCGCCCTTGCGCACCAGGGTGCGCACCAGGCGCGCATGGTCTTCCGGGTCGCGGAATTCGGAATACTTGGCCTTGCTCAGCACCAGCTTGAGGGCTTTTTCAGCCGTGTCGACGTCGCCCGTCTCGAGCGCCACCTCGCCCAGCTTGCGCAAGCGCCGCACGGCGTGCGGCGACAGCGTCACCGCGTCGTTGAGGGTGGCTTGCGACTGCGGCAGATTGCCCTGCGCCTCATGGGTGCGGGCCAGCCAGTCGTAGGCGTCGAGAAATTTCTTGTTACTGCCAAGCAGCTCTTCAAGCATGGACTGGGCTTCGTCGTAGCGGCCGCGCATGAACAGGGTCTTGGCTTGCCCCAGGCGCGCCCAGCCGATCGCCTTGGCCCGGTATAACTCGGCGTAAATGGGTTCCGCCTCGGCCGCCTCGCCCAGGACAATGTGGCGTTCGGCGCGCAGGCGCAGGAAATCCGTGATATAGCGCGGGTGGCTGAGGGCGCCGGCCATGCAGGCGGCGATGGCGCCGCGCTCGTCGCCCACGTCGATGCACTGGTAGACGGGGATGAAGGCATTGCGCTTGGCCAGGGCGCGGGAAATGCGCTCGAGCATGCGCTCGGCCGTGAACGGCTTCAGGATGTAATCGGTGGGCGCCAGTTCGACGGCGCTGACCACCTTGCCCAGATTGCCCTCGCTGGTGACCATGAAGAACATGGTCGAGGCGTGCATCAACTGATGGTGGCGCAAGTCTTCCAGCATTTGCTGGCCGTCCTGGCCACCCTCCAGGTCGTATTCGCACAGGATCAGATCGAACGCCTTCGCGCCCAGCATGCGTATCGCCTGGCTGGAGCCGGCGGCGTCCTCGATATTGACCAGGCCGCACAGGTTCAGCATATTGTGCAGGCTGGCGCGCATGCCCGGATGGGGCTCTATGATCAGCGCCGTCAGGCCCTTGAGTTGATTCATTTCTTCTTTTCCGAAAATACCGCCGACACCGGGTGGTCGCGCCGACGCGGCGCATTCCCACATTCCCCACAGTATATGACGGCGCTGCCGGGAAAGACTTAAATTCCCGCGCGCGTCACTGCCGGCGCCGTTTGTTGCTCGGGGTGCCACAGGGCCGGGTCGTTGTCGATCAGGGCCATCAGGGCCAGCACCGCCTCGGGATCGAACTGGCTGCCGCTGCGCTCCTCGATGTAGCGCCGCACTTCCGGGTAAGGCCAGGGTTCCTTGTAGGGGCGCTCGTGCAACAGGGCGTCGAAGACGTCGACCACGGCCACGATGCGCGCCGCGATCGGGATCGCGTGCCCGCGCAGGCCGGCCGGATAGCCGGCGCCGTCGAAGTGTTCGTGGTGGCCGCCGGCGATCTGGGCGCCGTAACTGAGGTAACTCAGGCCGTCGACCATGCTCGAGGCCCGCTCCAGGATGCTGCACCCCACGCTGGCGTGCAATTGCATCTGCACCCGCTCCTCGTCCGTGTGCAAGCCCGGTTTGAGCAAGATGTGGTCCGGCGTGGCCACCTTGCCGACGTCGTGCAAGATGCTGGCCAGGCCTATCATGTCGACCAGTTGCCCCGTCACTTCGTCCGGATACACGCCCTTGTTCTTCATGTGGCTGGCGATCGCCGTCGACAGCGCCTGCACCCGGCGCACGTGGCCGCCCGTGCCGCCGTCGCGGAATTCGGCCAGGTCGGCCAGCGCCACCACGGTCGCTTCCTGGGCCTTGCGCAACTGGCCGAACATGTACAGATTGTCGAAGGCGGCGGCGATGCGCTGGCAAAACACTTCCAGCAAGTCGCGCTGGATCTGGGCCAGCGGCCACGGCGGCGTGACGGAAATGGCCAGTTCGCGGTCGCTCTCGGTGTGGATGAAGAGCACATTGGCCGGATGCTCGAACTGGCTGCGCTTTTCAGCGAAAGCCTTGTTGATGGTGGGCGCCAGCGGATGGTCGGCCGGCATCAGCTCGGACTCGGCCAGCGCCGCGTAACCGCCCGTGGCGGCCACCACGGTGGGCACGCCGGTGCCGCCCTGCATCAGGCACAGCACGCCGTCGGCGCCCACGTCGAGGATGGCGCTGACCTGGTTCAGCACGCCGGACGCGAATTCGCGCAGCGAGTGGATTTGATACAGATTGGTGGCCCCGGCCAGGATCTTGCCCAGGCCGATGCGGCTGCGCTCGAGCATCATCAGGCTTTCATAGGCGCGCAGCGCCGAAATCACCGTCGTGAACAGCTTTTGCGTGGTCAGCTCGGTCTTCGCCTTGTAATCGTTGATGTCGTATTCGATGATGACGCGCTGCTCCGGCGCCTGGCCCGGCTGGCCGGTGCGCAGCACCACGCGCACGATCGAGTTGTTCAAGTCGGCGCGGATGCGCTTGGCCAGGATCAGGCCGGCGTCGTCCGTTTCCATCACCACGTCCAGCAGCACCAGCGCGATATCGCCGGTGTCGCGCAAGATCTCGAAGGCTTCCTTGCCGCTGTAGGCGGAAAACAGTTCCAGCTCGCGGCCCTTGAAGCTGACGTTGCGCAGGGCCAGCCGGGTCACCGCGTGCACATCGACGTCGTCGTCGACGATCAGCACCCGCCACAGGCGCGAATCGGGAGCGTCGGCGCCGACCGGCTTGGCGACTTCGTCATCCTCGTCCAGCAACCAGTTCTCGTCTGCGGCATTGGGGTCGGTCATAAAATTCCTTAAAGATGCCATCGGGGAGAGCGCCGCAAAGCCTTACGTGCCTAGCATAATCATATTTTGTCAGCCTTACAACCCGTTTTAATGTGGAAGCCGGTCCAGCGTCCCGCGCTGGATACAAAATTACCGGCGCACCTATTTTTGCGCAAAGCGCCCGCCCCGCGCTCGTAATATGCTCGATACTCTGCTACCCTTTTAGCAGCACCCGACTAGCCGCGCCGGCCGGCGGCGCCCTCCACAAGGACACCACACCATGCACGACAAAGCCTCTTCCGCCTCGACCTCCGGCCAGCGCTCGGACAAGGACATCGCCGGCCAGGAATACCTGGCCTTCACGCTCGGTTCCGAGGAGTACGGCATCGACATCCTGAAGGTGCAGGAAATCCGCGGCTACGAGGCGGTCACCCGCATCGCCAACGCGCCCGCCTTCGTCAAGGGCGTCATCAATCTTCGCGGAATCATTATCCCCGTCGTCGACATGCGCATCAAGTTCAATCTCGGCACCCCCGTGTACGACCAGTTCACCGTCGTCATCAT
>DMYQ01000238.1:9341-11838 GCA_003482555.1 Janthinobacterium sp. | reverse complement strand
CGCATCGCCGGCATGGTCGTCGACAGCGTCTCCGACGTCACCACCCTGATGCCGGAGCAGATCAAGCCGGCCCCCGAGATGGGTAACACCTTCAGCAACGAGCACTTGATCGGCCTGGGCATCATCGACGAGCGCATGCTGATCCTGGTCGACATCGACCGCCTGATGTCGAGCGCCGACATGGGCTTGACCGAAACCATGGCCGATTGAGCGGCCGCCAGCCGCCAGTCACCTGCCGCCCCCACCCGCCGCGCCCCGAGGCCACGCCATGACCCTGTTCGACCTGAAAATCCGCACCCGCCTGAACGCCGGCTTCGGCGCCCTGGTTTTACTGCTGCTGCTCACCAGCGCCGTCAGCATCGGCCGCTTCAGCGCCATCGGCGCCGATAACCGGCGCCTGATCGAGCGCGACTTCGTCGCCGTCGGCGCCGCCGGCCGCGTCGACGCGCTGGCGCGCGAAAACGCGGCGCGCACCCTGGCCCTGTTCATCCTGCCCGACAAGGCCGCCCGCGGCGCCTTCTACGGCGTCATCGACGCCAACAAGAAGGCCATCGACGCCGACCTGGCCACCCTGCGCGGGACACTGGCATCGGAACGCGAGCAAGCCGACCTGGCCGGCATCCAGGCCAAGCTGGGCGTCTACACCGCTTCCTTCATCAAGGTGGCCGAACTGATCGAGGGCGACACCAAGGACGAGGCGGTCAAAGTCATGAATGGCGAAACCTTCCCCGCCCTGAACGCGCTGCAGGACGCCATCAAACAAACCGTGGAACAGCAAAAACGCGACATCGCCGCGGCCGGCGAGCGCAGCGGCCAAAGCATCGACTCGGCCCGCCTGCTGGTGATCGGCATCGGCATCGGCGCCCTGCTGCTGGCGCTCGGCCTGGCGCTGAAGATCACGGCTTCCATCACCGGCCCCCTGGATCGGGCGGTGGCGATCGCCAAGGATGTCGCGGGCGGCGACCTGAGCGGCAGCATCGCCGTGCGCGCCGGCGACCGCACCGAAACCGGGCAGTTGCTCGAAGCGCTCAAGCACATGATCGAAAGCCTGTCGCGCACCGTCGGCGCCGTGCGCGCCAGCACCGACACCATTTCCTCGGCCTCCAGTCAGATCGCGTCCGGCAACCTGGACCTGTCGGCGCGCACGGAAACCCAGGCCGGCTCGCTGGAACAGACCGCCAGTTCCATGGAAGAGTTGACCTCGACCGTCAAGCAAAACGCCGACAACGCGCGCCAGGCCAACCAGTTGGTGATCTCGGCCTCGTCGGTGGCCGTGCGCGGCGGACAAGTGGTGTCGCAGGTGGTCGGCACCATGGCCTCGATCAAGGAAAGCTCGCGCAAGATCGTCGACATCATCGGCGTCATCGACGGCATCGCCTTCCAGACCAATATCCTGGCGCTGAACGCGGCCGTCGAGGCGGCCCGGGCCGGTGAACAGGGGCGCGGCTTCGCCGTCGTCGCCTCCGAAGTGCGCAACCTGGCGCAGCGCTCGGCCGGCGCCGCCAGGGAAATCAAGGAATTGATCGGCGATTCTGTGGAAAAAGTCGACGCCGGCGGCAAGCTGGTCGACGAGGCCGGCCAGACCATGGAATTGATCGTCACCTCGGTCAAGCAGGTGGCCGACATCATGAGTGAAATCACCGCCGCCAGCGAAGAGCAGAGCCTGGGCATCGAACAGGTGAACATGGCCATCAACGAGATGGATGAAATGACCACGCAAAACGCGGCCCTGGTGGAGCAGTCGGCCGCCGCCGCGCAAAGCATGCAGGACGAGGCCGGCACGCTGGCGGCATCGGTCATGGTGTTCAAGCTGAGCGACGATGGCCAAACCAGGCCGGTTGCCATGGCGCGCGCGCCGGCGCGGCCCAAGCCGGCGCCGGCAGCGCCGCCGGTGCGGGTGGCGGCCAAGCCGGCGCCCAAGCTTGCGCCGAAAGCCAGGGCCAAAGCGGCCGCCACTTCGGAATGGGAAGAGTTTTAAGGCGGTCGCGGCAAGGGCCGCGTTTTAATGGCCGTTTCGAGGGCGCGGCCGTCTATTGGACCATGGTCACGGGCAGGCCGGCGCATTTGGCCGGCCCGATTTTTTGGTAGCGCAATTCGTAGCGGCCAAAAGCCAGTTGTTCGACGTTGAACTTTTCATGCGCCAGCAAAAACAGGTGGCGCACATTGGCGTGCCGATCCAAGTCGTACAGCTTGATGAAGACGGGAGAAGCGTTGGCCGCGTTATCCACCGTCAATTGCAAATCGTCGCCCTTGTTGCCAATCGGGAAACCGTCGAGATAGCCCGACTGTGACGGCCATGCTTCGCCGTTCGGCGCCAGCGGCGCCTGCGCGTCGCCGTCGCAGCCGACCGCGACCGCGGGCATGGCCGGCAAACGCAGTTGCGACACGGCCAGCACCTTGATGTCGGGCGCCGGCCCCGTCTCGCCCGGGCGCGCCTTTTCCACGGCCCAGCCGTCGAGCAGGGCTTTCGCCTTCTGTTCCGCCCTGGCCACCCGCT
>DMYQ01000238.1:0-9250 GCA_003482555.1 Janthinobacterium sp. | reverse complement strand
GCCCGCTCCTCGGCGGCCCGCTCTTCCGCCTTGCGGCGCGCGCCGGCGTCGGAGACGGCCCAGGCCGATGCCAGTCCCGGCGGCATCGCTTCCGGCTTGTCCATCACCAGCATGGCGCCGCCCCAGCCCAGGCCCAGGCAAACGGCCAGGCCGCACCACCAGGTCCAGTCGCGCCAGGCGCCGCGCGCGAGCGGCGGCGCCGCCTCGGCCTCGGCCGGCATGCGCCCCTTGACCCGCTGATCGTCCTGATGGGTGCTTTCCAGCCATTCGATTTCCCACTCCTCGGCCGCGATCCACTCGTCGTGTTCCTTGCGCCGCTGCGCGTCGGCCAGGGTGCTGTAGGCGCTGTTCAAGATGGCCATGATGCGGGCCGCCTTTTCATCGCCGGGATTCTTGTCGGGATGGTATTTCTGGCTCAGCGCCTTGTAGGCCGCACGTATGACTTCCTGCGGCGCCAGGCGCGCCACCTTCAGATTGTCATAGTGTGTATGTATCTTTGCCATCGTTCCGATTATTTAAGCCGCGCCTGGCGACGGCTGCTCGCGCTGAATCAATCATCATAGCCGATTTGGCAAGCACCGGCGGCCTATGTGCGGCCACGCCCCTTACAAACGGTGGCTGCGGTCGGCCGCCAGCAGGGGCGCCGCCAATTCCACCCCGCGCCCCACCACCAGCACCTTGAACAACTCGCCCATTTCGGCCGGCGAGACCAGCTTGTGCAGCGCGTTCGCGCGCGGCAGGAAGGCGCGCGCGTCGGCCGGGTCGGTGCGCAGCAGCAGCTCGCCGATGCCGGCGCCCAGCAGGAAGGCGGCCTGGTTCATATACGCCAGCACTTCCAGGCCGGCGTCCTGGGCCGCCAGCGCCATGGCCGTGAAGTCGACATGGGCCGTGATGTCCTGCAGGCCGGGCAGGTAAAACGGCTGCGCGTGGGCGTGGTGGCGGTAGTGGCACATCAGGGTGCCGGCGGCGCGCTGGCCCAGATAGTATTCGTGGGCGGGAAAACCATAGTCGAGCAGGATCGCGGCGCCGGCCTTGCCCGCCCCCAGCATGCGCGCCAGCGAGCGCATGAAGCCGCGCGCGATGCCGTGCAATTCGCTGACATACCCGTCCGGCAGTTCGTCGGGCGCCGGGATCTGGGCCGCGATCTGGGCCAGGATGTCGGCCCCGCAAGGCCGCTCGACGAAGGCGAACTCGCCCTCCTCCACGCCGACGTGCAATTCGCACCAGCGGCCCGCCTTCTTGCGGACCAGGTCGACGGGCATGGCGTCGAGCACCTCGTTGCCGAAGACGACGCCATCGAAGGCGTCCGGAAAGCCATCGAGCCACACCACTTGCGGGAAGGCGGCCAGGGCCGTTTCCTGGCGGGCCCGCAGTTCGCCCGACAGTTCGACGATCGCGTATTGCTCGACGTGGACGCCGGCTTGCGCCAGTTCGCTCAAGATATCGTGCGCCAGCTTGCCGGTGCCGGCCCCGAATTCGAGGATGCGCGGCGCGCTTTGCGCCATAATAGCGGCTGCCACCCGCGCCAGCGCGGCGCCGAACAGGGGCGTGATCTCGGGCGCGGTTGTAAAATCGCCCTGCGGGCCCAGCTTCGCCGCGCCGCCGCTGTAATAGCCCAGGTCGGGCGCGTACAGCGCCAGTTCCATGAAGCGGGCAAAGGGAATGGCGCCGGCGTGCCGCGCGATATCGGCGGCAATCAGGCGCTGCAGGGCGTGGGACGCGGCCAGCGCGTCGCTAGTGGGTGCGGGTAGGGACATTCCCGCATTGTAGCGAATCGGCGCGCCCGGCCGCAATTTCCACCCGTAGTTGCATCAACACCCAACAGAACTATATGAATCAGCAATCGCTACCGCAACACCCCACCCCGCCCCGGGTCGCCCTGGTGACGGGCGCCGCGCGCCGCATCGGCCGCGCCATCGCCCTGGCCATGGCGCGCGACGGCTGGGATATCGCCGTCCACTACCGCGCCTCCGAAGCCGAGGCGGCGCAGGTGGTGGCGGCCATCGCCGCCCTGGGCCGGCGCGCCGTCGCCCTGCACTGCGACTTGGCCGAGGAAGCCCAGGTGCGCCAGTTGCTGGCGCGCGCCAGCGCCGCCCTCGGCCCCGTCTCTTGCGTCGTCAACAACGCCTCCCTGTTCGACTACGATGACGCGGCCGACTTTTCGACGGCGCGCCTGGACGCCCACATGCACGCCAACCTGGCCGCGCCCATCCTGCTGGCGCAAGCCCTGCACGCGGCCACGGCCGAGGGCGAGCAGGCCGTCGTGATCAACCTGCTCGACCAAAAACTGTACAATCTCAATCCTGATTTTTTATCGTACACCCTGTCCAAGGCGGCGCTGCACTCGGCCACGACCATGCTGGCCCAGGCGCTGGCGCCGAAGGTGCGCGTGGTCGGCGTCGCGCCCGGCATCACCATGGTCTCGGGCGCGCAGAGCGAAGCGGCCTTCGAACTGGCGCACAGCCGCACGCCGCTGGGCCGTTCCAGCACCCCGGACGACGTCGCCGACAGCGTCTGCTACGTGGCGCGCGCGCGCGCCCTGACCGGCACCACCCTGCTGGTCGACGGCGGCCAGCACCTGATGTCCCTGGCGCGCGACGTGATGTTCGTGGCCCAGTAAATTTACCCGCATTCCCACAAAGGTTAAAAACTATGTTGTCCGCCCTGTCCCACCCCCGCCTGACCGACTGCCGCCGCCTGTTCTTGCGCAATTACGAAGTGCTGATCAACATCGGCGTGCACGACTTCGAGAAAAAGGGCGAGCAGCGCGTCCTGATCAACGTCGACCTGTATATCCCGCTGGCGCTGTCGACGCCGACCGCCGACAACCTCGACGAGGTGGTCGACTACGACTTCATGCGCGAAACCATCGCCAGGCGCATGGCGCAAGGCCATGTGCAGTTGCAGGAAAGCCTGGTCGACGATGTCGTCGCGGCCATGCTGGCGCACCCGCGCGTGCGCGCCGCGCGCGTCTCGAGCATGAAGCCGGACGTGTATCCGGACTGCGAAGGCGTCGGCGTCGAAGTGTTTCAGATCAAGGACAACGTATGAGCGAGGTCTTGACCGCGTTGACCGCGGCCCCGGCCGCCACCGCGCGCCAGAGCGAAAAGGTGGCGCTGGAAAACAACAAGCTGCACAAGCGCCTGTGCCGCCTGGTGGGCCAGGCGATCGGCGACTTCAACATGATCGAAGAGGGCGACAAGGTGATGGTCTGCCTGTCCGGCGGCAAGGACAGCTACGCCCTGCTGGATATCCTGATGACCCTGCGCGAGCGGGCCCCCATCAACTTCGACATCATTGCCGTCAATCTCGACCAAAAGCAGCCGAATTTCCCGGCCGACATACTGCCAGCCTATCTGACCAAGCTGGGCGTGGCCTTCCACATCGAAAATCAGGATACGTACAGCATCGTCAAGCGCCTGATCCCGGAAGGCAAGACCACCTGTTCGCTGTGCTCGCGCCTGCGGCGCGGCATCCTGTACCGCGTGGCCGACGAACTGGGCGCGACCAAGATCGCGCTCGGCCATCACCGCGACGATATCCTGGAAACCTTCTTCCTCAACATGTTCTTCGGCGGCAAACTGAAAAGCATGCCGGCCAAGCTGCAGTCGGACGACGGGCGCCACATCGTCATCCGTCCCATGGCTTACGTGAAGGAAGCGGACAGCGAGCGCTACGCCGAAGTCAAGGGCTTCCCCATCATTCCCTGCGACCTGTGCGGTTCGCAGGAAAACCTGCAGCGCAAGCAAATCAAGAACTTGATGCGCGAATGGGACAAGAAATTCCCGGGCCGGGTGGACAGCATTTTTTCGGCGCTGTCGAACGTGGCGCCCTCGCACCTGCTGGACCGCAATCTGTTCAGCTTTACCGACTTGAAGACGGACGGCGTGGCCAACCCGCTGGGCGACATCGCCTTCGACGACGAGCCCTGCTCGACGCCGACCACCTTCCCCGGCACGATCCCCCTGCAAGCCATCTGAGCGGAGGGGGCGCGGCGCGAGCGGATCGTCCGGGAGGGGAATGTCTGACGCCGGATCGCCGGCCGGACGGTCGTTCGACTCCGGCATGGCGTCCTCGATCAAGCGTCAAGCGGCGCGCCCGCGCACGGTATCCGACTTGCCTCAGGCGGCGGCCGCTCCCACGCCGGCCAGCGCCGCGCGCAGCTCGCGCAATTTGGGTGGCTTGCTCAAGACATGGTCGACGTGGGCTGGAATGTCCCCGTCTTCCAGCAACTGGGTGCCCCAGCCGGTCAACAGGAACACCGGCGTGGCGGCCGACTTGAGTTTGACCGCCAGCGCCACCTTGCGCCCGTCCACATAGGGCATGCCCAGGTCGGTGATCACGGCGGCGAAGGGGGCTCCGGCCGCGTGCGCCGCCAGGAAGGCGTCGATGCCCAACTGGCCGGCGTTCGCCGTCGCCACCCGGTGACCGTCGCCCTCGAGGATGTGGCGCAGCGATTGCAGCAGCACCGGGTCGTCGTCGATGATGAGCAGGTTCAGGCTGGCCGGCGCGGCCCCGCGCGGCGCGGCAAGGGCCGGTGCCGGCGCCGCCTCGACCGCGCGCGCGGGCGCGAACAGCAGACGCATGACGGTGCCGGCGCCGATCCAGCTGTCGATCTCGATCTCGGCCTTGTGGCGCTGCGTCACGCCATACACCATGGCCAGCCCGAGGCCGGTGCCGCGCTCGCCCTTGGTGGTGAAGAAGGGTTCCAGGCAGCGGCGCCGGGTGTCGTCGTCCATGCCGGCGCCGGTATCGGCCACCTCCACGCAGACCCGGCGCGCGCCGCCGGCGCCGTCGGCCACGCGCGTGCGCAAGGTCAGCACGCCGCCCTCGGGCATGGCGTCGACGGCGTTGAATACCAGGTTGATGAGCGCTTCGCGGATCTCGCTTTCAATGCCCATCACCGACGGCAGGCGCGGCGCCAGCGCGGTGACCAGCTCGATCGCCACCCCGCTTTGCTGCGGCATGTCTTGCCAGCGCGCCCGGGTCAAGCCCAGCACCTGCTCGGCCAGGCGATTCAAATCCACCGGCGCGAGCGCCATGCGCGGCTCTTGCGGACGATAGAATTCGCGCATGCGCGCCACGGTCTGGGCCACGTCTTCGATGGCGCGCTGTATCGTTTCCAGGTAGTTGCGGGCCCGCCCGCTCAGGCCCGGCTCCGTTTCCAGCAGCGATTCGGTGTACAGGGCCACCGGCGAAATGGCGTTGTTGATGTCGTGCGCGATGCCGCTGGCCATTTGCCCGAGGGCGCGCAAACGCTCCTGCTGCAGGGCGATCTGCTGCGTGCGGCGCAGCTCGTCGTACGACTCTTGCAGCGCCGCGTGCAGCCGCGCCTGGTGCGCGGCCAGCGCCACGTGCTCGCTGAGCTGGCGCAGGAATTCGCAGTCGCCGCCGCTGAAGCTGGCCGCCTCCCGGCGCGCCGTCACCAGCACGCCGAACACCGTGCTCTCCACCAGCAGCGGCGCGATCACCAGCGCGCGCAACTGGCCCCGCCTGAGCCGCTGGGCGAAGGGAAACGGCACCTCGGCCACGTCGGGCTCGTACACCAGGGCGCCGCGCACGCAGCGCGACAGGCCGTTGCGGTCGATGTCGATGCTGGCTTGCTCGGTCATCGCCAATTCCAGCGCCAGCTCGGCGCTGTGCACGCCGACGCAGGTGACGGTAAGCACTTCGGCCTCGGCGTCGTACAGGCAGATGCAGCAAAAATCGATTTGCAGATTGTCTTCCAGGTTGCGGATCACCACTTGCAGGATGCTTTTCAAGTCGAGCCGCTCGCCAATCGCGCGCGTGATGCGGTTCAGCAGGTCGAGGCGGCTGAGCTGCGTCTGCAAGCCCGATTCGGCCAGCACCCGTTCGGCGATCTGGCCCTGCAGCGTGACATTGCTCTGTTCCAGCTCGGCGGTTCGCTCGGCCACGCGCCGCTCCAGCTGGGCATTGAGCTGGGCCAGTTCGCGCTCGGCGCGCAGGCGCTCGAGCATGTCGGTGGCGGCATGGCGCATCAGCGACAATAGCAGCGCCAGGTAAGACGCGATGATGAGCAGGTGGGACGCCATCGCCGGCGTGTCGGCCGTCTCGCTGGAAAACAGCATTCCCAGGTGTGCGACCATCAGCACCCCCGACATCAGCGCCAGCGACGGCAGCAGGCGGTCGGCGCCGCGGCGGCGCCAGCACAGCCAGCCGGCCAGCGCCCACAGCACCGGCACCGGCACCAGGGTCGGGCGGGTCACGTCGAGCCAGACCGGGACGGTGTACCGGGGCAGCCAGGAAAAGGCCGGCAGCATGGCCGCGCCCAGCAGCAGCAGGGCCAGGCCGAGCCGCGGCGCCGAGCGCCAGGCACCCTTCAGCCGTAGCGAGCAAATGATGCCGATTGGCAGAATATACGCGGCCGGCGGCCAGGTGGCCGGCCGCAACCACGGTTGTGCCCGCGTGATGGCGCCCATCACGCCGAACCACTCGATTTCCACCACCGCGTGGAAGAACTGGAACAGGCAAGACGCCGCGAAGCTGATGGCGATGGGTTTCAGCAGCACGCGGCCGGCCAGGGTGGCCATGTCCCACAACAGCAGGGCCAGCACGCCCGACACGAGGAACAGGCCGGTATTCAGTATGCTGTGAAAAAAAGGATAAATGCGGTAGCCGATCGGAAACAACAGCACGGCGATCAAGCCCAACCCGCTGAGCACGGTGGCGCTGCTGCGCGACAGGTTCAAGCCCGTGCCCGACTCACGCATGACGGCGGCGGGCCGCGGCGATGAGCGGCGCCGGCCGGAAATAATGCATCGACATGTTCACCTCTTTGCCTGAAACACAGAGTGCCCGCGTGCCAATCCTAATGCAAGAAATTAGATAATTTATAAGAAGCCCGATTATATTCTTTTCCGAATGGAAATCCAGCGCGGCATCACCGACTCTAGACCATTGTCAAGCCGCCAGCGTGAGGGGGGCCGGCAAGCGCACGGTAAAGGTGCTGCCCTGGTCGAGGCCGGCGCTGGCGGCGACGATGCTGCCGCCGTGCATGTCGACGAGGCGGCGCGCCAGGTCAGGCCGACGCCCAGTCCGCCCTGCGCCCGGGCCAGGGTATTGTTAATCTGGGCAAACAGCTCGAACACTTGCGCGAGCATGTGAGCGGGAATACCCAGGCCCTCGTCGCCGATGGCAATGACGACCTGGCAATCTTCGCGCCAGGCGGCAAGCGAAATCCGGCTGCCATCGGGCGAATACTTGACGGCATTGGTCAGCAGGTTGGCCAGCACCTGGCACATGCGGGTGACGTCGACGTCCAGCCACAGGGTGGGCTCGGCCACGTCGACCAGCAAAGTATGGCCGGACGCCTCGACTTGGACCCGGGTGGCTTCGAGCGCCATCTCGACCAGGCTCTCGAGTGACACCCGCTCGCGCCGCAAGACCACCTTGCCGCTGGTCAGGCGCGAAACATCCATCAAGTCGTCGATCAGCCGGATCAGGTGCCCGAGCTGGCGTTCCATGGCTTCGTGGGTGCGCTGCATAACGGCCGCGTCCTGGGTTTTTCTCAGCACGCGCAAACCCGTGCGCAGGGGGCCGAGCGGGTTGCGCAGCTCGTGCGCCAGGGTCGCCAGGAATTCATCCTTGCGGCGGTCGGTGGCGCGCAGCGCATCCTGCGCCGCCTTTTCCGCCGTGCGGTCGCGGCTCACACCCAGCACATGCTCGACCTCGCCATCCGGGCGCGGCGCCGGGATGAATTGCACCAGAAAGTCGAGCGGCCCGGCCTGGCTCTCGTGGCGCAGCTCGATCGTGCGCCGCTCGCCCTGGCTGAAGACGAAGCGCAGGGCCGCTTCCATGCGCGGGGCGTCCGGCAAGCCCAGTTCGCGGTGTGTCTTGCCCAGAAACTCGGCCTGGGGACGGCCGCTGACACGCTCCGCGGCGCGGTTGATGAAGACATGCCGCAACTGGCGGTCGTAGCGGCTCAGGATGTCCGGCGTGTTGTCGGCGATGGTTTGCAATTCCCGTTCGCGGTCGCGCAGGGCTTGCGCCGCTTCCCTGACCGTCGTGACGTCGGTATTGGTGCCGATCCAGCGCGCCACCTGGCCGCTCTGGTCCCGCATCGGGATGACCAGGGTGAGGAACTGGCGGAAGCGCCCATCCGCGCCTTTCAGGGGAAAGTCCATTTCAAAGGGCACGCCGGCCTGGATCGCGGCCCGCCAGCCGGCCATCACGCGCGGCAAGACCAGCGGGTCGTGCATGCTTTGCCAGCCCCAGCCCTCCATCTTGGCGAAGCTGTTGCCGGTGAATTCGTACCAGCGCCGGTTGTACCAAAAGACATGCCCGTCCGGATTGGCCATCCAGCACAGCCGCGGGATAGACTCGGCCAGGGAGTGAAATTGGCGCTCGCGGCGTTCGAGTTCGGCGATTTGCCGGCGCCGTTCGCTGACGTCGCGGAAGATCAGCACCGCGCCCCTGACGTTGCCAATGCGGTCGCGCAGCGGCGCGGCACCCTCGTCGATGAAGGCGACGGCGCCGTTTTTCGCCACCAGGATGGCGGCGCCGACGGGCCCCGTTCCGCATGTTTCGCGCAGGGCGGCCGGGTTATCGAGAGGCCGGCCGGCGTCGGCATCGAGCACTTGAAACACTTCGGACAGGCTCTGGCCGACGGCGGCCGCGGCGGGCCAGCCCGTCAATTCGGCGGCAACGGCGTTCAAGCAGGGGCGCCCACAGAATCTGTTCTATACGAATATCGACCCGGCAAGATACTTGACCGCCTGGCCAGTAATGCGAACCCGGTCCCCGACGATTTCACATGTCAGATGACCGCCTAGGGCAGAAACCTGGAGGGCGGTACAACGCAGTTTGCCAAGCCGTTTGGCCCAGTAGGGCATTAGCGAACAGTGGGCCGAAGCAGTTACGGGGTCTTCCGGTACTTGTATCTTCGCGCTGCCGAACCAACGTGAAACGAAATCGATGCCTGGTGCATCACCCGGCGCGGTCACGATGGTGCCGCGCCGGTCGATCTTGGCCATCTCCTTCAAAATCGGTGCTAGCGCGCGCAACGCGGCCTCGGATTCCACGACTACCAGATAGTCGTCCGCCGCAAAGGCCTCGACCACCGGTATGCCTAGACCACGGCGTATGCATTCAGGTACATCCACGGGTTCCAGTCGATTGGCTGGCATGTCGGGGTCAGTCCCTCGTCGCTGCAGTCGGCGGGAATCACGCCGCTTCGAGTGTGTAACGTCAATTGGTCACGGCGCTCACCTAGTGTAGTGTTGCGCGTTGA
>DMYQ01000080.1 GCA_003482555.1 Janthinobacterium sp. | reverse complement strand
GGCGACATCCGCGTGCTGGAAAAGCACGGCGGCAAGAGCGGCGACTGGAGCGCGCCGGGCTGAGCCAAAAGGGCTGCGGCGGCGCCGTATCGAAGTGACGGGCGCCAGCCACGCGGATCCGCTCGATGGCGGGCGTATGGGAATGCCGCGCCGCCTAAAAATATCCGTTTCGCCACAGGCGCGGAATGGTACCCACCTCGTCAACCGCGATTTCCTGCTTCGGCGCCGCTTCCATGCCGATGAAGATTTTTACTCCGGGCCACACTCCCCACACCAGTCCAAGCACCGCGGCCGACACGACGAGCGCCGAAACGGCGCGGCTGACGCCAGTCGCGGCCTTAGCCGTGCAGGCGGGTTGCAAGGACATGCTCCAACCCGTGGCGCAAGCGATATACAGGGCGATCGACAATTGACTGACGGGCATCACGAGCAAGCCCGAAACCATGCCATCGACCAAAATGGCGACCGCGATGAATATCCAGGCAGTCAATATTGTCTGCTGCTTCGTATCCTGGGGTGAAATCAACTTTGCCGTCCCCAGCAAATTGCGCATCGCCAAGCCGATGGCGACGCACAGACAAAACAAGGCGGGCAAACCCCATTCTGAACCTATCTGCAAGATCAAGTCGTGCGGATGCGCGGCGCGGATATTCACCAGGCCATGCGCGAAATGAAGCGGCCCCACGCCCAGCCAAGGATGTTCGGAGATTAACTCGAACGCCCTCGACCACAATTCCATGCGGCTCGAGGTCGGGCTGTGCACGGTGCGATTCGCCAATTCGAGGACGGAGCCAAAAGGCGCCATGCCGCGCGCGAGCGGTATGGCGACAAACAGGAGCGCGTACATGGCGCCGCCGAGGACGGCTGTCTGCCACAGCGCGCGCAAAAATACGCGCGCATGCTGTCGACGCAGGATAAAAACCAGCGCACCGCCCGCCACCATTCCCGTAAAGGTGCCGCGTCCTCCCGTGACGATGAGCAGGGCCCACCAGAATGCGGTCAACCCCAGCCACGCCGGCTTCATTTTCTCGCCGCGCTTATCGAGCACAGTGAGCAAGACAAAAAGGGGCAATGCGACGGTTTGCGCGTGATTCAAAAATCGAAAATTGCTAAAACTGGGCGCGAACGAGGCGACCGTCGGTTGCAGGCCCGAGACCAGCGCGGAAATGTAGATTGCTGTGACTTGCACGATATACAGCAAGCCGCCATATGCGGAGATTTTCAGCAGGATGGAAATGTGCTTCAGGCTATCGCGACTGATTTCCCGCGCGGCCTGCATGCTCAGCATGAGTAATATCAACAGGCTCGACACTTCATACAGGGCATAGCGAGGCATGAATGCCTGTACGCTCGATGCCACTCCCAGGGCGAAGAAAACAGTCAAAAATCCACCCCAACCGGCCTGGGTCGGGAGCGAGGTTGAAGATGGCCGGCTTAATTCCAGCAGTTTGAAGCCGCAAAAAACCAGGAAAAGCAACAATTGAGCGATGCGCTGCGCGTCATGCCCACCTGTTAAAAAATACCCCGCCACGAGAGTGCAACTGAGCATCAAGGATACACCCATGCCACTGGCGCCGGCCATACGATATCGATCTTGGAACCGTGCTGGATGAATGCCGTGCATGGAAGCTCCCGTTTTCATGTTTCGAAAAATAAAAGCCGCCCGAAGGCGGCTTTTATTTACACCGGCAGTATTAGGTGTTGTTCTTTTCCAGGGCGGCTATGGCGGCAGCATTGGTTACAGTAGCGGCAGGAGTAATTTTCCAGACCAAAGCCGTGGCACCGACACTTGGCGTAACAGTAACAACGCCGCTATCGACACCCTTACCAACATTGGTCGCGAAAGTGAATGTGATTACGCCGGCCGTAACCGAGGCGCTAGCAACTTCCTTGGTCACGGTAAAAGCTGGGATATCGTTAGAACCAGTAGTGCAATTGGTCACATCGCCACCGGCCGCCTGGGCACACAATGCAACGGCGGATTTCAGGGTGTCGACGGAAATCAGAGCATTGGCGACTTTAGCCTTGACCGTATAGTCGCTGTACGCTGGGATGGCGACGGCGGCCAGGATACCGATAATGGCGACCACGATCATCAATTCGATGAGGGTGAAACCGGCTTGTGCTTGTTTTTTGATCATTTTCATGGATTTCATTTTAATTCTCCTGTGGATGTTACGAAAAGTGTTGCGACACAGGGATATCAGCAATTGGCGTGCCAGGTCACCACTTATGGGATTCCCTACGGGAAAAGAAGCCCTGATTGCGCTTTGATGTCGAAAACTGACGTTTTTTGTCAGTTGCCATGACGCAAAACGTCAGTTTCTTGCGCAAAATCCGGCACCAGACAAAATTTGTTGGCGAATTTGCCGGCGCGCGCCATCAAACCAGGGTAAATTTCATCAGCGTGCCGTCCAGGTCGATGCTGTCGCCATGGCACAGCGGCTGCGCCAGTTTGCCGAGGGCGGCGCCGTTCAGCAGCGGCGCCCGCTCGCCTTCGACGTGGGCGATGGCATAGGCGTCATGGTGGCGGCTGATCACCACCACTTGCACGCCGGCCCGCCCGAGCGTCGTCTGCGGCTTGCTCAGCACCATCTGCTTGCCGGCGTTGG
>DMYQ01000324.1:387-10895 GCA_003482555.1 Janthinobacterium sp. | reverse complement strand
TGGGCCAGCCTTTGCCCTTCGGCCTGGGCCGCGCCGCAGGCCAGTTGCAGCCAGAGCGCCAGGGCCAGCAAAAGATAGCGCAGCCGACCGGCCGACGGCGGGATGAAAGGGAATAGGGGCATCGTGCGAGCCGGGCTCAAGTAGCGTTCTTTCTGCGAGCTGCGATGCGTGGGTAGGGTATTATCATTGTCGCATTCTAATCGACAATGCCGGACGCCGCCCATTTCAAGCCGCTCCAGCGGCGAAATAGGCAAAGTCCCGCATATCTTACCGGCAGCGCCCGGATGCCATATCATGATGCCACTTTGACTAATAAGGATGGCTTTCATGTTGATCGGTCTCGGACAATTTCTCGCTTTTCTCGGCACCGCCGTGGCCGTTACCGTCTCGCCCGGCCCGGACAATCTGATGGTATTGAGCGTGGGCATGTCGCGCGGGCGGCGCCAGGGCATGGCCTTCGGCCTCGGTTGCGCGCTCGGCTGCCTGAGCCACACTATCTTGGCCACCCTGGGCGTGAGCGCCCTGATCGCGGCCTCGCCGCTGGCGTTCATGATCTTGAAGGTGTGCGGCGGCCTGTATCTGATCTGGCTGGGCGTGTCGGCCTTGCGCAGCCGCGGCGGCGCGCGCGTGGATGGCGCCGCCGTGCCGGACGAATCGCTGGCGCGCCTGTTCGGCAAGGGCTTGTTTGCCAACAGCATCAATCCCAAGGTGGTACTGTTTTTCCTGTCCTTCTTGCCGCAGTTCGTCATCGTCGCTAACGGCCACGTCAGCTGGCAGACGGCCCAGCTGGGACTGATTTTCACGGCCCAGGGCTGCGTGCTGTTTGGTTTGCTGGGCTATTTTTCCGGCGCCATCGGCAAATGGATCAACGTCAATCCGCGCGCCGGCCTGTGGCTGGACCGGATCGCCGGCACCATCTTCGTCGGCTTGGGCTTGCGCCTGATCATTGCGCGCTAGTCGTTTTCGCGCCGACGATGCGGAAATGCAGCTCAAGGCGATCCCGCACCGCGATCGCGCCGCCCATCACCGAAAAGGGCACCAGGCCGAAGTCGGTCTGATTCAGGCTGGCCGACCCGCTCACGACGAGGCCGCCGGCCGCATCCTCGGCGAGGGTGACCGGCACGCTCAAGCGGCGGGTGACGCCGTGCAGGGTGATGTCGATGCCGAGCGGAGCCCCGGGCGCGACGCGCGTGACATGCATCAGCACCAGGGGAAAGCGCTCCGCGTCCAGCACCTTGCTCAGCATATTGTGGCGGGTGCCGGCGATGGCGTCGGCCGAGGGCTGGCTGTCGAAGCCGGCCGCCGTGCGCAGGGCCGCTTCGTCGACCGTCATCTGGTCGAGGCGGAAACGCAGATCGGCGCGGCCCTGATCCGGCGCGATGTGGCCTTCGATGGCGCGGCTGGCAACGACGTGGTCGTGGCCGAGGCGCGCCAGGCTGCCGCCGCGGCGCACGACGATGCTGATCAGCGAGGCTTGCGTATCGATGGACAAGACCTTTTCCCCGCGCGCTCGGGCCGCGCGATAGTAAGCGTCCTGCGACTCGGGCGCGCTGGCGGACGGCGGCGTCAGTGCCGGCGCGGCCGCGGGCGGGCGCACGGGGTTGGTCGCGCACGCCGTCAGCAGGGCGGCCAGCGCGATGAGGGCGATGGGCGCGGCGGCGCGGCGGCACGGTACGGTACGCAATAACATCGATTCTTCTCCCGGCGTGGGCGGACGCGGTAGTCGCGTCCTCGGTCACAGTTTAGCCACACAGTCAATGAACCATATTATCAAGCTTCAGGCAACGTGGGGCGCGTTTATGCGGGGACGAAATCCAGCGAACGCCAAGCTTGGGCTGGCGAAATTGACGTTCGCCTTTGCCGGCTAACTTTTAGCGCCTGCGAGAACGAGAGTGGCGAATTGGGCGATCTGCACGCGGCAGCGGGCCGCTTCAGGCAATAGGTCGATGGATGCAAACGAATGCGGCACGTCCGACCAAACCGTCAAATCCGCAGAGGTGCCGGCGGCCCGCGCCCGTGCGACCGCGAGCCGACTATCGTCCAAAACCAGCTCGCTGTCGGATACATGAAAATGCAAGGGCGCCAGTCCCGACCAATCGCCCAACAAGGGCGAGACTTCAGGGTCGCTCGCGCAAGTGTCGCCCAGATAATACTGCCGCACCCAGGGCCAGATGATGGGTGTGAACATGACGTCGCGCGTCAAATTGGTCTTTGCTGAAGGACTGGCCCCCGTCAGATCCGTCGCTGGCGACAGCAATACGGCGCCGGCGGGTTGATCCAGGCTGCGCTGGCGCATCCGCATCATCAGTCCAAGAATCAGGTTGGCGCCCGCCGAATGGCCGAGCATCACGATCCGCTGCGCGGCGATACCGCTTTCCTGCAGCCAGGCATAAATTCGGCAGCAATCGTCGAGCCCGGCGGGAAAGGGAAATTCCGGTGCCAGTCGGTACGCGACCATGACCACTGGCAATCCACTTCGACGGGCCAGATCGGCACAGAAGCGTCGATCGGAGCGGGGCGCGCGTAGCGCGAAAGCACCGCCATGCAGGTAGAGAATCACGCCTTGCGCGACATTGCGAGTTGGGCCCGCCCATTCGATCCGAATGCCATCAACCTGCTCTTCCCGCACCGGCGGCGCGCGCCGACCAAGCGTGCCCAGACGGTCGGCCAGGTAAAATCGACGCCGCACTTGGGCAACGCTGGGATGCGTATGCCACAGTGGCTTCATCCACAAACGAAGAAATATATTGACGAGGGATCGACGTATCATCGTTAGCGCAAAGTGGACGGGACTGCCGAGGATACCATGCGCGCATTAGCCGCATAGCAACAAAGTAATACTTTGGTCTGCGCGGCATTGTTGCCACTGTCATATCACCGTCATATTCGTGTGCGAAGATGCATCACTCCTCTGGTCTTCCCGATCCGAATGTATTTGCCCGCTCCGTTCAGGACGCGGGCTTTTTTTTTGCGCGCGGGCGGCCCGTCATGCGCCCGTCACATGAGCGCGATATGATGCATTTCGCTGGCTTCAGCGCTCTCCAGCTGGTCTCTACGCCCAAGCAGGCGCAGGATTTCACGGGGCGCGTCTCAGCAGGTTAGCCGGTGACCTCGAACATCGGCACCAATTCCCGGCCCCGGCCCGGCACCCTCACGGGTGGCCCGGCGCCGCAAGTTTAATCAAATCCTAAGCCTGCGCGGCGAAATCACTGGCACAGTGAAGCCTTGGTGCGCGGTACACGCCGCGCGCAAGGTTGCCGGGCACCCTATGACCGGCACGGTTTCCCACGGACGCCAACGCGTCCGCTCCAGTATTCCCTACGCTTTGAGACAGCGTTTCAGCCGGCGATCGCTTCAAGCGACGCCGGCTTTTTTTTGGGGCGCCGAAGCGGGCCCCAACGCGTCACGTCTTACTGCTGGCTGTGCGCCAGCCAGGCGTCGATGTCCGGCAGGCGGTCGCTGCGCAGCTTGACGCGGTACTTGATGGCCGCCATCGAGGTGTCGGCGTCGCGCCGCGCGCTGGCCGGCAGGTTGGCCTTGGCGTAGGCGCCCAGCTTGACGATCATGTCCGGATCCGCCGAGTGGCTGGCCAGGCGCGGAAAGTAACGGCTGCGCGAGCTGGCGTCGACGCGCGCGTTGACCTGCTCCAGATGGATGAGCGCGAAATCGAAGGCCAGGTCGGGATGCCCCTGCGAAACGTGGCTGATCATGGCCGGGCTGTTGGTGGCGCCCGGTTCTTCGGTCAGCGCCAGTTCCAGCGCCCGCTTGGCCAGCGCGCTGTCTTCGCTGGAAGCCAGCAAGTCGTACATGTCATTTTTGATCAGCGGGGTCTTTTCCTTGCGCGCGGCGGCACGCAAGCCGTCCCAGGTGGTGGCGTCGGCGTGGCGCGCCACTACGGCCAGGATGGTCTTGCGCAGCGGGCCCGGCATCGCGGCCGGGTCGCTGGCGTCGGCGGCGTAGCGGCGGCGCGCCTCGGCCACCACGGCCGGGTCGCCCAGGTCGCTCAAGGCGGCGATCAGTTCGTTGCGCAGATTGGCCACCGTGTCGGGCTCGCCGGGCCGCGCCTGCCAGCCGGTCTGCGCCATCATCGGCGTCAGGCGCGCGATGGCAAAGTCGGCGAATTTCCGGCGCCGCTCCGGCTCACCCTTGTAAATGTCGTTGATGGCGTCGAAGATGGAGGCGATCTTGCCCCACACCTGGGTGTCCGCGTTCAAGGGCGTGGCGCTGGCCAGGTCGAGGAAGTTGGAGGCTGGCTGCAAACCGGCCATGCCCAGCGCATAGGTGTCGGACAGGACGCCCAACTGGTCGATCGGCGCCAGCGCCGCGAAGCCGCTCGACAGAGAGGCAAAGCTGGCCGGCGAGTACAGGGTGCGGTAGTAGCCGCTCTGACCGGCGTTCACCAGCACGGCGCCGCAACCGGGCAGGCTGAGCTGGGCTTTGCCGCCGGCGACGAGCACGCGCTGGGGCGCGTTGCCGGCGGTCTGGGCCAGCACCGGCACGCGCCAGGAGCGCGCCTTCTTGTCCGGCTGGTCTTTCGAGAATTCGCCCTGGCTCAGGGTGACCCGGGTCTGGCCGTCGCGGCAGGCGTCGGCCTCGACCCGTATCATCGGCACGCCGGCCTGCAGGGTGAAGTCGTGGGCGATGGCGGTGATCGGCTTGCCGGCCGCCTTTTCGATGTTTTTCCACAGGTCGTTGGAGACCGTGTTGCCGTAGGCGTTGGCGCGCATGTAGGAGCGCACGCCTTCGCGCCAGGCGTCGGCGCCGACATAGGCTTCCAGCATGCGTATCACCGCTTCGCCCTTTTGGTAGGTGATGCTGTCGAAGGCCTGGCTGGCCTGTTCCACGGTGGCGATGTGCTGCACCACCGGGTGCGTGGTGAGCAGGGCATCGCGCCCGATGGCTTTCTCGCGCGTCTCGATGGCGTTCAGCGCCGTGTTCCATTCCGGGTGCAGGCGGGCCGTGGTGCGGCTTTCCATCCAGGAGGCGAAGCCTTCGTTGAGCCAGAGGTCGTCCCACCAGCGCATCGTCACCAGGTCGCCGAACCACTGGTGCGCCATTTCGTGCGACAGGAACAGGAATACCTCCTGTTTGTCGGACTGGGTCGAGAAGGCCGGGTCGAGCAGCAGCCCGTATTCGAAGGTGAAGACGGCGCCCCAGTTTTCCATGGCGCCGAAGAACTGGCTGCGGCCGGGCGCGGCGATGTTGTCGAGCTTGGGCAGGGGGAAGCGCACGCCGAAGTAGTCGTTGTACTCGCGCAGCACGGCTTGCGACGAGTCGAGCGCGAAGCGGCCCTGGGCCAGCGCGCCTTTCTGGGTGATGACGCCCACTTCGGTGTCGTCGACCTTGGCGGCGGCGCGCTCGAAGTCGCCCAGGCCGAAGAACAGCAGGTAGGTCGACATCTTCGGCGTGGTGGCGAAGGTGACCACCTTGCGCCCGTCCGGCAAGGCGCGGCTGCTGGCGATCGGCATGTTACCGACTGCCATCAGGTCGGCCGGCACCGTCGCCTCGAGCGCGAACGTGGCCTTGTAGGCCGGTTCGTCCCAGGAGGGGATCATGCGGCGCGCGTCGGAGTTTTCAAACTGCGTGTAGAGGGCGCGCTGGCGGCCGCCGGCGCCGTCGTAGTCGAGCGCGAACAGGCCTTCGGCCTGGCTGCCGATCTTGCCGCTGTAGTCCAGGGTGAGGTGGTACTGGCCCTTGGCCAGCGGCTTGGCGAAGGTGAAGGTGGCGCTTTGTTCGGCGCCGTTGACGCTGATCTTGCTGGCCGCCCGGGATGCGCCGCCGGGGCCGGCCAGGGTGGCGCCGTGGAAGACCAGGTCGGCCGCGTTCAGGGTGATCGAGTCGCTCGGCCGCGTCACTTCCAGGGTGATGGTGAGCTTGGCGTCGAAGGTCGAGGCCTTGGCGTTCGGCACCAGCGAGAGCGCGTAGTGGCTGGGGATGACGCCGCGCGGCAACTGCGTGGTGGTGGCGCTGGCGCCGGCCGGCGCGCTTGCGGCGGCGGGGGCGCCTGCCAGACCAGCCAGACCGATGAGGGCGACCAGGGTGGTGACGGCGACGGAAATCGAGCTGCGATGCATGGGTGTACCCTTTGTGAGCGTGGACGGGTGAGCGCGGCGCGGTTCTCGTGGAGCGGCGCCGTGGGACTCGAAGCGTGGGACATCGCTGCGTCCGTGGCAGCGTTTCCCGTGTCGAAATCTACGGAAAAAGCGAGGGCCTGTCAACGCGCGCACGACAGACCGCGGCCAGCGCCGACAGACGGTCGGATAGTCGCGCCGGCGCGCAAATGCGTTTGGCGTTATGATCGTCGTTCCAGCACCGCGCATCGACCAAGGACAAGATGATAGCCCTGTACACCGCGGCGACGCCGAACGGTCACAAGATTTCGGTCGCGCTCGAAGAGATGGCGCTGCCCTACACCCTGCACGCGCTGGAACTGTCGAAGAACGAGCAGAAGGAACCCTGGTTCCTGGCGCTCAATCCGAACGGGCGCATTCCCGCCATCGTCGACCGCGCGGCCGACAATTTCGCCGTTTTCGAATCGGGCGCGATCCTGATCTATCTGGCCGAAAAGAGCGGCCAGTTGATGCCGTTGGAGGCGAAAGGGCGCTCGCTGGTGCTGCAGTGGCTGATGTTCCAGATGGGTGGCGTGGGCCCGATGATGGGGCAGGCGAATGTCTTCTTCCGCTATTTTCCGGAAAAGATCCAGGCCGCGATCGACCGTTATCAAGGCGAGAGCAAGCGCCTGCTGCGCGTGCTTGACGCGCGCCTGGCTGAACACGAATACCTGGCCGGCGATTACTCGATCGCCGACATCGCCAACTGGGCCTGGGTGCGCACCCACAACTGGTCGGGCGTGACGGTGGACGATTTGCCGCACCTGCGGCGCTGGATGGCGGCGATTTACGCGCGCCCGGCGGCGCAGCGAGGCATTCTGCTGCCGCCGTCCGCGCTGGACGGCAAGGCCGACGCGGAAAAAACGGGGCGCTTCGCCGCCGAAGCGCGCAAAATACTCGAAACCGGGCAGTCGCGCGCGCCGGACGCCTGAATTGGCGGCCGCGCGGCCCGGTCGAGACCCATCCATCCATATAAAAAAGACAGAGACATGAAACTTTACACCAGCACGCGCGCCCCCAATCCGCGCCGAGTCACCATGTTCATGGCCGAAAAAGGCATCGCGGGCATCGAGGAAGTGGTGATCGACCTGGGCGCCAACGAGCACAAGTCCGACGTCTTCCGCGCCAAGAATCCGCTCGGCCGGGTGCCGGCGCTGGAGCTCGACGACGGCCGCGTGCTGTGCGAGACGCGCGCCATCTGCGGCTACCTGGAAGGCTTGCATCCCGAGCCGAACCTGATGGGCGTCGGCTTCGACGAGCGCGCCTTCATTGAAATGGCCGACCGGCGCGTCGAACTGCACCTGTTTTACGGCATCGCCAATTGCGTGCGCCATACCCATCCCGGCCTGGCCGTCCTGGAGCAACCGCAGTTCCCCGACTTCGGCGCCTCGCAAGGCGACAAAATGCGCGAATTCGCGCGCTGGCTCGACCAGACCCTGGCCGGCCAGCCCTTCGTGGCCGGCGCGCGCTTCACGATCGCCGACATCACCGCCTTTTGCGCGCTCGAATTCGGCCGCGGCTTGATGAAATTCCGGCCCGGGGCGGAAGGCATGCCGCATTTGCAAGCGTATCGCGACCGCATCGCCGCGCGTCCCGGCGCCGCAGCCTGAGTCCGCCCCGTCACCTTGAGATGATCACCATGAAAAAAACACTATTCTTGCTGTTGTCGGGATGCGCCGCCCTGCTCGCCGGCGTCGCCAACTGCGCCCACGGCGCCGAGCGCGGCACCGAGGAGCAGGCGCGGGCCATGGTCGAACGGACGCTCGCCGCGTTCGCGTCTAGCGGGGTCGAGGCCACTTTGACGGCCATCAACAAGCCGGGGTCGGCCTTCCAGAAGAACGACTTGTTTGTCTTCGTCTACGATTACGAGGGCGGCTTGCTGGCGTTGGCGACGCGCGAAAAAATCGGCCCCAAGCGGATCATCGCGATGAGCGACCTGGATGGCGCGCCGCTGGCGGACGGCCTGGTGCGCATGGTCAGGCGCGACAAGCGGGGCTGGTACGGACCGTATAGATTCGCCGATACGCGCGGCCCCACCTTCGAGTACAAAAAAGCCTATTGCGAGCAGGCCGGGGTCGGTCTGCTCGCTTGCGTGGGCGTCTATCTGGGCGACCAGAAAAACTGAGGAAAGGGGCGGCGCTCAGCTTTTTTTGCCGCCCATGACCACCAGCGCCGTGCCGGCGGCGATCGCGGCGATACTGGCCCACAATGGAATGTTGACCGTCTGCTGTTCCGACATCGACAGTTCGAGCGGGCCCAGCTTGGCCGCGTGCGTTTCCTTGGTATAGCTGAAGCCGCCAACCACCAGCCCCAGTATTCCGCCGAGTATCAATATCGCGCCGAAGATTTTTGTCGTATTCATGTTTATATTCCCCCAGTTAAGTCGCATGATGCGGGGCGGGCGCGTCCGTCGTCCGTACGCTGGGGAACATAGCGAGTCCCGCGTGAAAACGCCGCCACCGATTATCCCAGCGCCGCCAGGCAGAGTTGAAGCGGCAAGCCACGGCCAGGGCGCAAAAGATCAACGCCGAGCTGGGCGCCTTGAAAAACCACGCGACTTGAGTCCTTAGCGCGTCGGGGACGCTCAGACGACGCGCTTGAGCCAGGCTTGCCGCGGGAAGACGGGCCGGTAGCGGGCGGCCAGGGCGTCGTCGGCGTCGAGTGGGCGATCCAGCCCCAGCACGCCGAAGCGGGCCAGGCTGTCGTGGAAAGTCTGCAGGGCGCGCCTGCGCAGCGCCGGGCCGAAGTCGGGCAGGGCGCGGCGGCAGACGATCAGCTGGAATTCGTTGCAGGAGGCGTCGCTGGGCAGATTGTACTGGGCCCAGGTGATGCGCGCGCGCAGCGCCGGCAGCGCCACGGCGCGTCCCTCGTCGAGCCCGAAGTAATCGGCGAAACGCCCCGCGCCGCCGCAGCGGCGGTAGTTTTCCGCGCAAGCGGCCATGCGCCCGGGCGCGATGCCGGCCGCGCGCGCCTCGGCCAGCGCCTGCTCGTTGGCGATGCTGGCGAAAATCTCGGTGCGCGCCAGCAGCCCCTCTTCCAGCAGCAGGATGGCCAGGGTCCAGGCCTGTTCGGCGCCGGCGCATTCGGCCAGCCAGATCTTCGGCTGGGCCGAGGCGCGCAGGCCGCCCAGCAACTGGCGCAACTGGCGCGCCTCTTGTTCGTCGTCGAACATGGCGGCTGGCGCCACGCTCAGGGCGCGCAGCAGGGCGGCGCCGGCGCCGGGCTGGTGCAGCACGCTTTCCTGCAGCGCCGAGATCGTGCCCAGGCCCCGTTCCCGCATCAGGGCGCGCAGCTTGCGGCGCAGGCCGGCCGGCTCGAAGCCGCGGAAGTCGAAGCCGAAGCGGGCCAGCAACGCTTCCAGCAGCAGGGCGATTTCCAGCGCCTCCACCCGCTGCGCGCTGTCAAAGCCGGCGTTCAATGCAGCCATACCCGCATCAGCGACAGCAACTGCGCCACGTCGACCGGTTTGGTGATGTAGTCGGAGGCGCCGGCGGCGATGCACTTGTCGCGGTCGCCCTTCATGGCCTTGGCCGTCAGGGTGATGATGGGCAGCGACTTGAATTTGGGGATGCGGCGGATCGCGCGCATGGTGTCGTAGCCGTCCATTTCCGGCATCATGATGTCCATCAGGACGATTTCGATGGCCGGGTCTTTTTCCAGCGCCTCGATGCCGTCGCGGCCGTTTTCGGCGAAGCAGACCCGCATTTCCTGGCGTTCCAGCAGGGAGCTGAGGGCGAAGATGTTGCGCAGGTCGTCGTCGACGATGAGCACCTTGCGCCCGGCCAGGCCGGAGTCGAGGATGTGGATGTCTTCGAGCATGCGGCGCTGCGGTTCCGGCAGACTGGCGGCGCAGCGGTGCAGGAAGAGCGCCGTTTCGTCCAGCAGGCGCTCGGGCGAGCGGGCGTCCTTGATGACGATGGTCTTGGCGTAGCGTTTGAGCTTGCTCACTTCCTTGCGGTTCAATTCCTGCGCCGTGTAGATCACCACCGGCAGGTCGCGCAGGCTGGCGTCCTTGCCGATCGTGTCGAGCAGGTCGAAGCCGCTGATGTCGGGCAGGGTCAGGTCCAGCACCATGCAGTCGAAGCGGCTCTCGCGCAGCGCCCGCAGCGCCGCCTGGCCGCTGTCGACGGCGACGATGCGCAGGTCGGTGTCGCCGATCAGGGCGACGATGGCGTCGCGCTGCATGGCGTCGTCGTCGACCACCAGCAGGCTGCGCTTGCCGCCGGCCAGGAAGGCTTGCATGCGCTTGAGCTCCTCCTGCAGCGCCTCCGGGCCGACCGGTTTGTTCAGGTAGGACAGGGCGCCCTGGCGCAGCGCGCGCTCGCGCTCGCGCTGGGCCGACACCGCGTGCACCGGGATGTGGCGCGTGCCGGGGTCGCGCTTGAGGCGGTCGAGCAC
>DMYQ01000324.1:0-196 GCA_003482555.1 Janthinobacterium sp. | reverse complement strand
TCGCGCTTGAGGCGGTCGAGCACAGTGAAGCCGTCGATGTCGGCCAGGTCGAGGTCGAGCAGGATGGCCGACGGCAGGTAGTCGCGCGCCAGGCTCAGGGCCGAGTCGCCGCGCCGGCTGACGATGCCGCGGAAGTTTTTCGTGCGCGCGCCGTCCAGCGCCAGCGTCAGGAAGCGCTCGTCGTCGGCCACGATCA
>DMYQ01000283.1:3710-5556 GCA_003482555.1 Janthinobacterium sp. | reverse complement strand
CGCCTGATTCCTGGCGGCACCGGCCTGGCCTTCCATCGCGCCCGCAAGGAAAAAGAAGCGTGGGAAGTCGAAGAACGCACGGCGCTGTTGTTGGCTGAGAAGGCCTCGATGGCCGGCGAAGCCGCTGTAGCCTTGCAGGAAATCGAAGAGCAGCAACATGGCGGCGACCAGGCGTAATTGCTGATCGCGCTTGAATGAAAACGGCACCAGGGAGCAATCTTTGGTGCCGTTTTTTTATGTTTTTTTGTATCTGGCCGATAGAGCGCGATCTTTTGTCGAAAGCGGCGTCGCCGTCACGAACTTTCCGCCGTAAAATCCATCCTAATGTGCTGACGCCGCCGAAACGCAGCTGATCGGCGACGATTTTCTTTTGACCACAGACGCAGGCCCGACGCATTCCGCGAGCACCGGCAGCCTCGTCAAGCTCAAGCACGGGGGGCAAGACGTCATGACCAGATTGGAAGCGTTCGGATTGATCGTGGCCCAGGCCCGCCGTGGGGAACTGGTGTTCCCGACCAGCGTCAATGGGGCGCTGCAGTTGCAACTGGCGCTATCCGACCCCGACTGCCACATCGACCTCGCCGTCAAACTGGTGCTGGCCGAGCCGCTGCTGGCCGCGCGCACGGTGGCGCTGGCCAATTCGGCCGTGTTCAACCGGGCCGGCGCGGCCGGCGTCACGGGCGTGCGCGCGGCGGTTTTGCGGATGGGATACCGCAACCTGTATTCGCTGGTGGCGGCGATGGTGGTGCGCCAGTTCGGCAGCCGCATCGTCGACCCGGATTTGCGCGTGAAAGCCGCGCAACTGTGGGAACATACGGCCCACGTGGCCGCCCTGGCGCACGTGATCGCGCGTCGCGTCACCCTGGTCGACGCCGATACCGCCCTGTTCGCCGGCATCGTCCACGAGGTGGGCAATTTCTACCTCTTGTCGCGCGCCGACGAGTTTCCCGGCTTGCTGGACGAAGACCGCGACAACTGGATGGCCTCGGCCGAGGAAGTCATCTCGCGCGCCGTCATGACGCGGCTGATGCTGCCGGAACCTGTCATGGTCGCCATCGAAGGCATGCGCGACGGTTTGATGGGCATGCCGCCCGATTCCCTGCTCGATACCTTGTTGCTCGCCAAACAGTTGGCGCCCGTCGCCTCGCCCATGCGCGAGTGTTACGTGGACGTGCTGACGGCGGGCGATTCCGCGATCGATTTCATCATCGATAACGAGATGCTGAAGAGCATACTCGCCGAGTCCGCCAACGAAGTCGATTCCATGAGCGCCGCCCTGATGGCCTGAGACCGCGCCGGCGGCATACGTCCGCCAAAACGGGCGCCGCAAGCCGGCCCCGTTTGGCAAGACTGTGGCGGCCGGCGCTTACTTTTGCGTGGCGATCCAGCGCTCGACCTTTGCTTCCAGCAGGCTCAGGGGAAGGGTGCCGTCGCTGAGCACGACTTCGTGGAACTTCGGCAGGCTGAAGCTGGCGCCCAGCGCCTCGCTGGCGCGCCGCCGCAGTTCGAGGATCTTCAAGGCGCCGATCTTGTAGCCGAGCGCTTGCGCCGGCCACGCCATATACCGCTCCGTCTCGCTTTGCGCCGTCGCCTCATAGCCCAGCGTGTCGTGCATGTAGGCGATGCTGCGTTCGCGGCTCCAGCCCTGGGCGTGCATGCCGGTGTCGACCACCAGGCGGGTCGCCCGCAGCAACTCGTCGGTCAAGTGGCCCACATAGGCGGCCGGATCGTCGTACAAGCCCATTTCCTTGCCCAGGGTTTCCGCATACAGGGCCCAGCCTTCGGTGAAGGCATTGTTGTCGCCAAACTTGCGGAAATCGGGCAACTGCATTTCCTGCACCAGAGC
>DMYQ01000283.1:0-3524 GCA_003482555.1 Janthinobacterium sp. | reverse complement strand
TCGGGTCGTTCACCACCGACCAGAACACGCCCGGGCGCGTACCGTCGCCGGCCGGCGCCGAATAGTGGTCGGCGGCGGTGGCGCGGCTCAACTCCGGCTCCAGGCGCAGATCCAGCTTCGCCTTCGGCACCAGGGTGAACAGGCCCGGCAGTTTGCTGTCGATTACGCCGTCCAGCTTGCGGTAAGCGGCCAGCACTTCTTGTTCGGTCTTGAAAGGATGGAACTTGGGCTGGGCCGCGACCCAGGCCGGCAGGCCGGCGGCGGGGCCGTCGTAACCGAGGCGCGGTCCCAGGACGGCGAACTGGGCTTGAATGCGCGCCACTTCCCGCAAGCCGATGGCGTGGATTTCGTCGGGTTGCAAGGTGGTGGTGGTCTGGCGGGCAACGAGGGCCAGATACCATGCGGCGCCGCCCGGCAAGGCGCCCAGGCCGCTGCTTTCGCGGCAAGCCGGCAGGTAATCCTTTTCCAGGAAGGTGGCCAGGCGCGCCAGCGCCGGCATCAGCTTGGCGCCGATGACGACGCGGTACTGGACGCTTAGACGGCTTTTTTCAGCCTGGGAAAAAGCGGCCGGCAAGCGCTGGATGGGGGAGTAGAAAATATTCGTTTCCACGCTCGCGCTGACCAGCTTCTGGAACTGCGGCAAGGCCGAGACGATCAGCGCCTTCGGTTGCACGATGCCGCTGGCCATGCCCACGCGCATGTTGGCGATGGCTTGGTCTATCCACGCCGGCAATTGTCCCAGCCGGCTCAGGTAGGCGTCGTATTCGGCCACGCTGGCGATCGGCTGCGAGCCTTCGCCGCTGGCGTAGTTGGCCAGAGTGACGGGCAGGCTGTCCATCTGGCTGATCGGCAGCAAATGCTGGGGAAAGGGCTCGAAGGATAGGGCGCTGCGCAGTTCATAGTCGAGGATGTCGTAGTTGATCTTGCCGGCCCCCTTCAACTGCGCGCGGGCGATCGCGCGCAGGCGCAGCGCGTACTGGTGGTAGAGCGCGAATTGGCGCGCGCGCATGGCCGGCGCGATGCTCATGCCGAGCTGGCTGTCGTAGCGATTGTCGCCGTTCTCGGTCGAGTTGATCGGGTTGAAGCGGGCCAGGGCGTCGTAATACTCGTCGCCCAAGGCTTGCAATTGGCGCTCGGCCTGGACGGTGGCGGCCTGGCTGTCCGCGCGGGTGGCGGCGGGCGCGGCGCTGGCCGGGGCGGCGCAGAGGAAGAGGGCGGCGGCCAGGGTAGTGGCGACGGTGAAACGATACCTCATGTTCGGTTTCCTTCGTGGGGAGTGTGGAGAACGGCGTTTAGCGGCGCTCAGGATACGCGATCGGGCCCGGTCCGGGCGAATTTTCGCGGCTGGCGCGGCCGCCCCGGCGCCGTCCAAAAGCCGCACCGAAAGATTATCAGGAATTTACACTTTCTCTTGTGTAATTATAAATATCATAGAGAAAACTATTTTGATTGTCTGTCAAAAAATGCGGGCGTATCATGGATGAATTCGCCGGGCATGTTTCCCTTCCGCGGGCAGGGACGTGAACACAGCGCCGATATCCACTGAAAATTCCTGGAGGGGGATGTGTGCAAAAATTAATGACACTGGGCTTGGCCGCAGCATTGATCGCGCCGCTGCAAGCGGGCGCCACCACGGTACCCTTCGTCAGCTGGACGGCGTGGAATTCCAGCGCCGCCGGCACCACGCAGCAAAACGCGCACACCGTCAACGTCACTTACAGCGGCGACACGCTGGGCCTGGACAACAACGCCTATATCTACGACGTGCCATCCTCTTTCACCAGCGCGGAAGTGCCGAATACCCCGGGCGGCAACGGCACCATCCTGATGCAGGGCGGCAATGCCACGGTGAATACCTTCCATTTTTCCCAGGCCGTTCTCAACCCCTACATCGCCGTCTTCAGCGTCGGCCAGACCGGCGTGCCGGTATCCTTCAATTTCCTCGACGGCGCCAGCTTCACCCTGCTCAGCCAGGGCGCCGGACACTGGGGCGGCGGCAGCCTGACGCAATTGTCGCCCAGCGTGCTGAGCGGCCGGGAAGGCAATGGGGTGCTGAAATTCAGCGGCAGTTACACGGATATTTCCTTCACCACGCCGCAGAGTGAATATTATTACGGCGCCACCATCGGCGTGGCCAGCGTGACGGCCGTGCCGGAAGCGGCCACCTGGGGCATGACGCTGGCCGGCCTGGCCCTGGTCGGGTTGCTGGCCCGGCGCCGCCGCGCGGCCGCCTGAGCTTTCAGGCCGCCAGCGCGATGCCGTCGCCGAGGCGGCTCTCGTAGAGCGCGGCCATCAGGTCGGACTGGGTCACCATGCCGGCCAGGCGGCCCTCGGCGTCCACCACGGGAATGTGATGGAAGCCGGCGTTCGCCATCAGCGGCACCAGTTCGACGATGGGCGTGGCCAGGGTCGCCGTGTGCGGATGGTGGCGCATGATCTGGCCCACCACTTCCGGCTTTTCCGTGTGGCTCACGCCGCTGCGCCGCAGGAAGCGGTGCAGCTTGTGGCGCATGCCGCGATAGTCGTCCAGGCCGCCGTGTTTGAGGAAATCGCCCTGGGTCACGATGCCGATCACGCGCCGGGCGCGGTTCAGCACCGGCAGCGCGCGGATGCCGTGCCCGCGCAAGATGCGCCAGGCCTCGCCCAGTTCGGTGCCGAACTCGGCGCTGAGCACATCCTTCGACATGATGTCGGCGCAGCGGATCACGCCGAAGCGGCGCCCATAGGCGTGCATTTCCGTTTGCAGGAACAGGGTTTCGAGTTGGTCGCGGCTGACGTCGAGCACTTGCGGGTACTGGCGCAGGACGGCGTCCATGTCGGCCGGCGTGAAACCCAGGCGCCCGGTCGGCGGGGCGTCGGCGCTGGCGCGGGCGTTCGCCGGCGCCGACTGCGCGTGCGGATAGCGCCGCCCGCTCAAGCGGTTGTAGGCGACGGCGCTGCACACCAGGATGGCGGAATCGATCAGCACCGGCAGCGCGAAGCCGGCCCCGGCCGCGTGCACGGCGGCGCCGCCCATGACGGCGGTGAGGGCGACGGCGCCGCCGGGCGGATGCAGGCAGCGCAGCAAGAACATGGCGGCTATCGCCAGGCAGGTGGCCAGCGCCGCCACCGGCACGCCCGTGCCCAGCCAGTGCGCGCAGGCGACGCCCATCAGACCGGACAGGACGTTGCCGCCGATGACGGACCAGGGCTGGGCCAGGGGACTGGCGGGCAGGCAGAAAACCAGGACGGCGGAGGCGCCCATGGGCGCGACCAGGTAAATGCCGGCGCCGTCGCCGGCCAGCAGGAAGTGGCCGAGCAGGCCGGTCAGCAGAATGCCGAAAATGGCGCCCAGGCAAGCGCGTAACTGTTCGGCATGGCTGCCGTTATGGGGATGCGGCAGCCAACGCTGCAAGAAATTTTTCATCGGGATAAAGCGCGTGGCGACCTCGTCAATCGGTCGCCATTATCCCATGCCGCCGTTTTTGGCGCTGGCGGCCTAAAACTCTTCCCATTCATCGGCGGCGGGGCCCGTCTGGCGCGCA
>DMYQ01000169.1 GCA_003482555.1 Janthinobacterium sp. | reverse complement strand
ACGGGCGCGCCGGAAACCATGGAAATCGTGGCCGGAAAATGCCGGGTGCGCCTGGCCGGCGCCGACGCCTGGACCGAGTATGAAGGCGGTCAGCAATTCGAGGTGGGCGCCAACACGCATTTCGACATTGAAACGCTGGAAACGCTCGATTACGTCTGCCATTTCGGCTAAGCGGGTCGGCCGGCGGCCCGGACTTCAGACAAATACGGGCTCGGGCGTCAGGCGCACGCCGTAGCGCGCCTCGACGTCGGCCACGATGGCCTCGGCCAGGCGGATGATGTCGGCGCCGCTGGCGCCACCGTTATTCACCAGCACCAGGGCTTGCTTCGGATAAACTCCGGCCGGCCCCAGATTCCTGCCTTTCCAGCCGCATTGATCGATCAGCCAGCCGGCCGCCAGCTTTTCGCCGCCGTCCGGTTGGGCGTGGTGCACCAGGGCCGGATAGGTTTCCAGCAGGGCCAGGCATTGGTCGCGCGTCACCACGGGATTTTTAAAGAAGCTGCCGGCGTTGCCGATGTGGGCGGGATCGGGCAGCTTGCGGCGCCGGATCGCGATCACGGTGTCGGCGATCATGCGCGCCGACGGCGCCGCCGGGCTCCGCTCCCGGCCATCCTGATCGCCCTGCCCCCGCAGCGCCTGCGCCAGTTCGGCGTAGCGCAAATTCGGCCGCCAGAAGGTCGGCAGCGCGAAGCTGACGTCGACGATCACCCAGCCAGCGCCTTCGGCATGCTTGAAGACGCTGTCCCGGTAGCCGAAGCGGCAAGCCGCCTTGTCCATCGTGAAGGTGGCGCCGCTGGCGCTGTCGAACACGGTCAACTCGTGAAAATAATCCTTGATCTCGACGCCGTAGGCGCCGATGTTCTGAATCGGCGCGGCGCCCACGGTGCCGGGAATCAGGGCCAGGTTTTCCAGACCGCCCAAGCCCTGGCTCAAGGTCCATTCCACGAAATCGTGCCAGGTTTCGCCGGCCGCCGCCCGCACCACGGTGACGCCGGCGTCGGGCGCGGCGCGACTCATGCCGCGCAAGGCCATGTGCAGCACCAGGCCGTCGAAGTCGCCCGTCAGGACGATATTGCTGCCGCCGCCAAGCAGCAGGCGCGGCATGGCGGCCAGCGCCGGGTCGGCCAGCGCGGCGCGCAAGATCTCCATGCTGTCGACCGACAGGTAAGCGCGCGCGCGCGCGGCGATGCCGAAGCTGTTCAAGCTCTGGAGCGGGTAATTCGATTGAATGGCGAGCTGTGGATGCATGGGATACCGGTTTTTTTGCTCGATTATAGAGCGAAACCCGTAAAAAACCACATCCACATCAAGGCACCGTCCCCCGATGTCCGTTAAAATGTCGCATCTTCAATGCCGCTGCGCCATTCTTGCGAGAGTGTCCGCGGCTCGGCGCGTTGCGTGTGCGCGCTCGCCACAATTTAAAAGGAATGGACCATGCCCTCATTTGATGTAGTTTCCGAAGCCGACATGATCGAAGTGAAAAACGCGGTCGAGCAATCAAACAAGGAAATCACCACCCGCTTCGACTTCAAGGGCAGCGACGCCCGCGTCGAACACAAGGACAATGAGCTGACCGCCTTCGCCGATTCGGATTTCCAGCTCAGCCAGGTACGCGATGTGCTGACCAACAAATTGACCAAGCGCAAGGTCGATGTCCGCTTCCTCGAAGAGGGCGACATCAAGAAGATCGGCGGCGACAAGGTCAAGCAAGTCATCAAGATCAAGAATGGCATCGAATCGGATGACGCCAAGAAAATCGTGCGCGTCCTCAAGGACAGCAAGATGAAGGTGCAAGCGAGCATACAGGGCGAATCGGTGCGCGTCACGGGCGCCAAGCGCGACGACTTACAAGCGGCCATGGCCATGTTGCGCAAGGACGTGCCGGACATGCCTCTGGAATTTAACAACTTCCGCGACTAGGCAAGCGCGGCCGTTCGCCGCCGCGGCCCGCGCGCCGTAGCGGGCAAGATCCCGGAACGCGAACCCGCATGGAGTAGAATTGAGGCTGCGCGCCAGGCGCCCCGCGGGGGCGGGCGCGTATTCGGCTCGGCTCGGCAATAAACCACGGCAGTTTAAGGATAGCAATGAAACGTGTTGATGATTTCCGCCTGCGGTTTGGCAAAAAAGAATACGTCCCTATCATGATAGGCGGCATGGGCGTCGACATCTCGACGTCGGAACTGGCGCTGGAAGCCGTCCGCCTGGGCGGCATCGGCCACATCTCGGACGCGATGGTGGAAGACGTTTCCGACCGCCGCTTCGATACCACCTTCGTCAAAGACAAGACGAAGCTGTACAAGTTCAATATCAACAATACCGACAAGGCCGTGGTGCAATTCGACCTGGGCCGTCTGGCCGAAGCCCAGCGCCTGCACATCGGCAAGACCATGGAAGACAAGAAGGGCGATGGCCTGATCTTCGTCAATTGCATGGAAAAGCTGACCATGAACGGCCCGCGCGAAACCTTGCGCGTGCGCTTGAACGCGGCGCTGGACGCCGGCGTCGACGGTATCACCCTGTCGGCCGGCCTGCATTTCGGTTCCTTCGCCCTGATCGCCGATCATCCGCGCTTTCGCGACGCCAAGCTGGGCATCATCGTCTCGTCGGTGCGCGCGCTGCAGATTTTCTTGCGCAAGAACGCCAAGCTCGACCGTTTGCCCGATTACATCATCGTCGAAGGCCCGCTGGCCGGCGGCCACCTGGGTTTCGGCATGGACTGGGCCGCCTACGACTTGCACGTCATCATGGCTGAAATCCTCGCCTATCTGAAGGCGGAACAGATCGACGTGCCGGTGATCGCGGCCGGCGGCATCTTCACGGGCAGCGACGCCGTTTCCTTCCTGGAAGCGGGCGCGGCCGGCGTACAGGTGGCGACCCGCTTCACCATCACGCACGAGTGCGGCCTGCCGGCCAAGGTCAAGCAGGAATACGTGAAGGCGCAGGAAGAAGACATCATCGTCAACGGCATCTCGCCCACCGGTTACCCGATGCGCATGCTCAAGAACACGCCGGCGATCGGCGCCGGCATCCGCCCCGGTTGCGAATCCTACGGCTATCTGCTGGATGCTACCGGTAATTGCGCCTACATCAATTCCTACAACCGCGAAGTGGCGGCCCATCCGAACGAGAAAAACATCGTCGTGATGGACAAGACTTGCCTGTGCACGCATATGCGCAACTTCAATTGCTGGACTTGCGGCCATTACACGTATCGCCTGAAGGACACGACCCACAAGTTCGACAATGGCGACTATCAGTTGCTCAGCGCCGAACACGTGTTCAAGGACTATCAGTTCAGCGTCGACAACCAGATCGCGCTGCCGGAGCTGGAAGCCCAGCCCTGATTTGATACGCTAAAACAAAACGGCACGGTCTGCGAAGACCGTGCCGTTTTTTCATGGGCGCCCAGGACGCCTTCCACGGGCGGCCCAGGCGGTGCTCAGCCTTCGGCCGTGATGCGCGCCACCAGCTCTTGCAAGACTTGCTCCGCCTTGTCATTGGGCACCTGGCAGGTACCGGCGTTCTCGTGCCCGCCGCCGCCGTATTCCAGCATCAGGGCGCCGATATTCGTCTTCGACGTGCGGTTCAAGATAGACTTGCCGGTCGCGCAGACCGTATTCTGATTCTTCAAGCCCCACAGCACGTGGATGGAGATATTCGTCTCCGGAAACAGCGCATAGATGATGAAGCGGTTACCGGCGAAAATCACCTCTTCCTTGCGCAAGTCCAGCACCACGAGCTTGTCGACGACGGTGGCGCAGCGCAGGATTTGCTCCTTGCACTTTTCACTGTGCTCGAAGTACAAGTCCATGCGTTCCTTGACGTCCGGCAGGGCCATGATTTGGGTGATCGTATGGTGCTTGCAATACTCGATCAAATCCATCATCAACTGATAATTCGAGATGCGGAATTCGCGGAAACGGCCCAGGCCGGTGCGCGCATCCATCAAGAAATTGAGCAAGTCCCAGTCGTGCGGATTGAGCACTTCGTCGCGGTTGAACTGGGCCGAGTCGCCCTTGTCGACGGCGGCCATCATGTCCGACCAGGCGGCCGGGAAGGCTTTTTCGCCGCCGTAATAGTCATACACGACGCGGGCGGCCGATGGCGCCTCGGGGTGAATGATATGGTTGTCGCGTTCGCCGGCGTTGCGCAGCATTTCCGAGGAATGATGGTCGAAGGCCAGATGCACACCGGCCACGAAGGGCAGATTGGTCGTGATATCCATATCGCTGATGGCGATCTTCCCATCCTGCATGTCCTTCGGATGAACAAAGAGGATCTCTTCGATCATATCCAGGTGCTTGAGCAACACCGCGCATACCAGACCGTCGAAGTCGCTGCGCGTGACCAGGCGATATTTTTTAACTTCAACTGACATGACAATACCCTTTTAAGGAAAAAGACCGTATCGGCACCTGACAGTGCATGAGCCATAATACAACCCTAAACCCCCACGCACAACAATAGTGATGCGACTCAAGTCAAGCCTCCTCCAGATGTGCACGGCATCCACATGGACATCCATCGACCGCCGCGACGTCCCGTGCGCGAGCGCGGCATCCCGAACGATGGACGAAAAAAAACCCCACTATTGCTAGCGGGGTTTTTCCATATAACAAGCCT
>DMYQ01000071.1:400-10988 GCA_003482555.1 Janthinobacterium sp. | reverse complement strand
TTATTTTTTAACGGCTCCTAAGTAATTACAAAGTGTAATTACAAAGCGTAATTACAAAGTGCAATTCCGACTGTGCAATGAGGGCTGCGCAACTCCATTGCGCAATACCCTACGCGGCACGGGCCGGCACACTCACAGCGAAGAACCCACCTTGTCGTGGGCGCGGCATTCGGGGTCGGTTTTCGGGCGCTTGGCGCAGGCGCGCAGGCGGCAATCCTCGGCGGCTTCGGCGCCGTTCAGTTGCCGGCACGCCTTCAAGGGCAGCGGCGGTCCCTTTTTGGTGCTCGGATGGGCTTGTTCATGCGCCACCAGCGCGGCCAGCAAGGTCACGTCGCTATCCGGCTCGGCCCGTTTCCCCTGAACCGGCTTGGAATGGGCATGGGGCTCGGGTTTGCTTGCCGCTTTTGCCGGCGCCTGCGCGGCGATATGCGTCGTCGCGGACGGGCTTTCCAGCGCTTTGCTGAGCACGCCGGCATCGGCCTTCGGGCTGGGCTTGGCGCTCAACATGTCTTTCAGGCTCATATGCTTGTCGGAGGCCGGCGCCGCGTTCAGCATGTCTTTCAAACTCGTATGTGGCTCGATCACCACTTCATCATGAATGGTGGCCGGTGCGGAAGCGGCCGCCGTTGACGCGGCCGCCGCGGACGCCACGGTCGTACTAACCGGCACCGCTTCGATCTTGCCGGCCATTTCCTCTTCGCCATCGGCGGCCAGCCATGCCACTGCCGCGCCCACCACGGCCAGCACGCCCAGTCCGGCGCCACCCCAAAGCGCCATGCGACGCCCGCGCGTACGCACGGACGCGACGGCCGGCGTGCGTTGCAAATTGCTCAATATGCGGCTTTTGTCCGCCTCGGCCTGTTGCGCGGCCGATAAAAGACTGGGCCTGCCTGCACCTGTTGGAACCTCGTCGCTGCTTGCCAAAATGGGGACTCCTGATAAATGAACCATTAACTTTACGCTATTCAACAAAAACATGACGCAGATTTGTCAATCTACAGTGCGCGCCACCCCCGCGCACGATTGAAATTAGGCATAATCATCATTATCATACTTGTAAGATATACTCCCGGGCAATAGTTGTCCATGCCAAACATCCGAACCGTGGCAAAATCCCGGTTCTCTCAACGTTTCCAGAGGATTCAGTGTTTTTACTGGCCGTGCTGCTGTACTTTATTTTAGCGTGCTTTGTCAGCTGGCTGGCGCTGTTCCCGGCCGGCCGGGAATTCCTCATGCAGGCCATGTCGGTCGCGGGCGCGCAAATGAACCGGCGCTTCAACCGCTTGGCCAAGAGCCAGCACGAGAGTCTGAACTCGCTCACCCAAAGGACGGCGGGCTCGGCGCGGCGCGGCCTGGTTTTTTTGCGCCGGCATTACCTGATCAGTCTGGCCGGCGCGGCCGTCATCAGCATTCCGCCGCTGCTAGCCCTGATGGCAAGCAATAAGAATATGTTGGGCGGTTATGAAGAATCGACGCGTGAAATGAATACCCAGGTGGCGGATCTGTTGAAGGGCGAACAACTGGCGCCGCCGCTGGCGCCGCCGCCGCTCGTGTTTGCCACCCAGGAAGTGTTGCAAGTGCGTCCGATGCTGGTCTCGGCCAGCCGCAACTGGACCTTGTTGAACCAAGAGTATGCGCAGCGTCTGTTGCTTGTTTTTAAGATCATGAAAGAAAAATATGGTTACGATATGGCCATCCTGGAAGGTTATCGCAGTCCCGAGCGGCAAAACTTGCTGGCCTCGATGGGCTCGAACGTGACCAACGCGGCCGCCTTCCAAAGCTGGCACCAGTACGGCCTGGCGGCCGACTGCGCGTTTTTGCGGGACGGTAAGCTCGTGATCTCCGAGAAAGACCCGTGGGCCATGCGCGGCTACCAGTTATATGGCGAAGTGGCCGAATCGGTGGGATTCACCTGGGGCGGCCGCTGGAAGATGATGGATTTCGGGCATAGCGAATTGCGCATGCCCGGCGTGATGAGGCATTAATTCATGGAGAACGGATGATTCATCGAGCAGATCACGGAGCGCGGCCAGTCGGCAAGGATAGGCCCGATTTAGACAAGCAATACCGTAATACCCCACGACATGCCCTTCTCGCTCCCGCGAAGAACGGCGCGCCAACCCCAGCATTTTCAACTTACTTGATGCAGCCCAACGCCCTATGATGCAAAAATTCTGGCAATTCCTGATCGCCCGCTCCAGCCTGATTGTGATAGGTTTCCTGGCATTCGCCGTGGTCCTGTTTATCGGCGCCGCCGCCTTACAACTGCCCCTCAGCTGGGTCTATGTGGCGCTAACCACCGTGCTGCTGTTCGGCGCGGCGCTGTGGTTGTGGCGCCGTTACCGCCGGCGCAGCTCCTCGGCCGAGTTCGGCGGCATGCTGGAGCAGCAAGTGGTGAAACCGGCGCTGGTGGCCGACCCCGCCCAGCGCCAGGAAACGGAGGCCATCCGCAAGCGCATGCTGGACGCCATCGGCACCATCAAGACGTCCAAGCTGGGGCAGTTGTCGGGCGACGCGGCCCTGTATGAATTGCCGTGGTACATGATCATCGGCAATCCGGCGGCCGGCAAGAGCACGGCCATCGCCAATTCCGGCCTGCAGTTTCCTTTCGCCGACAGCAAGATCGTGCAAGGCATAGGCGGCACCCGCAATTGCGACTGGTTCTTCACCACCGACGGCATCTTGCTCGACACGGCCGGCCGCTATTCCATCGTCGATGAAGACCGGGCCGAATGGTTCGGTTTCCTCAGCTTGCTGAAGAAACACCGCAAGCGCGCCCCCATCAACGGCATCATCATCGCCGTCAGCATTGCCGAACTGACGGGTAGCCGTCCCGAATTCGCCATCAATCTGGCCAAGAACCTGCGCCAGCGGGTGCAGGAATTGACCGAGCGCCTGGAAGTGCACGCGCCCGTGTATGTGGTCTTCACCAAGGCCGACTTGATCACCGGCTTCACCGAATTCTTCCAGGACGCCGAACGGGGCGAACGCGACAAGGTCTGGGGCGCCACCCTGCCCTACAGCCTGAACAATTCGAACCAGGACGTGCTGTCCCTGTTCGACCAGCGCTTCGACGAGCTCTACGATGGTTTGAAAGACTTGAGCCTGGCCAATATGGCCTTGCAGTGGCGTGAACGCATGCCGCCCGGCGTCTTCACCTTCCCGCTCGAATTCAGCGCCATCAAGGGGCCGCTGCGCGCCTTCGTCGCCACCCTGTTCGAAGAAAATCCTTTCCAGTTCAAGCCCGTCTTCCGCGGCTTTTATTTCACCAGCGCCCTGCAAGAGGGCGACCCGGTCTCGGCTTCCTCGGAACGGGTGGCGCAGCGCTTCGACTTGAAGCTGCAGCCGCAAGAACACACGGAAGTGGCCAACCAGCACGGTTATTTCTTGCTCAATCTTTTCCGCAAGGTGATCTTCGCCGACAAGGATCTGGTGGCCCAATACGCCAGCCCGGCCAAGACGCGCTTGCGCTACGTCACTTTCTTCGCCGCCACCGCCGTGGTCGGCCTGGCGCTGGCCGGCTGGAGCTGGTCTTACATGGGCAACCGCCAACTGGTGGCGAACGTGCAAGCCGATCTGGACCAGGCCATCAAGCTGCAAGATAAAAAGGTGGACTTGCAATCGCGCTTCGAAGCCCTGGAAATCATGCAGGACCGCATAGAGCAACTGGATAAATACCGCAACAGCCGGCCGCTGTCCCTGGGCCTGGGCCTGTATCAAGGCGAACTGCTGGAACGCAAATTGCGCGAAGAGTATTTCGCCGGCGTCAAGGAAGTCATGCTGACCCCCGTCGGTCAAACCCTGGAAGCCTTCCTGGCGGAAGTGAACACGGGCGCCGACAAGCTCGAGCCGATGGCCAAGCCGCCGGGCAGCGCCGCCGCGCCCGCGGCGACGCCGCCGGGCGCCGCCGCCGGCACCGCCAGCGTGGCCGCCGCGCCTGTCACCAATAATGCAACGCAACAATTCAAGGACGCTTCCCCGGCCAACGTGGAAGACGCCTATAACGCGCTGAAAACTTACCTGATGCTGGGCGACAAGTCGCGCGCCGAAGCGAGCCATTTGAACGACCAGTTGACCCGCTTTTGGCGCGTCTGGCTCGACGGCAACCGCGGCACCATGCCGCGCGAACAGATGATACGCAGCGCCGAGCGCATGATTTCCTTTTACCTGACCCAGATCAACGATCCATCCTGGCCGCAAATCGACAACAAGCTGTCCCTGGTCGACCAGTCGCGCGACAGCCTGCGCCGCGTGGTGCGCGGCATGCCGGCGCGCGAACGCGTGTACGCCGACGTCAAGGCGCGCGCCGCGACCCGCTTCCCGTCGATGACGGTGGCGCGCATCGTCGGCGAGCAAGACAAGGAATTGGTGCTGGGCAGTTACGCCATCCCCGGCACCTTCACCCACGACGCCTGGGAGCAATTCGTCCAGGGCGCGTTCAAGGAAGCGGCCAACCGCGAGCTGCAGAGCGCCGACTGGGTGTTAAAGACGGCTTCGAAGGATGACTTGACCCTGGAAGGCAGCCCGGAACAAATCCAGAAATCCCTGATCGAACTGTACAAGAACGATTACGCCAAGGAATGGCAGAAATTCGTGCAAGGCGTGAGCATCCGCGACCTGGGCGGCTTCGACAGCGCGGCCGTGGCCATGAACCGCTTGGGCGACCCGCAAACTTCGCCGATCAATAAGCTGATCGACACGGTCTACAAGGAAACCTCGTGGGATAATCCCTCGGTGGTCAGCGTCGGCCTGCAAAAAGCCCAGCGTGGCGTGATGGGCTGGCTCAAGGATATCTTCACGCGCCAGACGCCGTCGCAATTGAACGCCGCCATCGGCGCCGCGACGCCCGCCAGTTCCGGCAACGCCGACGCGGCGCCCGTGCTGGGTCCGGTCGGACGCGAGTTTTCCGGCGTGGCCAGGCTCGTGGTCAGCCGCGACAAGGACGCGTCCCTGATGCGCGGTTACATGGATGCGCTGTCGAAACTGCGGGGACGCTTCAACCAGATCAAGAACCAGGGCGACACCGGCCCCGGCGCCAAGCAATTCATGCAGCAAACCCTGGACGGCAGCGGTTCCGAGCTGGCCGACGCGCTCAAATACGTGGACGAGCAAATGCTGACCGGCATGACCGACCAGCAAAAAACGGCCATCCGCCCCATCCTGGTGCGGCCGTTGATGCAAACCTTCGCCGTCATCGTGAAACCGAGCGAAAGCGAAATCAACAAGGTGTGGATCGCGCAAGTGGTGGAACCGTTCCAGAAAAACCTGGCGCTGAAATACCCCTTCTCCACCGAATCGCGGGTCGAAGCGAGCAACGCCGACATCGGCCTGCTGTTCGGACCCGACGGCGCCGTCGCGAAATTCTTCAATACCACCATCGGCCCCCTGGTGGTGCGCCGCGGCGACGTTCTCAGCGCCAAGACCTGGGCCAATATGGGGATCACCCTGGCGCCATCCGTGGTGTCCAGCTTCCCCGGCTGGATCGCCCCGCTCAGCGCCAACGGCGTGGCGGCCACGGCGGCGGCCGGCGCCAACGATGCGCAAACCAATTTCGACCTGCAAACTTTGCCGGCCACCGGCGCCACCGAGTACACGATCGAAATCGACGGCCAGCAATTGCGCTGGCGCGGTCAGCCGCAACCGTGGGTGCACATGGCGTGGCCGAATCCGCAAGGCGTGCCCGGTTCGCGCATCAGCGCCATCACGCCGGACGGGCGCACGGTGGTATTGCTCAACGAACCCGGCCATTTCGGCTTGAAGAAAATGATCGACGCGGCCAAGCGCAAGCGCAAGGATGGCGGCGTGTTCGAGCTGAGCTGGGATAACAGCGGCGTCATGATCAGCGCCAACCTGAAAATCGTCAATACCACGGCCGCCACGCCGGCCGCCGCCGCGCAGGCCGGCCAGGGCTTCCGCCGCATGAAGCTGCCCGACACCATCGTCGGCGGCGCGCCGGCCGTGATCGCCGGCGGCGCCCGCGAAGGAGCGGCGCAATGACCGGCCGCACCAGCACCGGTATCGCCTATTTCGGCAAGATCCCCAGCCGGGGCGACTTCGTCAAGGGCAGCGACAACCCGGCCCTGCTCAAGATCCTGGACGACTGGCTGGCCGGCGCGATGGAACTGCTGAGCACCGACCCACGCTGGAAGATCATCTACGACGGGCTGCTGCCCATGCACTTCGCCTTCATCGGGCCGCGCCGGGGACGCGCCATCGCCGGCCACATCACGGCCAGCAGCGACCAGGCGCACCGGCGCTTCCCTTTCATGATGATGAGCGCGATGACGGTGGAAGACCCGGCCCGCTTCGTGCCGAACAGTCCGCTGGTCCTGTCGCGCCTGTGGAACCGGCTGGAAGCGCTCAGCAGCGGCGTCCTTGCCGCCACCGATCCCAACGTCGCCCTGCTTGGCGTGACGGCCCAGAGCATCGACCTGGACTTGCGCGCGGCCGCCTACGACGCCGCCTTCACCGACTTCCTCGAATTGCAGACGGTGGGCGGGCTGGACGCGCTGCTCCAGCGCGACGGCTTCACCGGTTCCCTGCGCCAAGTCTTGCTGGCCCTGGGCCTGCTGCTGCAACCGGTGCTGGCGAGCGGCTCGAGCCGGCTGGAAAAGAGCCTGGTGCTGCCGCTGCCGGTCGACCCCCTGTACCGCAACCTGGTGGGCGCCTTCTGGATGCATCTGATCGCGCCCTTCCTGGCGCGCGCCGACTTCGAGCTGGCGCTGTTCGTGGCCGTCATCGGTGGCCACCAGTCGCTGGTGCTGGGCTTCAGCGGCGCCTCGACCCACACCCTGCAAGCGATCATGGACCCGCGCGCCGGCCAGGAACACCACATCGCCTTCGACCAGTTGGCCTGGGTCGAAGAGCAGGTCAACGCCGAGCACGGACTCAAGAAAGTGTCCACTTATCTGGCGCAAGCCAACCTCTCACTCAAATCCGCCCACGACTCGGTGCGTGCGGCGTTTATCGGAATCTGACCATGCGTAGTCTCCCGCTCACCCTTTGCTTCATCCTGTGCGCGGCGGCCTTTGGCGCGCGCGCGCAAAACGCCGCCCCGGCCACCGCCACGCCGCAACCGGGCCAGGTGCTGGCCAGCGGCACCGTGCCGGACGAGGCCAGCAAGGCCGCCGTGCTGACCCGCCTGCGCGAACTGTACGGCGCCGACAAGGTGGTCGACCAGATCGCCGTCGGCCCGGTGGCGCTGCCGGCCAACTGGAACGGCTATGTGCAAAAACTGCTCAGCCCCGATTTGAAACTGATCAGCCGTGGCCAATTGAAAATCGACGGCAGCGTCATCGGCCTGCGCGGCGAAGTGGCCAATGAAGCCCAGCGCCAAAAGATCGCCAGCGACATGGCCACCAATCTGAACCCGACCTATGTCGTCAACAATGGCTTGCGCGTCTCGGCCGCCGAACAGAACGTGCTTGACACGACCCTGGCCAACCGCATCGTCGAATTCGAGAGCGGCAAGACCACCCTGACGCCGGTGGGCCGCGAAATCCTCGATGAAATGAGCGTCGCCATGCAAAAGCTCAAGGACCGCAAGGTGGAAGTGATCGGCCATACCGACAACCAGGGGCTGCGCGCGAGCAACCAGGGCTTGAGCCAGGCGCGCGCCGAAGCCGTCAAGGTCTACCTGATCGGCAAGGGCATCAAGGCGGAACTGCTGAGCGCATCGGGCCAGGGTTCCGACCGCCCGATCGCCAGCAATGACACGGCCGAAGGCCGGGCCCGCAACCGCCGCATTGAATTCCGCATGGCGCAATAAGCGCCCCACAACGACAAGGTAACCATGTTCACAGCCGACCAACTTCTCTTGCCGATCAGCGCCGCCAGCGCCGCCGGCGCCGACCTGTCCTTTTCGCCCGAGCTGGACGCCATCAGCCTGGCGCGCCGCTTCGACGACCCCTCGCTCGACCAGGGCGAATGGGTCACCGACCTCAAGGAAGCCGACTGGGGCTTCGTCGCCAAGCGCTGCGCCATTCTGCTCACGAGCACCAGCAAGGACTTGCGCCTGGCCGTCTGGCTGACCGAAGCCTCCGCCAAAATCGACCATCTGCGCGGCCTGGCGGAAGGTTTCCGCTTGCTGGCCGGCCTGTGCGACCAGTTCTGGGAACACGGCTTGTACCCCGAAGTCGAGGATGGCGACCAGGAACAGCGGATCGGCAATCTGAGCTGGATCCTGGGCCGCACCCCGGCCCTGGTGCGCGAGATGCCGCTGACGGAGGGGCGCGGCACGGCCTATTCCACCGTCGACTTCGAAGTGGCGCGCCGCCTGGCCACGGCCAACGGCGACAGCGGGCGCCCGGTCGAGGGCCTCAAGCTGGCCGACCTGGAAGCGGCGCGGCGCAACAATTCGGCCGGCTTTTGCGCCACCTTCGCCGCCGACGCCCGATATTGCATGGACGCCTTGCTGGAACTGGAAAAGGCCGCCGACCAGCGCCTGGGCCTGGACAGCCCCGGTTTTTCCGCCGCCAAGGATGCGCTGCAAACGATGTTGCGGGCGATGCCGTCGGCGGCGCCAGTCGATGCGGCGCCGGCGCCGGTCGCCGCCGCCGAGCATGCCGCGCCGCAGTCCGCCGCGCCGCTGCTGGCGCCAGCCGGCCCGCCCGGCGCCCTGCACACGCGGGCGCAAGCGCTGGCGCAACTGCGTCTGGTGGCGGAATTCTTCCGGCGCACCGAACCGCACAGCCCCGTGTCGTATTTCGCCGACAAGGCGGCCGACGCCGGCGAGCAAAACCTGCACGACTGGCTGCGTTCGGTCGTCAAGGACGCCGGTTCGCTGGCCCACATCGAAGAATTGCTGGGCGTGACCCCACCAAATTAAGTCCCTGCGGCACGCGGGCGGGCGCCGCCCGCCGTGCCGCGACTAACCACCATACCGATTCCTGAACAATATGAAGACGATCTCCTTCACGGCCGCGCTTGCGTTGGCATCCGTTATTTCGCTCTCGCTGCCCTTGCAAGCGCAAGCAGCGGCAAGCAGCCAGGCGAAAAGCGCCTGTCAATTCAAAACCGCCTTTAAAAAAACCGCCGCCGGATCCACCTGGACGGTCAAGGAATGCTTCGTGGACGGCAGCGAACGTTTCCAGATCAGCCATGAGGATCCCAGGCTCGGCACGCAAAAAGCCCGCATCACTCACGCAGACGGAGAAGGTCTCACCGGCATCGACTACCAGTTGTTGTCGCCGACGACCTTGCTGGTCAATATGCAGGGGGAACGGGGCGGTCATGCGCTCTTGCTACATCCCGTCAAGCGCGGCGAGACCCTGTCGTCCCTGCGCTTTGACTTCATGACGTTTGACGATACCGCGCTGCAAATCATGCAGCAAGGTGATGTGATCCACGCCACCACTGAATTCGACGACGTCATCATTTCAATCGATGCGCCAGGCACCTTGCGCACGGTGCGGGTGCTCAAAAAAGACCCGCGCCCCCACTCGCAAAAGTAAGGCAAGCGATGAATCGACCGCTCCCCGGGGCCGGTCGATCGCCCTCCTCCACCGAGGCGCCGGATGTGCGTGTGGTGCGGCATCGGCGCCATCCTCGCGCGCACCGGCTAAGCGATGTTACCGCCCCGTCTAAAGCATGCACGGCGCGCGCGCCCAAAATCCCCACATCACATATTGCTGCTATGCTCAGAAATTGCATGCTCTTGTTTAATCCAAGGCTCAACCGAGGTTCTCATGATAATGCGCATGTCCGTTACGGCCTGCTGTCTTGCCACACTGGCGACGCTGGCCAGCGGCGACGCGGCCGCCGCCAAGCTGTACATCATGACCGAGCGCTTGCCGCCAGCAAGCATGCAGGATGGCGCCCATGTCATCGGCAGAGAAACCGACAAGATCAGGGAAGTCATGCTGCGCAGCAGCATCACGTACACGATCGACCTGCTGCCCTGGAAACGCGCCTACAGCACGGCCTTGGCCCGCGCCGACGCCTGCGTGTATTCCACCACGCGCACGCCGGAGCGCGAACAACTGTTCAAGTGGGTGGGTCCAACCGACGAGGCCGACTGGGTCTTCCTGGGACGGCCCGAGCATACTTTCAAGCTCGATACGCTTGATGACGCGCGCACCTTGCGCATCGGCACCTACAACGGCGACGCGCGCGACGAATTCCTGCGCACCCACGGTTTCCATGTCGATCCCGTGCTAGACGACTTCGCCAATCCGCAAAAGCTGCTGCTCAACCGCATCGACCTGTGGGCCGTCGGCATACGTCCCGGCAGCACGGCGCTGGCCAATTATTCGTGGTCGGAAAAAGTCGTGCCCTTGCTGGTATTCAAGCATATCCAGGTCTATCTGGCTTGCAATCCGGCGGTGCCCGACGCCCTGATCGAACAGATGAACGCGGCGCTGGCGGCGATGCGCCGCGACGGCGCCGTGGCCAAAATCGAGCGCCACTACGAACACTGGAACGAGCGCAAATAGGCTGCGCAGCAAGCCACGCCACACAGCATGAACCCGGAGATTTCACACCTGCGCCCGCCGTGCGATCCCACGCTTGTGAGGCCTGCCCACCGCGCCACCAACGAATTGTGGCATGGCCTCATCGCCAACCAGCGCCTTCCCGTCCGTGCTCGTCG
>DMYQ01000071.1:0-128 GCA_003482555.1 Janthinobacterium sp. | reverse complement strand
ACTCCGACGCGGCGCGATGGACTTCGTCCGCCAACACGGTGAAGCAAACGCGCTGCGCCATCATCGTCGTCTGGGCACGGTATTGATTTCATCCTTGACCATTTTCCGAACGGAATGCCGGTCCAACC
>DMYQ01000167.1 GCA_003482555.1 Janthinobacterium sp. | reverse complement strand
GGTGTACAACAACGGCACCAGTGGCACCTCGTTCGGCTTCCAAGTCGAAAGCTGGTTCTAAGTTACACAAAAGCGCACCCGGCGGGTGCGCTTTTGGCGCCGATGTGATACATATGCGATGCGTAAAGCAAATGTTTCACGGGGCGCCGTCAAACCCATCCAGGCCGGACGCCAGTCCTGGCCGGGTGCGGGGAAAGCGCCGGCACAGGCGCGATCTTCACCATGTTTCGGCCGATGGAATGTTCCACTGCTGAAGCCCTACTAGATTTGACCATAATAAGGAATTTTGGAGATGAAACTGAAACACATCGTCATGCTGACCACCCTGGCTTTCGCCGGCAACGCTTTCGCCACCGATGTTGAAGTGTTGCACTACTGGACTTCCGGCAGCGAAGCCAAATCCGTGGGCCAGCTGCAACAAATCGTCAAGGAAGACGGCTTCGGCTGGAAAGACTTCGCCGTCGCTGGCGGCGCCGGCGAAAACGCCGCCACCGCCTTGAAAACCCGCGTCATCTCCGGCAATCCTCCGACCGCCGCCCAGATCAAGGGCCCGTCGATCCAGGAATGGGGTAAAGAAGGCGTGCTGGCCAATATCGACGACGCCGCCATCCCGGGCAAATGGGATGCCGTGCTGCCGAAAGTGGTCGCCGACATCATGAAATACAAGGGCCATTACGTCGCCGCGCCGGTCAATGTGCACCGCGTGAACTGGATGTGGGTCAACCCTGAAGTGCTGAAAAAAGCCGGCGTGGTCGGCGTGCCGAACACCTGGGACGCTTTCTTCGCCGCCGCCGACAAGATTCAGAAATCGGGCGCCATCGCCATTGCCCACGGCGGCCAGCCTTGGCAAGACGCGACCGTCTTTGAATCGGTCGCGCTGGGCGTGGGCGGCACCGAGTTCTACAAAAAAGCCATCCTGAAACTGGATCAGAAGGAATTGACCGGCCCGACCATGATCAAGGTGTTCGACACCCTGGGCAAGGTCAAGACCTATATCGACAAGGATGCCGCCGGCCGCGACTGGAACCTGGCAACCGCGATGGTCATCAATGGCAAGGCCGGCTTCCAGTTCATGGGCGACTGGGCCAAGGGCGAGTTCTCCAACGCCGGCAAGATCCCGGGTCGCGATTACCTGTGCGTTGCCGCTCCCGGCACCGACAAGGCTTACACCTTCAACATCGATTCCTTCGCGATGTTCACCCAGAAGGATGCCGACGCCAAGAAAGGGCAGATCGCCCTGGCCAACGCCATCATGAATCCAAAGTTCCAGGCCATCTTCAACCTGAACAAGGGTTCGATCCCGGTGCGCTCCGGCGTTTCGCGCAACAAGTTCGACGCTTGCGCCATCAAATCGATGGAAGACATGGAGTCGACCAACAAGAGCGGCGGCCTGGTGCCATCGTTCGCGCACGGCATGGCCCTGCCTTCGGCCACGCAAGGCGCGATTGTCGACGTGATCGCCAAGTTCATGAACTCCAACATGAGCTCGAAAGACGCCACCGTGGCCCTGGCCAAAGCGGCGAAGGTCAAGTAATACCTCGGGCGAAAAGCAGCGTGCGCTCCAGCCTCCCGGCCGGAATGCATGCTCTTTAGCGATTTGCTCCGAAGGCGCGGTCCCCCCGGACGGCGCCTCCCGCTTCTTCTTCATACGGTTGTCCTATGTCCCTACGTAACCAATTTGATCGATGGATACCGCAACTGGTGCTGGGCCCCACGCTCATCGCCAGCCTGGTCTTCGTCTATGGTTTTATCTTTTTGACCGGTTATATCTCCCTGACCGAATCGCGGCTGATGCCGAACTTCGACTTCGCCGGCCTGGTTCAGTACCAGGAATTGTTCGACAATGAACGCTGGTGGACCTCCCTCAAGAATTTGGGTATCTTCGGTACCCTGTTTATCGGTGCGAGCATCGCGATCGGCCTGTTCATGGCCATCCTGCTCGACCAGAAAATCCGCGCCGAAGGCTTTTTGCGCGCCATCTATCTGTACCCGATGGCCCTGTCCTTTATCGTCACCGGTACCGCCTGGAAGTGGATGCTGAACCCCAGCCTGGGCCTGGAAAAAGTGATGCACGACTGGGGCTGGACCTCGTTTCACTTCGACTGGCTGGTCAATTCCGACATGGCCATCTACACCGTCGTCATCGCCGGCGTGTGGCAGTCGTCCGGTTTCGTGATGGCCCTGTTCCTGGCCGGCCTGCGCGGCATCGACGATGAAATCATCAAGGCCGCGCAAGTGGACGGCGCCTCGCTGCCGACCATCTATCGCCGCATCATCATTCCCGCCATGCGTCCGGTGTTTTTCAGCGTGCTGCTGATCCTGGCGCATATCGCCATCAAGAGCTTCGACCTGGTCATCGCGCTGACGGCCGGCGGACCGGGCAACTCGTCGGACGTGCCGGCGATCTTCATGTACCAGTTCTCCTTCACCCGCGGCCAGCTCGGCCTCGGTTCGGCCTCGGCCATGATGATGCTGGCCACCATAGTCGCGGTGCTGGTGCCGCTGATGTATCTGGAAGCGCGCAGCGCAAAGGCGATGAGATGACAACGACACGCAACAAGATGACCCTCGGCCGCGGCATGCTTTACCTGCTGCTGGTTTTATTCGCGGTCTATTACATCGCCCCGCTGTACGTGATGCTGTCGACGTCCTTCAAGTCGCTCGATGAAATCCGCAGCGGCAATCTGCTGGCCCTGCCGGTGCTGTGGCAGACCGATTCCTGGAGCAAGGCCTGGTCTTCCGCCTGCACCGGCGTGACCTGCAACGGCATGCAACCGTTCTTCTGGAACTCCATCAAGATGGTGGTGCCGGCCGTGCTGATCTCGACCTTTGTCGGCGCCTTCAACGGTTACGTCTTCGCGCACTGGCGCTTCCGCGGTTCGGAAATGCTGTTCGCCGCCATGCTGGTGGGTTGCTTCATTCCCTTCCAGGTGGTGATTCTGCCGATGGCGCGCGTGCTGGGCGAATTCGGCCTGGCCAACACCACTTCCGGCCTGGTCTTCGTGCACGTGGTGTATGGCACCGCCTTCACCACCCTGTTTTTCCGCAACTACTACATCGGCGTGCCGGAAGAATTGATCAAGGCGGCCCGCATCGACGGCGCCGGCTTCTTCCTGATCTTCCGCAAGGTCGTGCTGCCGATCTCCGGCCCGATCTTCGTGGTCAGCATCATCTGGCAGTTCACCCAGATCTGGAACGACTTCCTGTTCGGGATCGTGTTCGCCAGCGGTTCCTCGCAACCGATCACGGTGGGCTTGAACAATCTGGTGAACACCTCCACCGGCGTGAAGGAATACAACGTTAACATGGCCGCCGCCATCATCGCGGCGCTGCCGACCCTGTTGGTGTATCTGGTCGCCGGTCGTTATTTCGTGCGCGGCCTGACCGCCGGCGCAGTCAAAGGTTAAGGAAACAAACATGTCTAGTTTATCGATACGCAGCATCCGCAAGGTCTACACCAATGGCGTCGAAGTCCTGAAAGGGATCGACATCGAGATCAAGGACGGCCAGTTCCTGATCCTCGTCGGCGGCTCCGGCTCCGGCAAGTCCACCTTGCTGAACATGATCGCCGGCCTGGAAAGCGTCACTTCCGGCCAGATCCTGATCGACGGCAAAGTCGTCAACGACTTGCCGCCCAAGGATAGAGACATCGCCATGGTGTTCCAGTCCTACGCCCTGTATCCGTCGATGACGGTGCGCGAAAACATCGCCTTCGGCCTGGGCGTCAAAAAAGTGCCGAAGCAGGAGCAGCAGGAAATCGTCGCCCGCGTCGCCGAAACGCTGCAAATCACGCATTTGCTTGATCGCCGGCCGGCCCAGTTGTCGGGCGGGCAGCGCCAGCGCGTGGCCATGGGGCGCGCCATTTCGCGCAAGCCTTCGCTGTTCCTGTTCGACGAGCCGCTGTCGAACCTGGACGCCAAGCTGCGCGTGGAAATGCGCGCCGAGATCAAGCTGATGCACCAGCGCCTGAAGTCGACCATCGTCTACGTCACCCATGACCAGATCGAAGCGATGACGATGGGCGACTTGATCGCCGTGATGAAGGATGGCGTGGTGCAGCAACTGGGCAGCCCGCAAGAGATCTACGACAATCCGGAAAATCTGTTCGTGGCCGGCTTCATCGGCTCGCCGTCGATGAACTTTGTCACCTGCCGCCTGGCCATCGACGCCAACGGCGACGTCTTCGCGCCGATCGAGAACGCCGGCCAGACCATGCGCCTGAAACTGCCATTCGACGCGGACAAGCTGCGTCCCTTCGTCGGTCGCGATATCACCCTGGGCATCCGCCCGGAGCAGATCACCGACTTGAGCAGCGCGCACGGCGATGTCGGCCAGGAGCTCTCCTGCCTGGTCGATCTGGTCGAGCCGACCGGTCCGGACACGCTGTTGACGACCAAGCTCAATGGCGGTTCCGTGACTTGCCGCGCGCACCCGCGCGAAGCGGTGCAGCCGGGCCAGACCATGACCTTGTCCTTCAATTTGTCGAAGGCGGCGCTGTTCGATCCGCAAAACGGCGAGCGCATCGTCTAAGATCGTCCGCGACGAAAAATGCCACCACCGAGGTGGCATTTTTTTTGCGGTGCGCCCGGCA
>DMYQ01000316.1:3604-3864 GCA_003482555.1 Janthinobacterium sp. | reverse complement strand
GCAATACGCCCATCGGTTGGGCCAACACCGCGATGGCGCGCGAGCGCAAGGAATGGCCATACGATCCGAAACGGGAAATGGCGGATTGGCACGGGGAACCCGATGCCGCAAAGAACGCCCTGTTATGGACGGAAGACACGCCGCCCAAGATTGCTTGAGAGCGGAGGAATTGAGATGAAAGATGCAAAAGGACGGGGCGTGATCCGCCTGGGCGACAAGACTTCGCATGGCGGCGAAGTGGTGTCGGCCAGCGACAGTTA
>DMYQ01000316.1:0-3319 GCA_003482555.1 Janthinobacterium sp. | reverse complement strand
GCCTCGAACTTCAGCACCAGAAAATCGACCAAGGCCCTGAGCCGCGCCGGAATGAAGCGCCCGCTGGGCAGCAGCGCGTGCAGGGGATAGGCTTCCGTATCCCAATCGCTGAGCAAGGGCAGCAGGGCGCCGCTGGCAAGCTCGAGACGCAGGTCGATGGACGACTTGAGCATAATGCCCGCGCCCGCCAGCGCCCATGCGCGTACCAGCGAGGCATCGTCGGCGCCGCGGTCGCCGTTCACGAGAACGCCGGTCCACTGGCCGCCTTGCGCGAAGCGCCACAGTCGGTGCGGCTGCCCGCCGCGGTCGAAAACGAGGCAATTGTGGCGCAGCAGATCTTGTGGCACCATCGGCGCCGGGTGGCGGGCGAGGTAGGCGGGCGACGCGCACAGCACCGGGTGGCCGACGGCCAGCAGGCGCGCCGTCAAGCCCGAATCGGCCAGGGCGCCGTAGCGTAGCGCCAGATCCACCTCGTCGCGCAACAGGTCGCGGGGGGCGTCGCCGACCGTCAGCGCCAGTTGCACGCCGGGGGCCGCCGCCAGGAATTCGCTGAACCACGGCAAGAGCGTGTTGCGCGCCAAGTCGGACGGGGCCGCGACGCGAATCACGCCTATGAGTTCGGCGCGCTCGGCGCCCAGTTGCGACTCGCCTTCGGCCAGCAAGTCGAAGGCGCGGTTCGCATAGTCGAGCAAGGTTTGCCCCGGCGCGGTCAGGCGCATGACCCGCGTCGAGCGTTCGAACAGGCGGGTGGCGAGTTGCGTTTCAAGCCGCTTCAAGGTGGCGCTGGCGGCCGCCGGCGTGATTCCCAGCGCGTGCGCGGCCGCCGTCAGACTGCCGCCGCGCGCGGTCTGTATCAAGACATGCAGATCGTCGATATTTTCAATTTTCATTTGAAATTGATAGTTATTTATTGATATTGTCAATTATTGGTTGTCATTTTACACTTCTCGCATCAACTTGATGGAGGCCAGTCGCTTCCGCAAGTGGTTTCAATCAACCTGCCTGAAGGAAAAACATGCACACCATTCCCAAGACCGTTCCCGCGGCTTCGATCGGCCGCGCCGCCGCCATGGCCCTTGTCGATGCCGCCCGCGCCGCCGCCGCCGAGATCGGCATCGAAGCGACCATCGCCGTCGTCGATGCCGGCGGTCATCTGAAAGCCTTCGAACGGGCCGACGCCGCCCCTTTCCTCACCGCCGACGTGGCCATCGACAAGGCTTGGACGGCAGTATCCTTCGGCCTGTCCACGCATGTGTGGAATGCCATTCTCGAAGACGGCAAGGTTTCCCAGTTGGCGCATCAGCCGCGCCTGGTCGCCGTCGGCGGGGGCTGTCCCATCATCTGGGAGGGCAGGGTGGTTGGCGGCATCGGCATTTCCGGCGGTAACGCGCTGCAGGATCAGCGGGCGGCCGAGGCCGCGCTTGCCGCGCTGGGATTCGCCATGCCCGCCTGAGCACGCGGCCGGCGCCTGCGCGGAAAATTGATACTCTATAATGCCGTTTCAGTGCCAGCTCCGCCATCATCGAAAGCCCATCCATGTCCGTTCAACGCCAATTTCTCCGCTTCGCCGCCGTCGGCGCTTCCGGCACCGCGGTGCAATATTCCGTGCTGTGGGCCGGCGTCAATCTTGTCGGCGTGAGCGCGGCGGCGGCGTCCGGCGCCGGCTACGCCCTGGGCGCCGTGGTCAACTACATCCTCAATTATTTCTTCACCTTCCAGAGCGATAAATCGCATGGCGAGGCGGCGGCCAAGTATTTCACTTTGCTGGGCATCGGCTGGTGCATGAACACCGGGTTGATGTGGTTGCTCGCGCAAAGACTGGGTTGGAACCTCTGGCTGGCCCAGGTACTGGTCACCGGCATCGGCTTGATCTACAACTTCGCCGGCAGCCGCTGGTGGGCCTTCAAGCCAGCCGCGCCGGTCGCCGAGCGCTAGTTTTTTAACGGGGCGGGATGAACTCCTCTGGCCCGGCGTTGTCCAATTTCAGGCCATCGCAGCGGATGCGTTGAGCCCGGGAGAACATTTTGGACAAGGACAGGCTGGACAAGGCATGGCGGGCCGGGTGGTTCGTGTTGCCTTTTCTGCCGGCCTGTCTGGTTGCCTTCTTGGTCGAGCACAGGGTGGAGCGTCTGATCGGCAACGAAGGGGCATCCCAGTCCCGGATGCGGGGCGCGCCGAACTGGGACGACGCCTGGGTGTGGGTGCCAACCTTGTCGCTGGTGGCGGCGCTGCCGCGACGATCCCCTCACCTTGCGCCGCTTGCGTGGCATGATCGTCCTGGTCGGTGAAACCAGCGAGGACGAGCGGCACCTGTCGGTCATCGGCGACGTGCCTGGCTTTGTCTTGCACGCAAACTACATCGAAGCCTTGCTCGATCAGCGTTACTTCAATCCCGCACCCTGGCTCGACTATGTGCTGGGCTTCCTGATTTTTTCCGCCATCCTGTTCGGTTTGCATTTCGACGATGTGTTCAAGACCCTGGCGTGCCGGGTCGCGACGCTGGGTGTTGCCTATCTGACCGTCTATTTCATCATCAAGCACATGGCTTACTACGTCAATCCGGTCGCGGTCAGCGTGCTGGCCCTGCTGTTCAATTTTACCCATCTGTTGTTCGGCAAGCTCAAGCACGACGCCCATGCCGTACTGGAAAGAGCGCGGGCATCGGCGGGGATGAGTTCATCATGAAAAAAACTAGGCAAGATTTGATGCTGGTCGCGCCCATCGCCGGCGCCGTCCTGTTTGCGCTGATCACCGCCATTGGCCCGTCGCACGGGCAGACGGCCGCGACAGGGGAGGGTGACAAGAAGCCGCCGCTGCCCGAGCCGAAACGCCCGGGCGCGCCCGGCGGCACCTGGGCGGCGAAGCCGGATACGGCCATCGAGGCGTGGAGCGCGACAAAAATCGACGGCGACGATGGCCGACAGCGCGAAGGCGGACGTGGCCGCACAAGATGGGGCCGCAGGTATCAAGCAAGACGGGAAACACGTGGCGGGAATAAAGCAAGATGCCGGGAAAAAGGCGGGCGGGGAAAAGAAGCAAGACGCTGACAAGAAGCAAGACATGGCGAAATAAAGCCCGCGCTCCACAGCTTGCCCGTGGGGCCGGTGCTTTCCCGTCCGGAATCCAACTGCGGGACAGGCGAACCTCCGTGACCATCCCGTGCATGGTAAGCTAGTCTGGATTCATGAGATTCGATGCCGCGTCGCCCTTGAGGGAGGCGCGCGCACCGGTCGGCCATGCCGTGCCGGATTTTTGTGGTGCGCCCGGCAGGGCGCACTTTACTTGGAGGTGAAAGTCCTCTACTCGCCCGACATGGGGA
>DMYQ01000153.1:17244-17530 GCA_003482555.1 Janthinobacterium sp. | reverse complement strand
AACACTTGTGTATAACGAGGTGCCTTGAAACCCAACGAGGTGTAGGTGGAAATTCAGTTATTGAGCAAGCATGGGTTGAGTCTGCGGCGGATACCGCCGAGGAGGACTGCGCGGTGAACACGGTACGGCGGCACTTGGCGCTGAAGGCTGTGCCGAAGTAGGGGTTGTAGGCGTGGTTCAAAAACGGCTTTTTTTGGGTAACACGGGCGAGCGAATTACTTCCATCTGAGCAATGGAATTTCAGTGTTCCGGAAGTGGCTCCAGGAGGCGAAAAGCCTCCTGCTTG
>DMYQ01000153.1:13694-17161 GCA_003482555.1 Janthinobacterium sp. | reverse complement strand
TCTTGGCCGGTCATGAGTTCGGTGGGACTTTTACCGACTCGCTCCGGGACCCGGCTGCGCAGGAAGCAGCGATGGTTCAGAAAAACTGCAACAGGTCCAGGTACGAGCCGCCGAGCTGGCGACTACCAGCTGTACTCTGAGTCAGTACGTCTCTATTGCATAGGTGTCCACCTCCATTAAGTGGACACCTATTTTCCGCTCCTTTGGCAAGCTGCGCTATGTGCGGAGAAATTCGCGCTTACGAAAGTAAGGCTCGCTTAAGTTTCCGCAGCTAAAGTGTGCTTATTGCATGAACATCCTGGCAGTCGCACTGATCACTCTGTCCCTGCGCGCAGCAGATCCCTTATGCTTACCTTCCGGGGTACTGAACACACGGGCATGCATGCGTACCACCCGTGCCAGCGCACCGCAGGCGAGCCGGGACAGGTTTGCGCGCAGCTCAACGCGCGGCGGCAGTGTGCTGGTGTACGCCGGGGCGTGCCCGTACCGACACGCCCCGGCTGGTATGTGTGGGTGAATTTGCAATTGGATCAACGACGTTTTTTACTTGTTAATGACAGGACTTGCCATGGATACTCCCTTTCGCGATTCGCATCATGTACGCGACGATGCCTTATCGTCATTCACCCAGCTGCGCCAATACCTCAACACCCAGATTCTGGGTCAGGAGAACTTGGTACTCAGCCTGCTGGTCACCTTGCTGGCCGACGGACATCTGCTGGTCGAAGGCCCGCCCGGCCTTGCCAAGACGCGCGCCATCAAGGCGCTCGCGCAAGGTCTGGAGTGCGCTTTCCAGCGCGTCCAGTTCACCCCCGACATGCTGCCGGCCGACCTGACCGGCTCCGACATTTATCGCCCCGAGGACGGCAGCTTCCACTTCCAGCGCGGCCCTCTGTTTCACAACCTGATACTGGCCGATGAGATCAACCGCGCACCGGCCAAAGTCCAGTCGGCGCTGCTTGAAGCGATGGCCGAGCATCAGATCAGCGTGGGTTCCTCCACCTATCCCCTGCCGGCCCTGTTCCTGGTGATGGCCACGCAAAACCCGATCGAACACGAGGGCACCTATCCGCTGCCCGAGGCGCAGTTGGACCGCTTCATGCTGCACACCCTGGTCGATTACCCGGACCGCACCACCACCGGGCGCATCATGGCGCTGGCCAGGCGCGAGGCGCTCGAAGGGCGCACGATGACGCCGCCGCCGCGCCGCATGAGCCAGGAAATCGTGTTCGCGGCGCGCCGCGAAGCGCTCAGCCTGACCCTGGCCGACTCGGTAGCCGACTACATCACCGCCCTTGTCGATGCCACGCGCCAGCCCCAGGCGTACAGCGAAAAGCTGGCCGAAAGCCTGCGCTGGGGCGCCAGCCCGCGCGCAGCGATCGCCATCGAACGGGGCGCGCGTGCGCTGGCCTGGCTGGACGGACGCGACTACGTCAGCCCGGAGGATGTCCAGGCCGTGGCGCCGGACGCGCTGCGCCACCGCTTGATGCTCGACTACACGGCGCAGGCGCGCGGCGTCACCGCCGAAAGCTGCGTGAGCGAACTGCTGCGTCTGGTTCCGGCGCCATGAAGTTGCCCGATCTGGTGGACATGGTGGCCTTGCGCGGCGCCGCGCAAGGGCTCAGCTTGCGCGCCCACCGCCCGGCTGCGGCGCAGATGCATGGCCCGCACCGCAGCGCCCGGCTCGGGCGCGGTCTTGAGTTCGAAGAGGTCCGGCTGTATGCCGCCGGCGACGACGCGCGCGTCATCGACTGGCGCGTCACGGCCAGGCGCGGGCGCGCCCACAGCAAGGTCTACCGCGAAGAGCGCGGACGGCCCGTCTGGATCGTGGCCGACCTGCATGCGGGACTGTATTTCGGCAGCCGCTGCCAGCTCAAATCGGTGATGCTGCTGCGCTCGGCGGCCCTGCTGGCCTGGGTCGCCGCCATGGGCGGTGACCGGCTCGGCGCGGTGATCACTGACGGCGGCGCGACGGCGCGCATCGTGCCCCCGCGTGCGCGCGAAGCGGGCGTGCTGCAAGTGCTGCAAACCTTGGTACAGGCGCAGCCGAGCGCACCCGGCCCTGCCGGCCCATCCAGGCTGGCGCTGGCCCTGTCCACGCTGCGCCCGCTGGTGCAGGCGGGCAGCCTGATCCTCGTGCTGAGCGACTTCGCCGGCCTTGACCAGAGCAGCGAGGACAGCCTGTCCTGGCTCAGCACACGCAATGACTGCCGCTGCTTGTGGCTGACCGACCCGCTCGAGGCGGCCGGTCTGCCGGCCGGCGCGCACCGCGTCGGCCTGCCCGGGCGCCTGTGGTGGATGGATGGCGACGCCAGCCGCGCCGCATGGCAAGCCAACTGGGCCAAGCGAGAACAAGGTCTAAACAATCTGGCGCAGCGCCTGCGTCTGCCGCTGGTTCGACTCGACACCACGGCTGCCCTGCCCGACGCCCTGATCACCGTTTTGAAGGAGCCGAAGTGGGCGGCATGACACCTGATTTTCTGACCCAACTGGCGCCGGCCCACGCCCCGCCGCCACCGGGCTGGTGGCCGCTCGCGCCCATCTGGTGGGCGCTGGTTCTGCTGGCCGTGGCGTTTGCCCTGCTGGCCCTGTACCGCTACCGCCGTCCGACGACGCGCCTGCGCCGCGCCGCGCTGAGCGAACTGGCCCAGCTAGCCGCGATGGGCGGCGAGAGCGCCGAGCTGGCGCGCCGCCTCGAAAATTTGGTGCGCCGCTACGCGGTGGCGCGCTTCGGCCGCGACACGGTGGCCCAGCTCAGCGGCGCGCGCTGGATCGATTTCGTCGTCGCCCACGGCGGCGCCGACTGGCGCGGCGTGCCCGGCGCCGCCTTGCTGCGCGCCGCCTTTGGCGGTTCCCCTCACGCTGAGCACGCGCCCTGGATCTCCGGTGCGCGCGCATTTTTCAAGGCACGATCATGATCCACCTTGCTTGGCCCTGGCTGGCACTGTTGCTGCCGCTGCCGCTTCTGCTGCGCCGCCTGCTGGCGCCGGCCACACCGGGCGGCGCCGCCCTCTACCTGCCGTTTGCCGCCGGCGTGGCCATCCAGGCGCTGCCCGCTTCCGCCCATGCGACACGCTGGCGCGGCGTGCTGTTCACCCTGGTCTGGCTGCTGCTTGTGGGGGCGGCCATGCGTCCCCAATGGCTGGGCGAGCCGGTCGCGGTCCCCAGCACGGGACGGCGCCTGATGCTGGCCGTCGACGTGTCCGGCTCGATGGCAACCGAGGACATGGCCGAAGGCGCCACCCGCCTGCGCGTGGTGCAGGAAGTGGCAAGCAACTTCATCCGCCAACGCCGCGGCGACCAGCTCGGCCTGATCCTGTTTGGCACCCGCCCCTACCTTCAGGCGCCGCTGACGACCGACCTGAACACGGTTGCCCAATTCCTGCGCGAATCGATGGTCGGCGTGGCCGGCCCGCAGACCGCCATTGGCGACGCGATCGGTTTGGCCTTAAAACGCCTCAACGCCA
>DMYQ01000153.1:11618-13561 GCA_003482555.1 Janthinobacterium sp. | reverse complement strand
CAGCGCGCTGCAAGGCGTGTACGCGAAAATTGACAAGCTCGAGCCCGGCGTGGGCAATACCCAATGGGATCGCCCCAGCAGCGAGTGGTTTCATTGGCCCCTGGAATTGGCGCTGCTGCTGAGCGTGCCGGCCGTCTTGATGCGAGAACGGACATGAACGCACAACTGCAAGCCTTTCACTTTCTGCGGCCCTGGTGCTTGCTGGCCTTGCCCTTGCTGCTGGGCCTGGTGCTGTGGCTGGCGCGCCGCCACACGCGCGACCAGGACTGTTCCTCATGGATCGACCCGGACCTGCTGGCGGCCCTGCGCCTCGATGGCAACGCAGGGGGCCCAAGCCGCAGCGCGCTGCCTTGGCCTTGGTTGGCGCTGGCGTGGGCGCTGGCCGTGCTGGCGCTGGCCGGACCGAGCTGGCAACAGGAGGCCGGCGCGGCCTATCGCGCGCCGGCGGCCTGGGTCCTGGTGCTGGACCTGTCACCGTCCATGAGCGCCGCCGATCTGGCCCCGACCCGCGCCACCCGTGCGCGCTACGCGCTCGACGACATCCTCGGCGCCGCGCACGATGCGCGGGTCGGCATGGTGGCCTTCACGGACGAGCCTTACACGGTGGCGCCGTTGACACAGGACGTGGCCACCGTGCGCGCACTGCTGCCGCCGCTAGCGCCCGACATGATGCCCAGTCCGGGTGACCATCTGGCGCCCGCGCTCGAACAAGCAGGGCGCCTGCTCAGCACATCGGGCGCCAGCGACAAGCGCATCGTGCTGCTCAGCGACGGTTTCGACGACCCGGCGGCGGCCAACGCCGCCGCCAGCGCCCTGCGCAAGCAAGGTGTGTTCCTCAGCGTGGTGGGCGTGGGCACCAGCGCCGGCGCGCCGCTGCGCCAAGCGGACGGGCGCCTGGCGCAAGATGAGCATGGGCAGTTACAGCTGGCCCGGCTCGACACCGAGCCCTTGCGCCAACTGGCCGCGAGCGGCAACGGGCGCTACCTCGATCTGGCCAAACTGCCTGAGCTCATTTCGCAGCTGCAATCGTCGCCGTTACGCGCCAGCGATGCGATCGCCGTCGCCGGCGCCCAGGTCGGTCACTGGCGTGACGAGGGGGCCTATCTATTGCCTGTCCTGCTGTTGCTGGCGGCCTTACTGACCCGCAGGAGATGGTTATGAAGTATGCAGTTCTCGTGTTGACGGTGCTCGCGTTCGCCGCGCCGGCCCATGCCGATGGCAACTGGCGCAATCTGTGGCGCAATCACGAGCAACGCGGCGACGCTTTGCTGCAACAGGGCGACGCCGCCGGCGCAGCCAAGGAGTACACCGACCCGGCGCGCAAAGGTTACGCCGAACTCAAGGCAGGTAACTATGCCGCGGCGGCGGCCTCGCTGGCCGCGGCCGACGATGGCGAAGCCAATTACAACCGCGGCAATGCGCTGGCCCATGCGGGCAATTTGCCGGACGCCGTCAAGGCTTACGACGCGGCCCTCAAACGTGATCCGCACAATCAGGATGCGCGCCACAATCGCGACTTGCTGCTCAAGGTGATGCAGAAGAAACCGCCGGCACAGCCGCCAAAGGGCGCGCCGGACATTAAGCAATCGGGCAAGCCAGGCGATGAAAAAGGCAAGGACGGCCAAGCGGGCAAGCCGGGCCAGGACGGAAAGCAAGGCGAACCGAAGGATGGCACTCAGGCTGGCAAACAAGGCAGTGCAGCGCAGGGCCAGGACGGCAAATCAGGCGAGCAAAAAGATGGCAGTCAGGCTGGCAAGCAGGGGCAGGATGGCAAGTCCGGGGCGAGTAAGAATGGCGCACAGGACGGCAAACCTGGCCAAAGCGGCGCTTCCTCGGGCAAACCAGAAAGTGCGCAAACGCAGCAAGGTGGGCCGGACGAGCCGGGTTCCTCAGGGCAGGCACAGTCCGTCCCGCCAGCCCAGACCCAGGCAGGACGCAACGCC
>DMYQ01000153.1:10312-11497 GCA_003482555.1 Janthinobacterium sp. | reverse complement strand
CGCAGGACAGCAAGAGCGCGGGCCTGCGTGAAGATACCCAGGCGCGCCAAGACGTCGCTGCAACGATGCAGGAAAAATCGCGCGCTGCCAATAACGCAGGCGGCTCGGGCGCAACCAAGGCGGGCGGAGTCAAGGCGCACGGCGTCACCCCACCCAAGAACGAGAAACAGATCGCGCAAGAACAATGGCTACGTGGCATACCTGATGACCCTGGCGGCCTATTGCGACGTAAGTTTCTGATCGAACATATGATGAGACAGCGGAGCGCACAACCATGAAAAACCCGACACGCTTTTTGCTCGCCCTGCTCGGCTGCTGCAGCTGTATTTCGGCGCTGGCCGGCGTGAGCGTCTCGCTGGACCGGGATCACGCGGCACTGGGCGAGCGCGTGCAGTTACTGCTGCAAAGCGACGGCGATGCCGATGGCGCCCCGGACATTGGCCCGCTGAGCCGCGATTTCGACGTGTTGGGCAGCAGTCACTCCTCGAGCATGCAGATTGTCAACGGCCACAGCAGCTCACAAGTCCAGCTACGCCTCGTTCTCAGTCCCAAGCATGCGGGAACACTGACCATACCGCCCCTGCAATGGGGCACGCAACACACGCAGGAACTGGCCTTGACGGTGGACGCCAGCACTGCCGGAAACGAGGCAGCGAGCGCGCCCGATTCCTCGGCGACAGTATTTCTCACCGCGACGCAGGATCAGACATCGAGCTATGTGCAAGCTGCCGTCGTACTCACGGTCAAACTGTACGCGGCAACCCAGGTCAGCCAGGCCAGTCTGGACATGCCGGGCAATGCCGACATACTGGTGAAACAACTGGGCAGCGATCGTCAGACCAGTGAATCACACAATGGACACGACTACCAAGTAGTCGAGCGCAAATATGTTTTGATTCCCCAGCGCAGCGGCAAGATCAGCCTGAAGGGTCCGACCCTGAACGCCCAGGTACAAGACCCCGGCGCCGGCGACGCCTTCGATCTCAACTCCTTCTTTGGCAAGGCATTCGGTTCGGCACCGTTTGGCGCCATGATGGGCCCGGCGCGCCAGGTGCACATGTCGGCCAAGGCGATCGAATTGAACGTGCTAGCGCGCCCGGCCACAGCCGACGGCGCGAACTGGTTGCCGGCGCAAGAACTGCAACTGGAGGAAAGCTGGCGCCCTGAGAATGGCGCCTTGCATGT
>DMYQ01000153.1:9004-10160 GCA_003482555.1 Janthinobacterium sp. | reverse complement strand
GCACGGCAGTACCGTGCAGGGTAGTCGTGATCAGGACATCGCCTTGGTGGCTAGCAAGCCAGGGCAACTCGTGCTGCCTGCGCTGCAACTGAACTGGTGGGATACCATCCACCATGTCATGCGTCAGGCCAGTTTGCCGGCCCGCACGCTCGATATTTTGCCGGCGAGCGGCGAGCCAATCAGCCCGCCTCCACCATCGCCAGCGACGGCGTCATCGCCCGAACCAGGCGCGACTACGCCTGGCGCGCCCTCCGTCCAGGGCAGCGCACCGCTCGAAGCAGGAGCGCTGGCGCGCAATCTGACGCTATGGCAATGGGGCACTCTTGCCCTGAGCTTGAGCTTGCTGGCAGCGCTGATCGCGCTGTGGCGTCTGCGCCGCCGCACCGATGGCGTCGCATCGGCGTCGGCCGCGCCATCGATGCCAAGGACGGAGCCGACCAGCGCGGATGCCGGCACCCACGTGAAGCGCTTGCAACAGGCCTGCAACGACAACGATCCGCAGGCAGCGCGCCGGCACTTGATGGCATGGGCCGCGACGATCTGGCCGGAAGCGCCGCCGCGCGGTCCAAACGAATTGGCGCAGCGCTGGGCCGCTGGCCGCTTCACCGAGCCCTTGAGCGCCCTCGATCGCGCCTGTTACACGGGAGCGGCATGGACCGGAGCGACCCTGGCACAGGCGATCGCCACCTCGCCCATCGCGCGCGCTGCGAGCGAGGCGAAGCCGGCGATACCTGATCTGTATGCCTAGTCTTACTGTGTCACAAAACAAGTTGGATCAGACGACAGCAAGGACAACGCAGTAGTTGGATAGGGGTAGGGAACGGCTTTCGCCGTCCCCTCCCTCCGAACCCGGTGTGCGGTTTTCCCGCGACGGGCTCTCCAGTTGGGCGTGGTTCAAACCTTGCCTATCCGCTTGCTTGCCAAACACCTTGAGCCGTGATATTTTTTGAGCATGGACCCACGCGGCTTCCCGACCACCCTAGCAGAATTCCAGCGGGTCTTTCCGAGTGACACCGCTTGTGCTGCCTATCTGGAAAAGCTGCGCTGGCCGGACGGATTCACCTGTCAGAAATGTGGGACGGTAGGCGAGCCGTACCGTTTCCCGAAGCGATCCTCGGTCGTCCTCCGGTGCCGCTCCTGTCAGGCGAATGTGTCG
>DMYQ01000153.1:0-8817 GCA_003482555.1 Janthinobacterium sp. | reverse complement strand
TCAGTTCCAGCGTCAGCTTGGCATCAGCCGGTACGAGACGGCATTCCAGACACTTCACAAGCTGCGGGCCGGGATGGTGCGGCCCGACCACGACGTTATTGGAGCGCAATACCCTGTTGAGGTTGACGAAACACTCGTGGACGGTCGCACGCGTGGCGAAGACCGTGGAGTCCACCACAAGGCGACAGTGGTCGGGGCCGTCGAGGTGCGTCCTCGCCGGGAGGCCGAGAGTCGCGCCGACGCCAAGCCGTTCAAGCGGCCGGTTTATGCAGGGAGGCTTCGCCTGCGTCTCGTGCCAGGTCGCGGCGCGGAGCATCTCACCTCGTTCGTGAAAGAGAACGTGGCGAAAGGTGCAGTTGTACGAACCGATGGCTGGCAGGGTTACGACGGCCTCGCAAAGCCTGGCTACGCCCACGAAGCCATTGTGCTCGATGGTGACCCTGGGGCCAAAGGGACCATGAAAGGCCCCCTGCTGAACTAGCATTTTACAGGACGCGGCGGGGCGCGGCACCTCGTGGAGTTCACGCGAACACGGCCGCGCAGTTCCTCAATACGAAAAAATCAAGCACGTTCGGAACTGGGTTGCCTCATCTGTGTTCGAATTGCTCGCTGGCGACGCGGGCGATGTCGTTCATGCCCGAACCCGCGTCTATGTGCCCCTTCAGCCAGCCGGCCTGTCCGCCGTCCGCCAACAACGCCTCGATCACGCGCACCGCCTGGCCGAAACCGGGGTCGTTGGTCCTTCGTGCCAGGCGCTCCAGATCGCCGCGCACGACGTCGGCGACTTGGCGCCGGCTGCCGTCCTCCGGATCGATCCAGCTTGCGCCAACGCCTTCCTTGGCGGCGTTGAAGCGGTTCCACGCGTACAGCTCCTGGCAATCGTCGCTGGGCCACCGGCCCGGCCTGTCGTAGACCTCGATGCACAACTCGCGCGCGTAGCTTCCCAGCGCGGCCGCGTAGGCCGGCTTCAGCGGCGTGTCGAGCACCCGCAGCTCGATCGTGCCGTATTCCGGCTTGGGCCGCACGTCCCAGTAAAAATCCTTGATGCTGTTGACGATGCCATGCCCCGCCAGCCGCTCGAAATGGGCCCGGAACTGGGCCCAGGTGCGGATGTGCGCCGGCATGGTCCCGCTCATAGGGAAGGCGCTGACGACGTTGCTGCGCGCGCTGCAAAAAGCCGAGTCCTCCCCCTGCCAGCAGGGCGAATTGGCCGACAGGGCGATGAACAGCGGCGCGCGCTGCGTCAGCCAGGCGCACACGCGTATCGCCTCGTCGGCCGACGGCACGCCGACGTGCACGTGCATGCCGAACACGGTAAACATCTTGGCCAGGTAGCCGAATTTCTTGGCCGACTCGTAGTAGCGCTCCTTGGGGTAGATGCGCTGTTCGTTCCAGCGCTGGAACGGGTGCGCGCCGCCGCCCGAAATGGCCGCGCCCACGGCGAACGCGGCGCGCTGCACGCTGGCACGTATTTCCTCGAGCTCGCCGGCGGCCTCAGCGTAGCCGCCGAGGATCGACGTGGCCACCTCCAGCATCGAGGTGGTGATTTCCGGCGTCGCCACCCACTTTTTTTCCTGCATGTCGAGCAGCCGCAGGATGTCCGGCGCCGCCGGCAACAGGTCGTAGGTTAGGCGGTCGAGCACCATCAATTCGAGTTCGATCCCCATCGAGCCGAGCTTGGACCGGTTGAATTCGGGCAGGAAGGCGGGGCCGGCGCCGGCCACCGCCAACGCCTGCTTGTCCGCAGCCGCGCCGCCCGCTGTTGCCGGATTAACCATTCACCACCTCCTCATGGGTTTCCCCCGCCATTTTCAGCCCCCACCAGGTCAGGCCCGGCGCCAGCAGCACGTTCAATCCCAGCAAAGCCTGCATCGTTTGCGCGGCCAGCTCGCCCAGGCCTGGATAGCCGGCGCTCGAATTGTCCACCACCAGCGAACCGAAGCTCACCAGCGAGCACAGCGAGATGGCCATCGCGTGCTTCTTGCGCCCGCTCCACGCAAGGCCGGGAGTGAACGCCAGCCGCGTGACGCCGATGCGCACGACGAACACCGCTGCGGCGACCAGCAGGGTCGGCACGTGCATCAACTGTTGCACGTTCACCAGCGAGGCCGACATCATGAACAGCAGCGCGTAGCCGATGTCCTGCCCGGTCTTGATCTGCGCCTGGAACACGTTGTCCCTCTTCTCGGCGTTCCTGAGCAACAGTCCCATCAGCAGCAGCGAGAGCAAGGCGCTCGATGCGCTGACCGAACACAGGCCCAAGTCCATCAGCAGGGCCGCGAGCAGCATGCCCGGCCGCATGCCGGCCTGCGCCTTGCTCGCCCGTGTGGCCAGCGCGTACAGGCCGTAGCACAGCAGCGCGATCACCGCGCCCAGGAACAATTTTTCTATCTGCCTGCCCAGTTCCTGGACGAAGCCGACACCCGCCTCCAGGTCGTGGCTCTTGAGCCACGACAAGGCCACGCCGACGGCGAGCAGGGCGATCAGATTGCTCAGGCCGACCATGTTGGCGCTGGCGTTGGTGGCCACGCCGCTGGCGTTCGAGTCGGACACCATCGACGAGAACACGATGGGATTGACGGCGATGAGGATGGCGCCGATAAAGGCTGCCTCGCCCCAGCCGAGGCCGAAGGCGACCAAGCACAACAGCGTGGCGACGCCGCGCAGCAGACAGGCAAGGACAAGGCTGGCGCCCTGGCGCCCGCTGCGCCACAGCCAGGCCAGGTCCATCTTGCGGCCGACCTCGAACAACACCAGCGCGGCGGCCGCGTTGAACAGCTCCTGGAACATGGCGATCAGGGGCGCGTCGACCAGGCCGAGGCCGCCGACCCCGAGGACCAAGCCGGCGATGACGGCGCCGTACAATTTGGGAACGCCGCGCGTTTGCAGCAGCAGGCCGACAATTTGCGACAGCATCAGGCCGGCGCCGATGACCGCCAGGGGTGACAACAGCAGGGACTGCATGCCCGACAGATCTTCATTCATGCTCGGCCTCCCAGATAGCGGCCAGGCCGGCCAACTCGCGCTCGATCGCGGCGCGGCGGTTGGCGACGGCCGGCCCCGGCGGCCGGCCGCCCGGTTCGACGGGAAAGACCGCGACGATCCTGGCGCGGACAATGGCGCCGTCGGTCTTGGTCGGCATCCAAAGCTGCCCTTTAACAAGCCCGTCCTCCAGCCAGATGGCCTCGTATTTCGCCCCGCCGTCCTTATTCGCGGCCGGCGTCGACACCAGCCGGAACGGCGTCAGCCACGTGGCACGGGGAAAGCGCCGCGCCAGCTGCAATTGCATCGCCGCGCGCTGTTCGTGGCGCACCTCGTCGCGCGAATACGGCAGGTGCAGCTGCGCCTGGCTCAGACCGGCCGTTTCCATGCGCATGCAAAGGCCGTTGCTTTCCCATAGCCAGGCGTCTGCCAGCATCTCGCCGGCTCGACCGCGCAGATTCGCCTCCCACGCGGTGCGCAGCGCCACCGCCTCGGCGCCGGCGGCGCCGCGCACGGCGGGACGCAGCTTGGCGGTGGCGGTCGCCAACAGTTCCCAGCGGGACATCTGCCATTGACGGGTCGCAGCGCGGGGCGAGGGGTTCCAGGTCCAATCCGAGGCCGTCCACGCGCCGCCCGCCGATTTTTCGATGACCGCGAGGCGCTGCCGCCCGGATGAAATGCCGGAAAGGCCCTGTGCCGGCCAGGCTGCGTCCCAGGCGGCCGGCGCGGCAATGCCCGTGCGCGCCTGCTGCCACTGCCACCACAACGCCGCCCGGCTCACACAGGCGTTGCCGGCGGCCGGCAAGGCGCTCCATCGACGCATCTGCAAGCGGCCTTGCCACGCGCACTCGACGGCCGTGGCGCGCCAGCCCGGCGCCTGTTGCGCAGGCTCGTCGGCGCCGCATCGTTTCGGACGCTGCTGCGCCAATAGACGCAGGTCCCCCATGACGTCGGCGGCAGGTGCCGCCGCGGCGCGCACCGGCAACGCGGGCTTGGCTGCAACGGCATCGCGACCGCCCGACAGCAGGATCGACAGCGAGAGCAGGCCGGCCCGCGCCATCTGCCTTGATTGATAAGAAACAACCCGGTTCATCCTTGCTTCCTTTTCTTTCGCGCGTAATGAAAATAACACGTTTCAGGCTGAGTTCTATAGTAGGAACAACAACGCCGCCATCACGGTGGGCGGGATCGTTCCCAATAGCAAGCCGGCAGTGCCGATGGAATCGTCATTGAAACCGCGCCTGAGCAGCGCCGCGCCCGCCGGGTTGGGCGCGTTGGCGATGACGGTCAATCCCCCGCCCGCCACGGAGCCGGCGACCAGCATGTACTTGGCGTGGTCCGACATGCAGGCGATCAGCGAGCCGAGGTAGGTCAGCGCCGCGTTGTCGGTGATGGCGGTCAAGGCGAGCGCGCCGAAGAACAGGGCGGTCGGCTCCAGCGTCGAGACGATCGGTTGCAACCACCATTGTAGCATTCCGCCAAGCACGACCAAGCCGGCGAGGAAAAACCCCACCAGCAAGCCCTGCTTCAGAATCAGGGGATTCTGATAATGTTCGTACGCCTGCGTATAGCCCAGGAAGAAAAGAAACAATTCAATGAAAACCACCGGATGGTGGGCGAACGCGACGACGCCGGCCAGGAACGCCAGGTGGATCGCGCTGACGACCCAGGGCACCGGCTTGGCGTGGCCGCGCGCCGACCCAGCGTCCGCGTCGCGAAGGTGGGAGCGCAGGAGGAAGGTGACGACGGTCGAACTGATCAGCACCGCGAGGCAGGCCCGCCAGCCGAATGTCGTCGCCATGAACGCGCTGTCCCATTGCCATGTGGTCGGCGGCGCCGCGTACGCGGTCAGCGTGCCGCCGATCGAGACGTTCACGAACAGCACGCCCAGGGCCGCGTACTTCAGCCATTCCGGCATGCCTTTGCGAAAAATCTGCGGCGCCAGCATCAGGGCCGCCAGCGTCATCGCGGCCGGTTCGGTGATCAGCGACCCCATGATCGGCACCACCGCCAGGCCGAGCCACGCCAGCGCCAGCGGCGTGCGCACCGGCGCCAGGCGCGCCAGTGCGGCGAGCAAGCGCCCCACCGCCTCCAGCACCGGTCGGGAGGCGGCCACCACCATCACGACAAAGACGAACAGGGGTTCGGTGTACTGGCGCGATTCGACATAGGTCAAAGCCTGTTGTCCGCTCGACACGAAGGCCATCGCGACGACCAGGACCAAGGCCCAGAAACCGAACACCACCTCGACCTCGCCCATCAGGTGGAGCAGTCCGGCGTGCCGCGGGGCGGGTGCCGGTGCGCCAATATCTCGAAGTATTTCGCGGTGAAGGTGTGCAGCAGCGCGAGCGCGAAAATGCCCGCGCCGATCATTTGTATCGAAGTCATTTCCATGGGGGTTGATTCTTTCCTTTTTTTGCATATGCCAGCCTAGCGGCAGCTCAAACCGGCGGCCTTTATCCGCGGCGGTTCTTGTCGACTATCGCGATCAGGATCAGTAAATAGGCGACCAGTCGAATCAGGTAGAACGCCGGCATTTTCTGGTCATAGCTCGGGCCGCTTCCGATGAGCAGGCGGCCGCAGGCTTCGAGGGCGAAGGAAATGGCGAAATACAAGAAGAAGCGGTCCCGCGTGCTGCGCCAGAAACGCAGGAAGAACAGCGACACGATAAGCGAGGCGCAAGCGATGGCTCCCGACAAGATGGCGTTGACGAGCATTAATCGTCCTCCCAGATCAAACCATATAGGAGCGGCGCCAGGGCCGCCAAGCCAACCACCAAACGCCATGTCGACAGGTCGCGCTCGGGTAGCACCAAACGGTCGAGCATCAGCAGGAGGTTATTGGCGAACATTCCGGAAAAACACAGTCCGCTCCACAAGAGCAAACGGTGGCCGCGCCGGAAATAGCTGCGCAGAAGCAGTACGGCACAGCTCAAGGCCGTCAACGCACACAGGATATAAATGGCGGCTGCCATGCTAACGCTCCTTTTTCCAGACGAAGGCGTCTGCAAATAGCTGCGCCTTCCGGTTCGTTTTCGAATGGATCAGCGTGCTGACACCGATCAGGTTCTGCGAATAGGCGGCCGCCAGTTGGTCGATCATCGCCACCAGTTGCGCCGACTGCGGAGCGAAGCGGAAGCGGTTCGGCATCTGTGGTTCGCGGCGTGCGATGCCGCCGGCCGTCAGATCCGCCAGCAAGCCCTTGGCAACCTTGTCGCTCAAATAGAGACGCCGCGCGATTTGCGCCACATCCCATGTCAGGCCGGGGCCGCCGCGCATCAGCAGAATGGCCTCAAGGTACGGAACGGAAGGAATGGCGAGCAAAATAAAACGCTGCACCTCATCCGGGATAGGCGTCTTTTCCATATGTCTTGGCGAGCACCTCGAAAATGTTTTGCGCCTCAGGTGTGGAGCGGTGCCAATCCGAAAACGGCAGCTCCTTGACTTGTACGACAGGTATCCCCAGTCCGTGGTCTTCGTACATGCAGTGTTGCAAAAGGGGTATTTTATCGCAAGCCCAGATACATTTGAACAAATATAAATCTATAATGCAATTTGACGACCGTTGCTTGTGACTGAAAACAAGGTGAAAAATGACCAAGCCGCTACAAGTTGGCCAATGGAATATTGGCACAGTCCTCGTCCGCCTCGAGCATCACGATGAGTAGCCGTTCACACCCCGACGGGAATTGCCGGCAGTGACGGGATGGTCAGGCCCTTCCTGGCGGCGGCAATGACGCCGGCAATGAAGACCCAAGAGGATGCCGAGCGCTTGCGGCAAGTTTCGATCACGCTTGCCAACAACGCGAATGCGCGCGTGCCCGCCTCGCTGCGGGTGCCCATGCTGATGCGGCGCGCGATCACCCAATGGCGCAAGGCTTGTTCGGCGGCATTGTTTGTCAGGGGAAGGCCAGGCTCGGCGACCTGGCGCAGAATGACGTCCCAGTCGAGAAGGAATTCGCGTGCAAGCGCGCGCAGCTTGTCGTTGCGCGAATCGCGGTGGCGCTCGCACAGCGCACGCAGGCGTTCGATGTCGGCGGCATGCCTGATCGCCAGCGCGCCGCCTTCCTGGCCGGGCGCGGCGCGCGCGGCGTAAATCGCCCCCATCAATGTGTGCAACACCTCGTGCATGCCCTTGCCTGCGGCCACCACCTTGGCGTCGGTGGAATCGATCAGCCGGGGGAGTGATTGATTACCAAAAAGGCGCATACAGCCCCCCCCCTCGACTGTGGCGAGCCATTCAAGATTATATTATTCTTGTGCGCTGAAAAATTGCTGGCACGGGCGTCCATTCAAGTTTTTACCAGCACCTGGTCTGCAGGTCGAAAACTCTAAGTTGTTGATTTTACAGGGAGACCATTCAAGTTTCCATTAGGACGTAACACCGGCTGGACGAGCGAAACGTACCCAGACCGGGACGAGATCATTCTACTCACGCACCCTGGTGAGCATGTAGGATTCGTGACGGTGGATTTCAAGCGCAGGATTTTCGGCACTGGAATGGGTGTACCGCGATTTGCCGCGATCGCCAACATTGAATTTAAGGGCCGCGACTGGCAACAGCGCCTGATCGATGCCGCTGTCCAGCATTTGAACGAAGTGATGAACTGAGCGGAAAATCCACCAGTCACTTGGCGCGACGTATCAACACCGTTGACACATAGCCGATTTGTTGATACAGTGTGTCTACGATACTTGACTCTTAGGGAGAAATACTATGGCACAGCAAGCAATTGAAACTTCCATCAACACTTGGGGTAATGGCCTTGCCTTGCGCTTGAATAAGCTGGTAGCAAAGGCAGCAGGCATCGTTGACGGCACGCATGTGCGCGTCATCGCGCAGCCAGGCAAGATCATCGTGGAGATGACCGACCGGAAACCGACTTTGAACGAAATGCTGGCCTCCTTCGACAAGACGAGGCACGGTGGTGAAGTGATGGCGTTCGCACCGGTCGGCAAGGAAGCTTGCTGATGGTGGCGAAGACACCCATCAAATGGGTTCCTGAGCGGGGTGAAATCATCTACGTGAACCACAGCCCCCATGTTGGAAAGGAGATGCCTGGAGTCCATCCGCTCCTGGTGGCCTCCCCCCAAGCCTTCAATGAGCGCACCGGAATCGTGATCGGCTTCCCAATGACGCACGCAGCGTTCAATGCGGATAACCCTTTTGCCGTCGCAGTGCAGGGACCAAAGAGCGAGGTCGGCTACGTGCTGGGGTTTCAGCCGAAATCGTTCGACTGGGAAGAACGCGGCGCCACAAAACACCCGTGGGGTGGTGGGCATGGCAAGGTGCTGGATGCCGCACTTGAAAAGTTGGACGCAATTTGCGGCATCTGCAATTGTTGAACTGAAGGTCAAGGAAAATTGCGCCCTGGTGGCGCCCGCAACCGGCCGACGCCGGCACATGGAAAGTAGTACTGGAAACGGTATAAACGATTTACAAGGGGAGAAGATGATCGACTACAGCAAAGGCCGATACACGGTTAAAGACACAAACGGGTCATTGATCGGGCGGATTGACGAGGATGAATATGTTCGGAGCGGCACGACCCTTCGCTTCCGCGTCGACGGCGACGAGTTTTACACGCTGGACGGCGTATTGATCGGTTTCATTCGAAGCGGAATCGTTACGACGCCAAAAGGCGAACCTCGCTACACCATCGCACCGGAATAGGAATGGCAATGAAATGGTTACTTGTCGTCCTCATAATGAAGGCTCTATGCCGTTTTGTATGGAACTTGACATCGGGTACCATTACGGCCATAGCAGTCAGCCACCAGATTCATTGTGACCGGAACTGCCTCCGGCAGGTGCGGTGATCACAGCCCGAAACAG
>DMYQ01000163.1:1374-3542 GCA_003482555.1 Janthinobacterium sp. | reverse complement strand
GCGGCGGCGGGCATTTTTCGAGAACGGTGGCATATGTATTACGGCGAGCGTTTCAACAGCATCACCCATACCGTGGGCGCGGCCCTGGCCGCGGCCGGCGGCGTACTTTTGATCGCTGTCGCCGCGCGCGGCGGCGACCCCTGGAAAATCGTCAGCTTCAGCGTCTACGCGGCCATGCTGCTGACCCTGTACCTGACCTCGAGCCTGTATCACAGCGTGCGCGGCGCGGCCAAGGACGTGTTGCGCAAGATGGATCATTGCGCCATCTATCTCTTGATCGCAGGCAGTTACACGCCCTTCACCCTGGTGACCTTGCGCGGGGCCTGGGGCTGGTCGATGTTTGGCGTCGTGTGGGCACTGGCCCTGTTCGGCATCGTCCAGGAAATCTGGTACGCCAAGGGGGCGCGCATCCTGTCGCTGGTCATTTACGTGCTGATGGGCTGGCTGGCCGTGATCGGCGTCAAGCCCCTGATCGCGGCGCTGGGCTGGGACGGCTTCGTCTGGCTGGCGGCCGGCGGCCTGTTTTACACGGTCGGCATCGCCTTTTACGCCACCGACCACAAGGTGCGCCACGGCCACGGAGTCTGGCACTTGTTCGTCCTCGGCGGCAGCATCTGCCACTACATCGCCGTCCTGTTTTACGTGGCCTGAGACGGCGACTGATTCTCGGACCCGGAACCGGACCCGGTCGGCGCGGCGGCGATCGATCTGCCCTATAATCGCAGCACTTTCATGGCGGGGAGCCAGGTGGATATTCATTCAGACGATCTCAGGATTTTCGTCGCCGTCATCGATAGCGGCACGCTGAGCGCGGCCTCCGTGCATCTGGGCCAGACCACCTCGGGCGTCAGCCGGGCCCTGTCGCGGCTGGAAGAGAAGCTGGCCACGTCCTTGCTCACGCGCACCACGCGGCGCATGGAATTGACCGAGGAGGGCGCGCTCTTCCTGCGGCAGGCGCGCGCCATCCTGGCAGCGATGGAAGCGGTGGAAGAGTCGATCCGCATGCGCCGCCAAAAGCCGGTCGGACGCCTGAGCGTGGACGCGGCTTCGCCCTTCATGCTGCATTGCGTGGTGCCGCACGTGGCGGAATTCCGCGCCCTGTATCCCGATATCCGGCTCGAACTGAGCAGCAATGACCAGATCGCCGACCTGATCGAGCACCGCACCGACATCGCGATCCGCATCGGCGCCCTGACGGACTCGACGCTGCACGCGCGCGCGCTCAGCGCCAGCCCCCTGTATCTGCTGGCCAGCCCCGCCTATCTGGCGCGGCACGGCACGCCGGCCACGCCCGAAGACCTGGCCGCCCACTCCCTGCTGGGATTTTTACAATACGAGGGCGGCAATATCTGGCCGCTGCGGCACCAGTCGGGCGACAGCTTGCAGATCACGCCCGCCCTGGCCGCCAGCAGCGGCGAAACTCTGCGCCAACTGGCGCTGCAGGGGCAGGGCATCGTTTGCCTGGCCGATTTCATGACCCGCGCCGACCTGGCCGAGGGGCGCCTGGTGAAAGTGCTGGAAGCGCACTACACCGGCTACCGGCAGCAGATTCACGCCGTCTACTACCGCAACACGCAACTGGCGCAGCGTATCAGTTGCTTCCTCGAATTCCTGCAGCGCAAGCTGTAGCAGCTCAGGGCGCGTCGATTTCAATCTGTTTTTCGATGCGGGGCGGCGCTTGCAGCAGCCCGGCCACGGCCGCCGTCAGCGCCGTCACGTGGGGCGAACCCTGGTGCAGGGCGAAGGCGGCCGCGTCGGCGAATTTTTCCACGAAGGTAAAGCGATCCGGGCCCACTTCGCTGCGGTACAACTCGTAGCGCAGATTGCCCGCCTCGGCGCGGGTCGGCGCCAGCGCCGCGCGCAGCGCTGTCAACAGTTGTTCTTCCTTGCCCGGCAAGGCTTGCAAGTTGGCGATGATATTGATGGTCATGGCGATTCCTTTGGTAAACAGGCATCCACCATACCCGATATCGGCGCCGCCCGCCGGGCCGGCATTGTTGACTCGCGCGCACAGTTCATTTGCCGCCAGGACGCTGTGTGCGGGGCCGGCCTTGCCGCATACTGCCCGCTTCCCATCGGCATCACTGGAGGCACCGATCATGAAAGTATTCCTTACCGGCGCGGCCGGTTTCATCGGCGCTTCGATCGCCGCCGGCATGGCGCGCGCC
>DMYQ01000163.1:0-1232 GCA_003482555.1 Janthinobacterium sp. | reverse complement strand
CGGCACGCTCGACCAGCGCGACTTGCTGATGGCGCAGGCGCGCGCCGCCGACGCCGTCGTCAACGCCGCCAGCAGCGACCACCGCGGCGCCGTGGAGGCCCTGCTGGACGCCCTGGCCGGCTCCGGCAAGGTTTTTCTCCACACCAGCGGTTCGAGCATCGTCGGCGACGCCTCGGGCGGCGAGGCCAGCGAGCAAATTTATTTCGAGGACCATTTGCCGACGCCCGGCGCCGACAAGGCGACCCGCCTGGCGATCGACGAGCTGGTGCTGGCCGGCGCCGCTCGCGGCGTGCGCACGGCCGTGCTGTGCAATAGCCTGATCTACGGGCACGGCGCGCTGCCGCGCGACAGCGTGCAATTGCCGCGCCTGTTGAAACAGGCGCGCAAGAGCGGCGTCATGCGCCACGTGGGGCCGGGCCGCAATATCTGGTCCAACGTTCACATCGACGACGTCGTCGCCCTGTATCTGCTGGCGCTGGAAAAGACACGGGCCGGCGTTTTTTACTTCGTCGAGTCGGGTGAAAATTCCTTTGGCGAATTGAGCGCGGCCATGGCCGTCGCCCTGGGCCTGGGCCCGCCCGAGGACTGGCCGCTGCCGCTGGCGATCGCGGAATGGGGCTATGAAATGGCGTCTTACGGTCTCGGTTCGAACAGCCGGGTACGCGGGCGGCGCGCGCGCGCCGAGCTGGGCTGGGTGCCGGCGGGGCCGTCGGCGCTGGCATGGATAGGCGCCGACATGTTGCGGCCGCGGCCCTGACCCGCGAGGGGGCGCTTGCGCGCACAGTTAAATCATGCTGTGTGCGGAAGCGTACAGTCGCGTGAGGGGCGCGACGCTATGATGGTCTCGCGTGATGAAAAAGCACTACCGAGACAGTTTCAGTAAGTGCTTCGAACAGCAGGTGAGCCGGTCGCCTCAAGGATCGGCACCAATTTTCCACGTCTGCAAAGCTGGCGTGGCACGAGTTACCCTTTCGCGGCGAGGTCGTCATGACGCAGTCCAATCACCCATCCAAGTTTGTCGTGCGCGCCTATCTGGCGCGCCGCGCGCATGCCTTGAAGCCGCCGCCGACGCCGGAAGAAATCCGCCGCCAGCTCGGTTGGGAGTTGCTGATGACACAAGTCAAGGATGGCGCCGGCAGCGCTTCCTGAACCCTGCGCGCGCCCGGCGCAAGCGCCAGGGCCGCCGCTTCGGCGGCGCCAGCGCGCCAGCCCCGAATTTCCTCCGAATTTCC
>DMYQ01000165.1:5831-6099 GCA_003482555.1 Janthinobacterium sp. | reverse complement strand
CCAGATGTCGTCGTCCGTCATGTTGGCAACCATCTCCAGCACGTTTCGGGTGCTTGCCGAAGACGTTCTTGCGCACGAAGGCGCCGTCCTTGGCCTTGTAGTTCTGGTACTCGCCGTCCACGGTTTCCATCATCACGCGCTGCAGGATGCCGTCCTTGTCCTGCGCCAGCAGGGCGTCCCAGCCCGGGCCCCAGATGACCTTGACGACATTCCAGCCGGCGCCGCGGAAGTCCGCTTCGAGTTCCTGGATGATCTTGCCGTTGCCGCG
>DMYQ01000165.1:0-5665 GCA_003482555.1 Janthinobacterium sp. | reverse complement strand
CCGTTGCCGCGCACCGGGCCGTCCAGGCGCTGCAGATTGCAGTTGACGACGATGACCAGATTGTCGAGCTTTTCGCGCGCGGCCATGCCGATGGCGCCCATCGATTCCGGCTCGTCCATCTCGCCGTCGCCGCAGAAGGCCCAGACCTTGCGGTTGGCCGTGTCGGCGATCGAGCGCGCGTGCAGGTATTTCAGGAAGCGGGCTTGATAGATCGCCATCAGCGGGCCCAGGCCCATCGAGACGGTGGGGAATTGCCAGAAGGTCGGCATCAACTTCGGATGCGGATACGAGGACAGGCCCTTGCCGTCGACTTCGCGGCGGAAGTTGATCAGCTGGTCTTCCGTCAGGCGGCCTTCGAGGAAGGCGCGGGCGTAGATGCCGGGCGAGGAATGGCCCTGGATGTAGAGCAGGTCGCCGCCGTGGTCTTCGGTCGGCGCGTGCCAGAAATGGTTGAAGCCGATACCGAGCATGTTCGCCAGCGAGGCAAAGCTCGACAGATGGCCGCCCAGGTCGCCGTCGATGCGGTTCGCGCGCACCACCATCGCCATCGCGTTCCAGCGCATCCACGAGCGCAGGCGCTCTTCGAATTCCAGGTTGCCGGGGCAATGCGTTTCGAGGTGGGTGGGGATGGTGTTGACGTAGGCGGTGTTGCTGGAAAAGGGGATTTGCGCGCCGCGACGGCGTGCCAGGTCAACCAGACGTTCCATCAGGTAATGGGCGCGTTCCGGGCCTTCATTTTCGAGCACCGCTTCGAGCGCGTCCAGCCACTCCTTGGTTTCTTGCGAATCGGGGTCCTGGGCAATCAAGGCCGTAACCTGGTCGAGTTGAGCTGACATCTGATGAGTCTCCTTTATAAGTGCCCCACCAAGATACCTGATCGCTGGCGGACGGCATTTCGCTGATTATTTTACCAATACAATATATTAGTGTACGGATTCTAACAGGACATTTGGTATTTTTCAAATCATGATATGACTTTTCATAATATGAAATTTATCTATGGAAATTATGCTGCAACGCCGCAAATCCGCACAAGAATTCGCCCGAAAGCGCGCCCGAAGATGCGCTGCGGGGCGTGCCGGCTTTATAATCCTGTTTTATCCTGCCACCAGCGAACACCATGCCAGCTCAATTGATCGACGGAATCCTGCTCTCCCAACAACTGCGCGCCGACATCGGCGTGCGCGCCGCCGCCCTGACCGCCGAAGGCAGGCAGCCCGGCCTGGCCGTGATCCTGGTCGGCGAAGACCCGGCCAGCCAGGTGTACGTGCGCAACAAGGTGAAGGCTTGCGGCGACGTGGGTTTCCATTCCGTTCTGGAAAAATACGAAGCGGACATGACGGAGGCGGCCCTGCTCGAGCGCATCGCCGCCCTCAACGGCGACGCCACCATCCACGGCATCCTGGTGCAAATGCCCTTGCCCAAGCACATCAACCCGCACAAGGTCATCGAAGCCATCGCCACCAGCAAGGACGTGGACGGCTACTCGGTGCTGAGCGCCGGCGAACTGCTGACCGGTCTGCCGGGCTTCCAGCCCTGCACCCCCTACGGTTGCATGAAGCTGATCGAAAGCACGGGCGTCGACTTGCGCGGCAAGCACGCGGTCGTCATCGGGCGCAGCAACACGGTCGGCAAGCCGATGGCCCTGCTGCTCTTGCAAGCGAACGCCACCGTCACCATCTGCCATAGCGCGACGCCGGATCTGGCCCACCACACGCGCGGCGCCGACATCGTCGTGGCCGCCGTCGGGCGCCGCAACACGCTGACGGCCGACATGGTGCGCCCGGGCGCGATCGTCATCGACGTGGGCATGAACCGCGACGAGAACGGCAAGCTGTGCGGCGACGTCGACTTTGCCGGCGTGCGCGAAATCGCCTCGCACATCACGCCGGTGCCGGGCGGCGTCGGGCCGATGACGATCACGATGCTACTGATGAACACCGTCGAAGCGGCGCAGCGCGCCGCATAAGCGACTGGCGGACAGAAATGCGAACGGTGCGCCGCGCCACCCGCGCGGCGCACCGACCACGGCGGCGCCACAGCGCCCCGGACGAACACATGGAAACACGATGACCACAACAAACCCCCTGCTCGACTTTTCCGGCCTGCCCCGTTTCGACGCCATCACGGCGGCCCACGTGAGCCCGGCCATCGACACCCTGCTGGAACAGAGCGCCGCCGTGGTGGCGCGCCTGGAAGCGCCGATGGCGCAGGTGACGTGGGAGAATTTTGTGGCGCCGCTGGAAAACGCCACCGAATTGCTGGGCCGGGCCTGGGGCATCGTCAACCATTTGAACAGCGTCGTCGACACGCCCGAGCTGCGCGCCGCCTACAATGAAAACCAGCCGAAGATCACGGAATTCTGGACCGCCCTGGCCCAGAACGAGGAAATGTTCGCGAAATACAAGGCCATCAAGGCCGGCGCCGGCTTCGCCGCCCTGTCGCCGGCGCGCCAGCGCATCATCGAGAACGCCATCCGCGACTTCCGCATGGGCGGCGCCGAGCTGGCCGAAGACAAGAAGGACCGCTTCGCCGAAATCCAGGAAGAACACGCCGGCGTGTCGACCCGTTTTTCGGAAAACGTGCTCGACGCCACCAACGACTACACCCTGCTGGTGGCCGACGAGGCCGACCTGGCCGGCGTACCGGACGACGTCAGGCAGGCGGCCCGCGCCGCCGCCGAAAAGGATGGCAAGAGCGGCTTCCTGTTCACCCTGCACTTCCCCTCGTATTACCCGCTGCTGCAATTCGCCGACAAGCGCGAGCTGCGCGCCAGGATTTACCGCGCCAACGCCACCAAGGCTTCGGAAATGGGCACCGACTTCAGCCAGATGGAGAAGTGGGACAATAGCGCCAACGTGGTGACCCTGCTCAAGCTGCGCGACGAGGAAGCCAAGCTGCTCGGCTACAGCAATTTCGCCGAAGTGTCGCTGGTGCCGAAGATGGCGCACAGCCCGGAACAAGTCATCGCCTTCCTGGAAGACCTGGCCCTGCGCGCCCGCCCCTACGCCGAGCAAGACCTGGCCGAGTTGCGCGCCTTCGCGCGCGACGAGCTGGGCCTGGAGACCCTGGAAGCCTGGGACATGGCTTACGCCTCGGAAAAGCTGCAAGAGCGCCGCTACGCCTTTTCCGCCCAGGAAGTGAAGCAATACTTCCCCGAGCATAAGGTCATCGACGGCCTGTTCCGCCTGGTGCAAACCCTGTTCTCGGTTGCCATCGTGGCCGACGCGAGCAGCGTCTGGCACCCGTCCGTGCGCTTTTTCCGCATCGAAAAAGACGGCCAACTGATCGGCCAGTTCTACCTCGACCTGTACGCCCGCGGCGGCAAGGGCGGCGGCGCCTGGATGGACGACGCCCGCGGCCGCCGCGTCGAAGACGGCGGCGCCCTGCAAACGCCGGTCGCCTATCTGACTTGCAACTTCACGCAGCCGGCCGTCGTCGACGGCAAGGTGCAGCCGTCCCTGTTCACGCACGACGAAGTCATCACCCTGTTCCACGAATTCGGCCACGGCTTGCACCACATGCTGACGCGGGTCGATGAAATCAGCGTGTCCGGCATTTCCGGCGTCGAATGGGACGCCGTCGAACTGCCCTCGCAATTCATGGAAAACTTTTGCTGGGAATGGGAAGTGCTGGAACACATGACGGCCCACGTGACGACGGGCGCGCCGCTGCCGCGCGCCCTGTTCGACAAGATGCTGGCCGCCAAGAACTTCCAGTCCGGCCTGCAGACCCTGCGCCACGTGGAGTATTCGCTGCACGATATGCATTTGCACTACGACTACGATCCGCGCGGCGAAAAAAGCGTGCAAGACGTCATCGACGAAGTGCGCGCCAAGTTTTCCGTCATGCCGCCGCCGGCCTACAACCGCTTCCAGAATGCCTTCGGCCACATTTTCGCCGGCGGTTACGCGGCCGGCTACTACAGCTACAAGTGGGCCGAAGTGCTGTCGGCCGACGCCTATGCAGCCTTCGAAGAAGCGGCGGCCCTGGGCGGCGGCATCCTCTCGGCGCAAACCGGCCAGCGCTTCCAGGACGAAATCCTGGCCGTGGGCGGCTCGCGCCCGGCGCTGGAATCCTTCACCGCCTTCCGCGGCCGCGAACCCAGCATCGACGCCCTGCTGCGCCACAGCGGCATGGCGGCCTGACACTCACCAGGATACGACCATGAATTTTTCCACCCGATGCAAACTAGGCCTGGTGCTGCTGCTGTGCGCCGGCGCCGCCAGCGCGCAGATGTACAAATGGAAGGATGCCAAGGGCGTCACGCATTTCAGCGACACGCCACCGCCGCCCTCCGCCGCGGCCAATGTCGAAGTGAAGTCTTACGCGGGCGGATCGGCGCAGCCGGAATTGCCGTTTGAATTGGCCGAAGCCGTGAAGAGCCACCCCGTCACCCTGTACACGATGCGCCAGTGCGACGCTTGCGAACAGGGCCGCGCCATGCTGCGCGCGCGCGGCATTCCCTACAGTGAAAAAACCGTCAACACGGCGGACGACACGGCGGCCCTGAAAAAGGCCGGCGGCGGCGACCACCTGCCCATGCTGTTGGTGGGCCGGACCAACTTGAGCGGTTTCGAGGCGGGCGCCTGGAACAATGCCCTGACGGCGGCGGCCTATCCGACCCAGTCGATGCTGCCGACCAGCTATCGGCAAGCCTCGGGCACACCCGCCGCCCCGCCGCGCCAGCCCAGCGCCGAAGCGCAAGCGAAGGCCGCCGCCAAAGCCGCCGCCGCCGAGGCGAAGCGCAACGTCTTGCCCCCGATCAAACAGACGCCGGATTTTCAATTCTAGCTCCCCGCGTACGGTTAAAATTAGCGCTCGAGAGTTGCCAGCCCACCATTGACACCTATGACCCGTATTGATTTTCACACCAACGTCCCCGACAAGCTCGCCTACGCCTGCCGTCTGGCGCGCAAGGCTTATATGGCGCACAACAAGGTGGTGCTGCTGACCGAGGACGCGCGGCAACTGGCGACCCTGAACGCGGCGCTGTGGACGTTTTCCGACACCGATTTCCTGCCCCACGTGCTGGCCGACGACGCGCTGGCGCCGCAAACGCCCATCGTGCTGACGGCCAGCGACAGCGAGCAATTGCCGCATTTTGACATCCTGGTCAATTTGTCGCGCCATCCGCCCGCCAATTTCGCGCGCTTTCAACGCTTGTTCGAGATCGTGTCGGCGGATCAGGACGATGCCGCCGCCGGACGCCAGCGCTATGCTTTTTACAAACGGCAAGACTTTCAACCAACCCATTTTGTCGCGGGAAAAACATGAGCCAAACCCAGGCGTTTGACCACAGCATTCCGGTCTTGACTGAAGTCTTGCAACCCCAGGTCGACGGCGCGGCTCCGGCCCCGTCCGCCGATCCGGCCGAGCGCGCCGAACAGCTTGAAGCGCTGGCCCTGAAACAGTGGACGGAGCAGGAATGGCATGTGCTGGAACGGCGCCTGGCCGAGCGCATCCTGCATCAACTGCAGGGCAGAGTCGACTTCGTGCTGGAGCAGCGCATCAAGGACAGCATGGCCGACGTCTTGCAGCACGCCTTGACGGCCCTGAGCAGCGAATTGCGCGCCGGCTTGCAGCACACTATAGAACAGATCGTCACGCGGGCCGTGAGCCAGGAATTGACGCATCTGCAAACGCTGAAAAAATAAATCCGCAC
>DMYQ01000284.1 GCA_003482555.1 Janthinobacterium sp. | reverse complement strand
CGACAACACGCTGGCGGCCACGGTGGCGTCGATCCAGATGCCGCAGCGGCCGTCCGAGAAGAGCCGCAGGTTTTCCTTGAAGCTGTTGCGCTCGGGATTCGGCGGGCCGTAGCGGGTCAGCAGCTCGCGGTACATCTCCAATGCTTTTTCCCATGCGGGCGAGTCAAGTTGCGGGCGGCCCCGCTGGTCGAACCAGCGTCCGCCGTAGACGCTGACCATCGACGTCAGCAAGGCCATGTTGTCGCCCCAGCCGGGCTTGCCGCGCAGGCAGACGCCGTAGATGCCGGCTGCCGGATTGTGGATTTTTACCGCCAGTGCCTTGATGTCGTCGTAGCCGGGCGCCGCCGGCATCGTCACGCCCGCCTTGGCGAACAAGTCCTTGCGGTAGTAGGTCATGATGCTTTCGGCGTAAAACGGCAAGGCGTAGAGCCGCTTCTGGTACGACAGGCCGTTGCGCACCGCCGGCAGCAGGTCGTCGACGTCGTAGTTGTCGGGCGGCTGCAGCGGCGTCAGCCAGCCGCGCTTGGCCCAGATCGGCGTTTCATAGGTGCCGATGGTGAGGATGTCGAACTGGCCGTCGGCGATCGCAAGGTCGCTCAGCAGCCGCACCCGCAGCACCTCTTCGTCCAGCACGCGCCATTCCAGTTCGATGGCGGGATGCTGCTTTTCGTATTCGGCGGAGAGCGCGCGCATCACCAGCATGTCGCTGTTGTTGACGGTGGCGATGACCAGTCGCGTCTTGTTCGTCTTTGCTTTGGCGGGGGAGTACAAGCCGTGTTTTTTCAGGATGTTGGTCAGGGTGCCGTCGCGCGTCATATCCGCCAGTCCCTCGTTGAAGGCCGCCAGCAATTGCCGCTGGCGGGCGGTGGCGGTGGCAAAGCCGATGTGGAATTCGCGCCGGGCCAGCGGCGGCGTCATGAACTCATACCCGCCGATCAGGTGCGGGCGCCGGCCCACCATCAGGTCGGCCGCCGTGTACTTGTCGATCAGGGCGAAGTCGATGCGTTCGTTTTCCAGTTTGTCCAGGTTTTGCAGGTCGTTCGCAACCGCCTCCTGGTGCACGATTTTGGCGTTGTCGAAGGCGGCCGGCGCGGAGCCGCCGCGCACCACGCCAAAGCGGTATGTGTTCAGGGACGCCAGCAAGCTGTCGGCCTTGTTGGCGGCGCCCGGCGCGTACTGGACGGCGAGGGTTTTTTTCTTCAGCAGGACCATGGTGTCGCCGGGGAAGGGGGCCGAGTATGCCAGGCCGGGGGTGCCGCCCTCGCCAGCTTCGCGCGCCAGCGGCAGCACCGCGTCGGCCTCGCCGGTCTGGGCAAGTTGCAGCGCCCGCGCCAGCGGATAGAACTGGATGTTGACGCGGTAGCCGCGCCGCTTGAACGCTTCCGTCGCCAGCTCGGCGACATAGCCGTTTTCCGGCAGCGCGCTGCCGATGTAGGGGGCGCGCTCGCTGGCCGCCAGCGTTACCAGCGGTTCGGCCCGCAGGGCCCCGCTCAACAGGCCGAGCAGTGCGAGCAGGGCCGGCAATGGATAAGGGCGCAGTCCGATGGTGAGCATATTCCCCCCCACGCGCGGCGGAAACCGCACCATTGACAGACTGTAGCACGCGCCGGAACTCATTAAAATTAAAATTGTCGGCGTAAGCTCGGGGTCGGACCAGGCGGGTCCGACCCCCGGCATCTTGGCCCTGGTTTGAGCTTCAGGACCCCAGCAGCGAGACGATGTTGTCGCTGCCCGGCGCGCCGAACAGTTGCTGTTTGAGCAGGTGCAACTGGTCGCGCACCTGGGCCGCCTTTTCGAACTCCAGGTTCTTGGCGTGGTCGAGCATCAGTTTTTCCAGGCGCTTGATTTCCTTGCTGATTTGCTTCTCGCTCATCGACTCGTACTTGGCCGCCTCCTGCGCCACTTGCAGATTGTCGCGCGCCTCTTGCGGGCTGTAGACGCCGTCGATCAATTCCTTGATGCTCTTCTTGATGCCGGTCGGGGTGATGCCGTTGGCCGCGTTGAAGGCGATCTGCTTGGCGCGGCGGCGCTCCGTTTCGTCGATCGCGCGCCGCATCGAATCGGTGACGCGGTCGCCGTACAGGATGGCGGTGCCGTTCAGGTTGCGGGCGGCGCGGCCGATGGTCTGGATCAGGCTGCGCTCCGAGCGCAGGAAACCTTCCTTGTCGGCGTCCAGGATGGCCACCAGCGACACTTCCGGCAAGTCCAAGCCTTCGCGCAACAGGTTGATGCCGACCAGCACGTCGAAGGTGCCGATGCGCAAGTCGCGCAAGATCTCGACCCGCTCCACCGTCTCGATGTCGCTGTGCAGGTAACGCACCTTGATGCCGTGGTCGCTCAAGTAATCGGTCAATTGCTCCGACATGCGCTTGGTCAGGGTGGTGACGAGCACGCGCTCGTTCTTTTTCACGCGGTCGATGATTTCCGACATCAGGTCGTCGACCTGGCTGCTGGCCGGGCGCACGATGATCAAAGGGTCGACCAGGCCGGTCGGGCGCACCACCTGTTCCACCACCTGATCGGAATGGGTCTTTTCATAATCGGCCGGGGTGGCCGAAACGAACACGGTCTGGCGCATCTTGGACTCGAATTCGTCGAAGCGCAGCGGCCGGTTGTCGAGCGCCGACGGCAGCCGGAAGCCGTAATCGACCAGGTTGGTCTTGCGCGAACGGTCGCCATTGTACATGGCGCTGAGCTGGCCGATCAGCACGTGCGACTCGTCGAGGAACATCAGCGCATCGGGCGGCAGGTAGTCGACCAGGGTGGGCGGCGGTTCGCCGGGCAGGGCGCCGGACAGGTGGCGCGAATAGTTTTCGATTCCCTTGGTAAAGCCGATCTCGGTCATCATTTCCAGGTCGAAGCGGGTGCGCTGTTCCAGGCGCTGTTCCTCGATCAGTCGGTTTTCCTGGCGGAAGAATTCGAGGCGCTCGCGCAACTCGACCTTGATCGTTTCGATGGCGCGCAGCACCGTCGCGCGCGGCGTCACGTAGTGCGAGCCGGGATACACGGTGAAGCGGGGAATCTTTTGCCGCACGCGGCCGGTGAGCGGGTCGAACAACTGGATCGATTCGATTTCATCGCCGAACATTTCCAGGCGCACGGCCAGTTCGGCGTGCTCGGCCGGGAAGATGTCGATGGTGTCGCCGCGCACGCGGAAGGTGGCGCGGCCGAAGTCGACTTCGTTGCGCGTGTATTGCATCTGGATCAGGCGGGCGATCACGTCGCGCTGGCTGACCCTGTCCTTGACGCGCAGGGTCAAGATCATCTGGTGGTATTCGTTCGGGTTACCGATACCGTAGATGGCCGACACGGTGGCGACGATGACGACGTCGCGCCGCTCCATCAGCGACTTGGTGCAGGACAGGCGCATCTGCTCGATGTGCTCATTGATCGACGAATCCTTTTCAATGAACAGGTCGCGCTGCGGCACGTAGGCTTCCGGCTGATAATAATCGTAGTAGCTGACGAAGTATTCGACCGCGTTTTGCGGAAAGAATTCGCGAAATTCGCTGTACAACTGGGCCGCCAGCGTCTTGTTGGGCGCGAAGATGATGGCCGGCCGCCCCATTTGCGCGATGACGTTGGCCATGGTGTACGTCTTGCCGGAACCGGTCACGCCCAGCAGGGTCTGGTAGGTCAGGCCATCGCCTATGCCCTCGACCAGTTGCGCGATCGCGGTGGGCTGGTCGCCGGCCGGCAAGAAGGGCTGGTGCAGCTTGAAGGGGGAATTGGGAAACGATACCACGGTCGGCGCCGCGTCGCTTGCTACGGATAAATCAGCCATACGAATCAGACCTTTGTTAGAATGGTGCTCTGCTGGCGCCCCTGGAGCGATGGGGGCGCTGTCTACAACTCCGCCGTGAACCCGCTTCCAATCGAATTCAATCTTATCATGACGAACCCTTCCGCTCCCGCCAGTCTGTTCAGTGCCATCGACATGGCCCCCCGTGACCCCATCCTGGGCATCACCGAAGCATTCAACGCGGATAAGAATCCCGCGAAAATCAATCTGGGCGTTGGCGTCTATTATGACGAAAACGGCAAAGTGCCGCTGCTGTCCTGCGTGCGCAAGGCCGAAGCCATCTTGATCGAGCAAGCCTCGCCGCGCACCTACCTGCCCATCGACGGCCTGGCCGCCTACGACAGCGCGGTGCAAGAGCTGGTATTTGGGGCCGACAGCGCCATCATTCAAGAGCGCCGCGCCGTCACGGTGCAAGCCATCGGCGGCACCGGGGCTTTGAAAATCGGCGCCGACTTCCTGCAGCGCTTCGCGCCGGGCGCGCAAGTCTACATCAGCGACCCGAGCTGGGAAAACCACCGCGCCCTGTTTGAAAGCGCCGGTTTCGTCGTCAACAATTACAGTTATTACGATGCCGCCACCCACGGCGTGAATTTCGCCGGCATGCTGGCCGATTTCAAGGCCATGCCGCGCGGTTCCATCGTGCTGATGCACGCCTGCTGCCATAACCCGACCGGCGCCGACCTGTCGAGCGAGCAGTGGGGCGACGTCATCGCCGCCGTCAAGGAAGGTGGCTTGATTCCCTTCCTCGACATGGCTTACCAGGGCTTCGCGGCCGGCATCGCCGAAGACGGCGCCGTGGTGCGCCGCTTCGCTGCCGCCGGCGGTCCGCTGCTGGTGTCGAACTCGTTCTCGAAATCGTTCTCGCTGTACGGCGAACGGGTGGGCGCGCTCAGCGTCGTCGCCGAGAGCGCGGAAGAGGCGGCGCGTCTGCTGTCGCAACTGAAACGCGTGGTGCGCACCAATTATTCGAACCCGCCCGTGCATGGCGGCAAGGTCGTCGCCACCGTGCTGGCCTCGCCGGAATTGCGCCAGTTGTGGGAAGACGAGCTGGCCGCGATGCGCGTGCGCATCCGCGAAATGCGTGTAGCCTTCGTGACGAAGCTGAAGGAAAAGGCGCCCGGCCACGATTTCGACTTCGTGCGCGAACAGGTCGGCATGTTTTCCTACTCGGGCTTGAGCAAGGCCCAGGTCGAAACCCTGGCGCGCGAGCACTCGGTGTACGCCGTCGACACGGGCCGCATCTGCGTGGCGCCCCTGAATATGGCAAATATCGACAAGGTCATTGACGCGATCGCCAAAGTCCTTTAAGATCTTCGTTCTCTGGGTTGCTCGAAAGATTGATCCAGAAGGCAGCAGAAACATTGTCGGTATCGCATGATTTAAATCTTGATCGTGTGCATGAGGCGGTTTATAATGTTGCCTCTTTTCCCTGATAGCTCAGTTGGTAGAGCGACGGACTGTTAATCCGCAGGTCCCTGGTTCGAGTCCAGGTCGGGGAGCCAGAATACAGCAGGAAAATCAAAGGG
>DMYQ01000261.1:19961-20728 GCA_003482555.1 Janthinobacterium sp. | reverse complement strand
AGCACGCTGTGGCCGCCGACCGCCGCCACTTCCAGCGCCCGCTTGGCTTGGTGCTGGCCCTTGACGTCGGCGAAGTCGGGATAGTGAAAGCACGCCGGCGGCAAGGTGGCGTGATGGCGCGGCAACGCCGCCTGCGGGTCGCGCGCGGCGAAGTGTGCGCACACCTGCAACAGCGAGCGGGCCGGATAAATCTCGGCGTCGGCCACCAGCGCCGCCTCGTCGGCATTTGCCAGCGGCAAGATGAAACCGCGCCGCTTGCCGTCGGACGCGCCGCGCATGGCCAGGCTCATGGCCAGGGCGCCACGAATCGGGCGCAACTGACCCGACAGCGACAATTCACCGGCGAATTCGTAACGGTTCAATTGATCGCCGGGAATCTGGCTGGACGCGGCCAGGATGCCCAGCGCGATCGGCAAGTCGAAGCGCCCCGATTCCTTGGGCAGGTCGGCCGGCGCCAGGTTGACGGTGATGCGCCGCGACGGCATTTCGAAGCCGCCGTTTTGCAGGGCCGCGCGGACCCGGTCGCGCGCTTCCTTGACCTCGGTATCGGGTAAACCCACGATGGTAAACGAGGGCAATCCATTGGCCAGATGCACTTCGACGCTCACTTCGGGCGCGTCCATGCCTGCCAGGGCGCGGCTTTTCAAAACGGCTAAGCTCATGGACATCCCTCGCGCGGCGCATGAATGGGTAGGGCAGGTAACGCGGCAGTGCTGCTGACATCCTAAATGTTTGCGCGCGCGGGGTCTTGAGGTGCGCCAAGGCGG
>DMYQ01000261.1:19123-19812 GCA_003482555.1 Janthinobacterium sp. | reverse complement strand
CGCCAAGGCGGCGCGCCAAGGCCGTGCGCCAAGGCGGCGCGGCCAGGCTCTCAGGTTTGCGGAGGGGTCAGGCGGGCTTCCAGTTCGTTCACGCGCGCTTCCAACGCCTCGAGCTTGGCGCGGGACTTCGCCAGCACTTGCGCCTGGATATCGAATTCCTCGCGTGTGACCAGGTCGAGCTTGGAAAATCCCTGCGTCATCATCGATTTGACGTTCTTTTCGATGTCTTTGACCGGCGAATTTTCTATCGCTTGGTTGATCTTGCTCTGCAGATCATTAAAGAAATTGTTCATATCCATGTGTATCCTTTGTGGCATTGGCGGGTGCGTCGCACCATTGCGGTGCACCCCAGGCATTAATTTGGTGCGATTTTGAGAAAATTCATCGCTACGTGGAAATTTTCATCCCGTCCGGGCGGCAAAAAGGCATAGCCCAAGCTTGAAACGCCACTCTCTGGCGCACACGCTTAGCTGGCACGCATTCTGCTAAAGAGTACATGACGGTATTTTGCTCTACCCGGATTTTAAACCTCAAGCGCCATTAACGTTGAATCAAAAGGAAAATCGCCATGAAAAAGCTGACCACGAACCTGACCCTGACCGCGGCGTTGACACTCGCGCTGGCAACCTTGGCTGGTCTGGCCCACGCGGAAGACGCGAAGCCGGAGGCAAAGCCGGACAATGAAGTGA
>DMYQ01000261.1:12572-18964 GCA_003482555.1 Janthinobacterium sp. | reverse complement strand
GGCGAAATCGTCAAGGATGTCAGCTACGACGTGGGCGGCCTGTATTATTTCTACCCGTCCAATGGCTTGTCCACGAATGCGAATACCTTCGAACTGTATGGCCAGATCGGCTACGGTCCCGCCTACGTGAAATATTCGCAGTCGACGACCAACCTGTTCGGCACCGCGGACAGCAAAAACAGCGGCTACATCGATGTCGGCTTCAACTACGAAGTCGCGCCCAGCTATACCCTGAACTTGCACGCCGGCCACCAAAATGTCAAAAACAATAGCGATTTCAGCTACAGCGACTATAAAATCGGCGTCACCAAGGACTTTGGCTTCATGACGGTCGCGCTGGCCGCCATCAAGGCAGATACCGACGTGTATGTCAGCCCGAGTGGCAAGAGCCTGGCGAAAACCGGCGTCACCCTGATCGTAGCGAAAACTTTTTAAGCGAGGCCAGCATGAAAATGATCACCGCCATCATCAAACCGTTCAAGCTCGACGAGGTGCGTGAAGCCTTGTCGGCCATCAACGTGCAAGGTATCACGGTCACGGAAGTCAAAGGCTTTGGCCGCCAAAAAGGGCATACCGAGCTGTATCGGGGCGCCGAATATGTCGTCGATTTCTTGCCGAAAACCAAGATCGAAGCGGCCGTCGACGACGCCATCGTCGACCAGGCGATCGAAGCCATCGAAAAGGCTGCCCGCACCGGCAAGATCGGCGATGGCAAGATTTTTGTCACGAACCTGGAACAAGTCATCCGTATCCGTACCGGTGAGACCGGCAACGAAGCACTTTAAGGGGAATGCAGATGAATAAAACTATAACAAAGTTGCTCGCTGGGGTAGCCATCCTGTTTGCCTTCAGCGTCGCCGCGCCGAGTTTTGCCGCCGACGACGCCGCCGTGAAAGCCGATCCGGCCGCCTCGGCCGTCGCCGCAGCGTCGACCGCGTCGACCGCCGCGCCAGCCGCGGCTGCGGTCGCTTCGGCGCCCGCTGCCGCACCTGCTGCCGCAGCGGCGGCGCCGGCCGCCGCGCCGACGCCCAACAAGGGCGACACCGCCTGGATGATGGTCGCCACCCTGCTCGTGATCTTGATGACGATCCCCGGCCTGGCGCTGTTTTACGGCGGCCTGGTGCGCTCGAAAAACATGCTCTCGATCCTGTTGCAAGTGTTCATGATCTTCGCCGTCATCATCGTCCTGTGGTGCTTGTACGGCTACTCGCTCGCCTTCACCGAGGGCAATGCCTTCTACGGTAAATTCGACCGCCTGTTCTTGAACGGCATCTGGGATCCGGCCAAGGCCACCTTCGCCACCGCCGCCACCTTCAGCAAGGGCGTCGTCATTCCCGAGTTCGTGTACGTCGCCTTCCAGGGCACGTTTGCCGCCATCACCTGCGGTCTGATCATCGGTGCCTTTGCCGAACGGGCCAAATTCACGGCCGTGCTCGCTTTCGTGGTGCTGTGGTTCACCTTCTCTTACCTGCCTATCGCCCACATGGTCTGGTTCTGGACCGGCCCCGACGCGATCAAGGACGCGGCCAGCGCCGCCATTGAAGGCGCGAAAGCCGGCTTCATCTTCCAAAAAGGCGCGCTCGACTTCGCCGGCGGTACCGTGGTGCACATCAACGCCGCCGTCGCCGGTCTGGTCGGTGCCTTCATGATTGGCAAACGCGTCGGTTACGGCCGCGAATCGATGGCGCCGCACTCGCTGACGATGACCATGATAGGCGCCTCCCTGTTGTGGGTGGGCTGGTTCGGTTTCAATGCCGGTTCGGCGCTGGAAGCGGGCGACGTCGCCGCCCTGGCCTTCGTCAATACCTTGCTGGCCACGGCCGCCGCCACCGTCTCGTGGGTGTTCGGCGAGTGGATCGCCAAAGGCAAGCCGTCGATGCTCGGTGGCGCTTCCGGCGCCGTCGCCGGCCTGGTCGCCATTACCCCGGCTTGCGGTTACGTCGGTCCGATGGGCGCCCTGGTGATCGGTTTGCTCGCTGGTATAGTCTGCCTGTGGGGTGTGAATGGTTTGAAACGCCTGATCGGCGCCGATGATTCCCTGGACGTGTTCGGCGTCCACGGCGTCGGCGGCATCATGGGTGCCTTGCTGACCGGCGTGTTTGCCGCGCCGTCGCTGGGTGGCCAGGGCTTGTTTGACTATGTCAGCAACAAGATGTCGGCGGACGCCTACTCGATCGTGGGCCAGGTCTGGATCCAGGCGCAGGCGGTCGGTATCACCATCGTCTGGTCGGCGCTGGTCTCCATCCTCGCCTACAAACTGGTGGACATGGTCATCGGCCTGCGGGTGCCGGAAGAGGAAGAACGCGAAGGTCTCGATATCACGAGCCACGGCGAGTCCGCTTACCATTCCTGATGCTTGCCATGCCCGCGCGAGCGGGCATGAGCCAAGGCGCCCACCCGGGCGCCTTTTTGCGTTGTGGGGCTTTAAATAATGGCTTTTGCCCCGATTTGGGGTATTCGCAAGGTAATATCGCTAGTCGATGACACTCGTTCGGTGTGCGAGATGGCACATAATTTAAGGAAGTAACCATGGTTCCCCACCTCGTCACGGCCCTGACCGGACCGCTCCTCGACCTCGAAAAGAAAATCCTGGCGGCGACGCCGGCCATTGAACGCTGGTTCCGCATGGAGTGGCAAGAGCATACGCCGCCTTTCTATTGCTCGGTCGACTTGCGCAACGCGGGCTACAAGCTGGCTCCCGTCGATACCAATCTGTTTCCCGGCGGCTTCAACAACCTGGCCACGGAAATGCTGCCCCTGGCCGTGCAGGCGGCCATGGCCGCGATCGACAAATATTGCCCGGACGCCCGCAATCTGTTGATGATTCCGGAAAGCCACACGCGCAATCCCCATTATCTGCAAAACGTGGCGCGCCTGATGCAAATCTTCCGCCAGACGGGCTTGCACGTGCGCCTCGGCACCCTCGACCCGGAAATCACCCAACCGACGCCGCTGGCCCTGCCGGACGGCAATATGCTGGTGATCGAGCCCCTGGTGCGCCTGGCCAATGGACGGCGCCTGGGCTTGAAGGATTTCGATCCCTGCACGATCTTGCTGAACAACGATCTGTCGGCCGGCATCCCGAACATCCTGCAAAACATCCACGAGCAAAGCCTGCTGCCGCCGCTGCACGCCGGCTGGGCCCTGCGCCGCAAGAGCAATCACTTCGCCGCCTACGATGAAGTGGCGAAAAAATTCGGCAAGATGATCGACGTCGACCCGTGGATGCTCAACCCCTTCCACAGCAAGTGCAGCGACATCAACTTCCAGGAAGGCGAGGGCGAGGATTGCCTGGCCGCGAACGTCGACGTGCTGCTGGCGAAAATCCGCAAGAAATACAAGGAATACGGCATCAAGGAAAAGCCCTTCGTCATCGTCAAGCCCGACGCCGGCACCTATGGCATGGGCATCATGACGGTCAAGGACTCCAGCGAAGTGCGCGACCTGACCCGCAAGCAGCGCAACAAGATGTCCGTCATCAAGGATGGCCGGGTGGTGACCGACGTCATCATCCAGGAAGGCGTGCCCACTTTCGAGAGCATCAAGGAGGCGGTGGCCGAGCCCGTCGTGTACATGATAGACCGCTACGTGGTGGGCGGCTTTTACCGCGTGCACGCCGAGCGCGGCGTCGACCAGAACTTGAACGCGCCCGGTTCCCAGTTCGTGCCGCTGGCCTTCGCGCAGCAGCACGCCGTGCCCGACCTGAAAGCCAAGCCGGGCACGGCCGCGCCGAACCGCTTCTACGTGTATGGCGTGGTGGCGCGCCTGGCGCTGCTGGCCGCTTCGCTCGAAATGGAGCGCACCGACCCGAATCCGGAAGTGTATTAGGCCACTGACAGGCGCGGGGAAGCCCGGCCCGGTGGCGCTTTGAGCGCCGTTGGGGCCGGTGTCGCCAAACTCGGCTAGAATTGAGCATTACTTCAATTGGGTTCGACCATGAAAATCGCTTTCCTCGCCGATCCGCTGGCAGGCTTCAAGACTTATAAAGACTCGACCTATGCGATGATGGCCGAGGCGGCCCGCCGCGGTCACGCCATCTACGCCTTCGAGCAGAGCGACATGGCGCTCAACGACGGCATCGTCAGCGCCAGCGCGGCGCGCATCACCCTGACCGGCGAGGCCGACGACTGGTTCCGCGCGGCGCCGCCCGCGGAGACGCCGCTGACCGACTTCGACGCCATCATCGAGCGCAAGGATCCGCCCTTCGACATGGAGTATGTGTACGGTACCTATCTGCTGGAACTGGCGGAAAAGCGCGGCGCGCGCGTCTTCAACCGGCCCTCGGCGATCCGCGACAACAATGAAAAGCTGGCCATCGCCCAGTTTTCGGAATTCACCGCGCCGACCCTGGTCACTTCCAGCGAAGCGCGCCTGCGCGCCTTCCACGCCAGGCACGAGGACGTGATCTTCAAACCGCTCGACGGCATGGGCGGGGCCGGCATCTTCCGCGTCAAGGCCGACGGCCTGAACCTGGGTTCGGTGATCGAAACCCTGAGCGAGAACGGCGGCCGCACCATCATGGCGCAGCGCTTCATCGCCGACATCGACAAGGGTGACAAGCGCATCCTCGTCATCGGCGGCAAGCCGGTGCCCTACGCGCTGGCGCGCGTCCCGCAACCGGGCGAAGTGCGCGGCAACCTGGCCGCCGGCGGCACCGGCGTGGCCCAGCCCCTGACGGCGCGCGACCTGGAAATCGCCGAAACCCTGGGCCCTATCCTGGCCAAGCGCGGTCTGTTGCTGGTAGGATTGGACGTGATCGGCGATTTCTTGACCGAAGTGAACGTCACCAGCCCCACCTGCTTCCAGGAAATCATGCAGCAGACGGGCTTCGACGTGGCGGCCATGTTCATCGACGCCATCGAACAAGATGTGGCGCGGAGCGAGAATGTTTAATGTTGCGCGGCGCGCACTCTGGCGCCCAACCCGGATGGTGGCATAAGATATGGTTGGCATACTGCTCATGACCCACGCGCCGCTCGGCCAGGCTTTCATCGCCGCCTGCGCCCATGTGTTCCGCGGGCCGACCGAGCGCTTCGAGGCGATCGACGTCACCGCCGACCAGGATTTGACCGAAGTGCAGCGCATGGCCGAGGAAGCCATCCGCCGCATCGACGACGGCTCCGGCGTGCTGGTGATCACCGACGTCAAGGGCGGCACGCCGGCCAATTGCTGCAACAAGCTGGCCGATGCCGGGCGGGTCGAAGTGATCGCCGGCATCAGCTTGCCGATGTTGCTGCGCGCCATCACCTATCGCCGCGACACGCTCGACGTGGTGGTGGAGATGGCCCTGGCCGGCGCGCAAAGCGGCGCGGTGCGGGTCGACAACCGCATCCGGGTCGGCGAGAATTGATGTGGCCGCCGGGCGGCGGTAGTGCTTATTTGGCGCCAATGTGGCGCTTGCTCGAGAGATCTAGATAAAGACGAAACAAAAATGATTCAAAAAGAATTAGAAATCATCAACAAGCTGGGTCTGCACGCGCGCGCCTCCGCCAAGTTCACCCAGCTGGCGGCCAAGTTCCAGAGCGATGTCTGGCTGACCCGCAACGGCCGCCGCATCAACGCCAAGTCCATCATGGGCGTGATGATGCTGGCCGCCGGCAAGGGCGCGAAAGTGACTCTGGAGGCCGACGGCGGCGACGAGCAGGCTTGCGTCGACGCCCTCACCGCGCTGATACTCGACAGGTTTGGCGAAGGCGAGTAATGGCTGAGCGCAGCCCCAACCGCACTCCGACGGGCCCCGCGATGGCGTCCTTCACGCTGCACGGCATCCCCGTCTCGCGCGGCATTGCGATAGGCCGCGCCCACCTGCTGTCGCCGGCCGCGCTCGACGTCAAGCATTACCTGGTCGCCGAGGAGCACCTGGAAGGGGAGGTGAAGCGCCTGCGCGACGCCCTCACCACCGTGCACCGCGAATTGCAGACCCTGTGGAACGAGTTGCCCAAGGATGCGCCGACGGAACTGGGCGCCTTCATCGACGTGCATGCGCTGATCCTGTCCGACCCCCTCATTTCCGAGGCGCCGCTGGACATCATCCGCGAGCGCCGCTACAACGCCGAGTGGGCCTTGCTGACACAGATCGATGAACTCTCGGGCCAGTTCGACGAAATCGAAGACCCCTATCTGCGCGAACGCAAGGCCGACATCCAGCAAGTGGCCGAGCGCGTGCTGAAGGTCTTGTTGGGCAGCGAACAGACGCTGCCGAAGGCGGGGCCGGGTGAACACGCGCTGGCCCAGATGATCGTCGTCGCGCACGATATCTCGCCGGCCGACATGCTGCAATTCCGCGACCGTTCCTTCATCGGCTTCGTCACCGACGTTGGCGGCCAGAACTCGCACACGGCCATCGTCGCGCGCAGCCTGGACATCCCGGCCGCGGTCGGCATGTCGCAAGC
>DMYQ01000261.1:8428-12493 GCA_003482555.1 Janthinobacterium sp. | reverse complement strand
AACCCCAGCACCCTGGTGCTGGAACAGTACCGCGAGCGCCAGGGCGCCATGCAGCGCGCCCGCAAAAAGCTCAGTAAATTGAAAAAAACCCCGGCCGTGACCCTCTGCGGCACCCCGATCACCCTGCTGGCCAACATCGAACTGCCCGAGGATTGCCCCTTCGCGCTGGAGGCGGGCGCCACCGGCATCGGCCTGTTCCGCTCCGAATTCCTGTTCATGGGGCGCGCCCACAAGGTGCCGTCCGAGGACGAGCAGTTCGAAGCCTACCGCAAGACCGTGGTCTCGATGAAGGGCCGCCCGGTGACCATCCGCACGCTCGACATCGGCGCCGACAAGCCGCTCGACCAGTCCGACCACACGGCCCTCAACCCAGCCCTGGGCTTGCGCGCGATCCGCTACTGCCTGGCCGAGCCGCAGCTGTTCCTGACCCAGTTGCGCGCCATCCTGCGCGCCTCGGCCTTCGGCAAGGTGCGCATCCTCATCCCGATGCTGGCGCACGCCTTCGAGATCGACCAGTCGCTGGCCATGATCGCCCTGGCCAAGAGCGAGCTGCGCGAGTCCTGCATCAAGTTCGACGAAGACGTCGACGTCGGCGCCATGATCGAGATCCCGGCGGCCGCGCTGGCGCTGCCGATGTTCGTCAAGCGCATGGACTTCCTGTCGATCGGCACCAACGACCTGATCCAGTACACCCTGGCCATCGACCGGGTCGACTACGAGGTGGCGCATTTGTACAACCCGCTGCACCCGGCCGTGCTGCAATTGATCGCCATGACCATCGCGGCCGGCGCCAAGGCCGGCATCGACGTCGCCGTCTGCGGCGAGATGGCGGGCGACGTCAAGCTGACCCGGCTCTTGCTGGGCATGGGCTTGCGCGAATTTTCCATGCATCCGGCCCAGCTGCTGGCCGTCAAGCAAGAGATCCTGAACAGCGACCTGAGCCTGATCGTGCCGCAAACGCGCAAGATCATGCGCTCGATGGAGCCGAATGTGATCGCCGAGGCGGTTCATCAGTTGCAGTTGATGTAAGATCGTGGGGGCGCAAGCCGTGCGCCCCGTTCCATTCCGGCCATAGTGCCTCTCTTTTACGTGTAAAACCTCATGTCATCCATTGGAATCGTTTCGCCGCAAACCATGCATTTTGCGCAACCCTTGCAGCTGCAAAGCGGCGCCTCGCTGCGCGACTACATGCTGGTGTTCGAAACCTACGGCAGCCTGAACGCCGACAAGTCAAACGCGGTGCTGGTGTGCCACGCGCTGAACGCCTCGCACCACGTGGCCGGCGTGTACGCCGACCAGCCCAAGAGCCTGGGCTGGTGGGACAATATGGTCGGCCCCGGCAAGCCGCTCGACACCGACAAATTCTTCGTCATCGGCGTCAACAACCTCGGTTCCTGCTTCGGTTCGACCGGTCCCATGCACCTCAACCCGGCCACGGGCAAGCCCTACGGCGCCTCCTTCCCGGTGGTGACGGTGGAAGACTGGGTGGTGGCGCAGGCGCGCCTGGCCGACGCCCTTGGCATCGACCAGTTCGCCGCCGTCATGGGCGGCTCGCTGGGCGGCATGCAAGCCATGGCCTGGAGCATGATGTACCCGGAGCGCTTGCGTCACTGCGTCGTGATCGCCTCCACCGCCAAGCTGTCGGCGCAAAACATCGCCTTCAACGACGTCGCCCGGCAAGCCATCCTGTCCGATCCGGACTACCGCGGCGGCGACTTTTACGAGTACGGCGTGGTGCCGAAAAACGGCCTGCGGGTGGCGCGCATGGTCGGCCACATCACCTACCTGTCGAACGACGACATGGCGGAAAAATTCGGTCGCAAGCTGCGCGACGCCGCCTCCACCGGCGACTACAAGTTCGGCTTCGGCGTCGACTTCGAGATCGAATCCTATCTGCGCTACCAGGGCGACAAGTTCTCCGAATACTTCGACGCCAATACCTACCTCCTGATCACCAAGGCGCTCGACTACTTCGACCCGGCGCGCGCCTTCGACGGCGACCTGGCGGCGGCGCTGGCCAACACCCGGGCCAAGTTCTTCCTGGCCTCGTTCTCGACCGACTGGCGCTTTTCGCCCGAACGCAGCCGGGAAATCGTGCAAGCCCTGGTGAGCAACCGGCGCCAGGTGACCTATGCCGAAATCGACGCCCCGCACGGCCACGACGCCTTCCTGCTGGAAGATGCGCGCTATATGAACCTGGTGCGCGAATACTACGCCCAGGTGTGGAATGAAACCGCGGACGTGGCGCCGGCCGCCGCCGCCCGCGGCCAAAAGGAGTTCGCATGAATTTTGAAGAATTGAGCGCCCTGCGCCCCGACCTTGCCTTCATCGCCCATTGGGTGCCGAAGAACGCCCACGTGCTCGACGTCGGCTGCGGCGACGGCGTCATGCTGCAGTACCTGCAAAGCGACAAGGCCTGCAGCGGTTACGGCATCGAGATCGCCGACGACAAGGTGCTCGCCAGCACCCGGCGCGGCATCAACGTGATCCAGCAAGACATGGAAAAAGGCCTCGCCATCTTCGGCGACAACAGCTTCGACACGGTGCTGTGCCTGTCCTCGCTGCAAATGATGAAGCACGTCGAAGCGCTGCTGACGGACATCGTGCGGGTCGGCGCCGAAGCCATCGTCTCTTTCCCCAACTTCGCCTACTGGCCGCACCGGGCGGCGCTGCTGCGCGGCCGCATGCCGGTCTCGAAATCGCTGCCGTATCAATGGTACGACACGCCCAATCTGCGTTGCGCCACCATTTCCGACTTCGAGGAACTGGCCAACCAGGTCGGCCTGGAAGTGCTGGAATGCGTCGCCCTGGGCGCCGACGGCGGCCCGGTGACTTTCCTGCCCAGCCTGCGCGGCAGCATGGCCGTCTTCCGGCTGCGCAAAAAAGAGGTGCATTGATGGACTTGGAGAAGGCGCCCACCTGGCGCAGCTATCTGAATGGCCGCATGCTGATCATCCTGGTGCTGGGCTTCAGCTCGGGGCTGCCGCTCTTCATCCTGCTGTACCTGCTGCAAGCGTGGCTGGCCAAGTCTGGCCTGAACGTGAAGGCGCTGGGATTGTTCGCCCTGGTGCAGTTCCCGTATATCTGGAAATTCCTGTGGGCGCCGCTCATGGACCGCTTCAGCTTTGGTTCGCTGGGCCGGCGCCGCGGCTGGATGGCGCTGACCCAGGCCGCGCTGTTCGTGGCGATCGGTTGCATGGGCATGCTCGACCCCCTGAGTCAGGTGGGCCTGATCGCCGCCGCCGCCTCCGGTGTGGCCTTCCTGTCGGCCAGCCAGGACATCGTCATCGACGCGTATCGGCGCGAAATCCTGAGCGACAATGAACAGGGCCTGGGCGCCGCCGTCATCGTCAACGCCTACAAGGTGGCTGGCATGGTGCCCGGCGCGCTGTCCCTGATCCTGGCCGACCGCATGCCGTGGCAGCCGGTGTTCTGGATCACGGCCGCCTTCATGCTGCCGGGCCTGATCTGCACCCTGCTGATCAAGGAGCCGGCCGTGTACGGCGCGCCGCCCAAGACCATGCGCGACGCCATCATCCTGCCGTTCAAGGAATTCATCGCGCGCGACGGCTGGCGCCAGGCCCTGTGGATACTCGCCTTCGTGCTGCTGTATAAGATCGGCGACAGCATGGCCACCGCGCTGGCGACCAAGTTTTACCTGGACCTGGGCTTCAGCATGACCCAGATCGGGCTGGCGGCCAACACCACCGGTTTCTGGGCCAGCCTGGCCGGCGGCATCGTCGGCGGCGTCTGGATGGTCAAGCTGGGCATCAACCGCGGGCTGTGGGTGTTCGGCGCGCTGCAAGCCCTGGCCATTCTCGGCTTCGCGGCGCTGGCGCGGGCGGGCGCCGACACGGCCTTGCTGAGCGCGGTGATCGGCTTCGAAGCCTTTGCCAGCCTGGGGCTGGGCGCGGCCGCCTTCGTCGCCTTCCTTTCGCGCTCGACCGATCCGCGCTACACGGCCACCCAGTACGCCCTGTTTTCCAGCCTGGCGGCGGTGCCGCGCACCTTCATCAATTCCTCGGTCGGCTTCATCGTCGCCGAAACCGGCTGGTTCACCTTTTT
>DMYQ01000261.1:6914-8350 GCA_003482555.1 Janthinobacterium sp. | reverse complement strand
TATCTGTGGCTGCCGCAAGGCGACTGGGAGAATATGCTCAGCTTCCTGGTCGCGCGCTTCCCCCTGGTGGGCGCGGCCGACTGGATCGATCGCATGGCGCGCGGCGAAGTCGTCACTGGCGACGGCGTCAAGCTCCATCCGGGCAGCCAGTTCCGGCGCGGCATGCGCATCTTTTACTACCGCGAGCTGGAGCGCGAAACGACTATCCCCTTCGAGGAGCGCATCCTGTTTCGCGACGAGCATCTGGTGGTGGTCGACAAGCCGCATTTTCTGCCGATGATACCGAGCGGGCGGTTTTTGCAGGAAACCCTGCTGGTGCGGCTGAAGAAAAAGCTGGCGCTGGACGACTTGAGCCCGATCCACCGGCTGGACCGGGAGACGGCGGGCGTGGTCATCTTTTCGGTCCAGCAGGGCAGTCGCGGCGCCTACCAGTCGCTGTTCCAGAAGCGCGAAGTGGAAAAAGTCTACGAGGCCCTGGCCGCGCCGCTGACGGGGCGCGACTTCCCCTTCGTCTACCGCAGCCGCATGGTGGAGGGCGAGCCCTTCTTCCGCATGCAAGAAGTGGAGGGCGAGCCGAATTCGGAAACCGTGATCGATGTGATCGAGCGGCGCGCCGACGCCACCCTGTACCGCCTGCGCCCGCACACGGGCCGCAAGCACCAGTTGCGGGTGCATATGGCGGCGCTCGGCGTGCCCATCATCAACGATCCCTTTTATCCGGTGGCGCTGCCGTGCAAGCAAGACGACGTGTCGCAGCCGCTGCAATTGCTGGCGCGCGCGATTGCATTCATCGACCCGCTGACGGGCCAGCGGCGCCAGTTCGAAAGCCTGCGCGCGCTGTAGCGCGCATGGTCGGCGCGCCCGCGCGCGACCGCAATTGCCGCCGCCGACCGGGTCTGCGGCGTCGGCGGGATGAAGCGCCGGCCCGATCCGAGCCGCGTGCCAGTGTATTAGATCGTGTAATCGATGGTCAACGGCGCGTGATCCGAGAAGCGCTCATCCTTGTAGATGGCCACCGTGTGCGCCTGCGCCGCGATGCCGGGCGTGGCGACGTGATAATCGATGCGCCAGCCGACGTTCTTGGCCCAGGCCTGGCCGCGGTTGCTCCACCAGGTGTATTGCTCTTCGCGCTTGTCGAGGCCGCGATGCACGTCGACAAAGCCGAGCTCGTCGAAGACGCGCGTCATCCAGGCCCGCTCCTCGGGCAGGAAACCGGAATTCTTCTTGTTGCCCTTCCAGTTTTTCAAGTCGATTTCATGGTGGGCGATGTTCCAGTCGCCACAGATGACGACTTCGCGGCCCTCGGCCTTCAATTGCAGCAAGTGGGGCAGGAACAGGTCCATGAAGCGGAACTTGGCTTCCTGCCGCTCGGGCGAGGAAGAACCGGACGGGCAATACACGGAAATGACGGAGAGATTGCCGAAATCGCAGCGCAC
>DMYQ01000261.1:6310-6738 GCA_003482555.1 Janthinobacterium sp. | reverse complement strand
CTTGCTGTACACGCCAGTGCCCGAATAACCCTTCTTTTCGGCGTAGTGGAAATGGCCGTGGTAAGCGCCCGGATTGAGGAATTCCGGCGTCATGTCGGGCAGTTGCGCCTTCAATTCCTGGACGCAGATGAAGTCGGCCGACTGCGCCGCCATCCAGGTGAAAAAGCCTTTTTTGGACGCGGAGCGTATCCCGTTCAAGTTGGCGGAAATGATTTTTGGCATAGGTAGGGGAAATTAGGGCGGGCCTGGGGCCTAAACCGGTGCGATCGATTGTCGCGCCGGTGCGCGCGGATTAGAATACAGGCACTTTAAATAATTGGGGCCATCGTGAACAATTTACGTCAACAGTTTATCGCGTTTTCAGTGTCGACGGGAGTATTGCGGTTCGGCGACTTCACCACCAAGGCGGGGCGCCAGTCGCCGTACTT
>DMYQ01000261.1:941-6143 GCA_003482555.1 Janthinobacterium sp. | reverse complement strand
GCCCAGACCCTGCTCGACTCCGGCGTCGAATTCGACATGCTGTTCGGCCCGGCCTACAAGGGCATCACCCTGGCCTCGGCCACCGCCGTGGCGCTGGCCGGCAAGGGCCGCAACACTTCCTTCGCCTTCAACCGCAAGGAAGCCAAGGATCATGGCGAGGGCGGCACCATCGTCGGCGCCAAGCTGGCCGGCAAGGTCGTCATCATCGACGACGTGATCTCGGCCGGCACCTCGGTGCGCGAATCGGTGGACATGATACGGGCCGCCGGCGCCGAACCGTGCGCCGTGCTGATCGCGCTCGACCGCATGGAGCGCTCGGGCAAGGATGGTGAACTGTCGCCCAGCTCGGCGGTGCAGGAAGTGAGCAAGGCGTACGGCATTCCCGTCATCTCGATCGGCAACCTGGACGACCTGTTCGCCTACCTGGAAGGCGCCGGCGCCGATCCGGAACTGCTGCAATACAAGGACGCGGTGGCCGCCTACCGTAGCCGTTACGGCATCTGAGTCCGGGGCAAGTGCGTGAACCTGCTGTTCGTCTGCAGCCGCAACCAGTGGCGCGGATCTTGATTTTATTTGCCGGCGGGCCGTGCGCGGCCGGCGCCATGGGCTAAGCTGGCAGTTTTGCATAAAACATAAGATGGAGGAGGCCAATGAGATTTTCGGAAAGTAGGCTTGCGGCCCTTGAGTGCAGCGATCGGGTCGAGCGCACCATCCATATATGGGAACCGGAACAGCCGCGCGCGGTGATTCTGGCCATTCACGGCGGCATGGCCCACGCCGGCGACTACGTGGGCCCGGGCTTGTATTTCCGCGCCCAGGGCATCGCCACGGTCAGCTTCGACATGTGCGGCCACGACGGCAAGCAGCGGGTCGACATTCCCGGCTTCGACAGCTTCCTCGACGACGCCGCGCTGTTCCTGGCATGGGTCAAGCGCAGCTATCCCGGCTTGCCGATCTTCGTCATGGGCCACTCGATGGGCGCGCTGATCGCCACGCACCTGGGGCTGGGCCGCTTTGCCGGCGATGCCGCCATCAAGGGCTTCATCCTGTCCTCGCCGTATTACGTGAACGCCATCAAGGTGCCGAAACTGCTGCTGATGCTGTCGGGCGTGCTGGCCAGGACGGTGCCGACGATGAAGGTGCCGCTGGCCTCGCTGACCGAGTTGCTGACACACGACCGCGCCATCACGGCGCGTCATTTTGCCGATGAAAAAGACCACACCCGCGCCACCGAGGTGACGGTGCGCTTCGCCACGGCGCTGACGTCGGCGCAAGCCGCCCTGGTCGGCAAGCTGTCGGCCTGGCGCTTCCCGCTGTTCGCCGTCGTCGCCGGCGACGACAAGCTGGCCGACAGCGGCGCCGCGCAAGCGATGTTGAAAACGGTGCCGGCGAATCTGCTGGATTACCATTTTTACCCCGAAAATTATCACGAGAATTTCAACGAAATCAATCGCGACAAGATCTTTTGCCATATCCTGGGCTGGATCGAGGGCAGGCTGGCGCCAGGGGCGGGCGCCTTGCGCGCGTGAAGATGGGGACGCCGCGGCGTCCCTTTTCTTTGGTCGGGTGTCGAGTCAGGGCGGCAGGATGGGAGGACGCTTGCAGGCGGGGCGTATAATTGCCTCACGTCAATCGACCCTGAAAGAATGCCATGCAAGACCAGACCGACCCGCTGCGCACGACCAAGGGGAAGGGGCGCCACTCGCTGTTTGAAGATGTCCAGGCCTTGCTCACCGGCACCCTGGTGGTCGCGCTGGGCATCGCCATGTACAAGAACGCCGGTTTGCTGACGGGCGGCATCACCGGCGTCGCCTTCCTGCTGCACTACGCGACCGGGATCAACTTCGGCTTGCTGCTGGTCGGCATCAACCTGCCGTTTTATGTGTTCGCCCTCAAGCGCATGGGCCTGGCGTTCACCGTCAAGAGCCTGGTCGCGCTGACCCTGGTGGCCGTCTTTTCCGAATATTCGCCGCTGCTGCTGCGCTTCGAGTGCTTGCACCCGGTCGTCGCGGGCATCGTCGGCGGCATGCTGATGGGGGTCGGCATGTTGATCCTGTTCCGCCACAAGGCCAGCCTGGGCGGCCTCAGCGTGCTGGTGCTGTACTTGCAGGAAACACGCGGCTGGCGCGCCGGCAAGGTGCAGATGGGCTTTGACTGCGCCATCGTGCTCGGATCGGCCTTCATCATGTCGCCCACGCTGATCGCCATCTCGATACTCGGCGCGGTGGTGCTGAACCTGTCGCTGGCCACCAACCACAAAAAAGGCCGCTACATCGCCGCTTGAGCGCCCCCGGGCGCGAGCTTTCATGTCTGCGCCCGCGGGCGCGGGGGCTTGCACGCCGACGCTCCCGGGCGCGCGCTTACAGGTCGACGACGCGGCCTTCGGCGGCGCTGCGCAGGGCCGCCTCGATCAGGCGTATCGTCGCCAGACCGTCTTCGGCCGGCACCGGCACCGGCCCGCCGTCGCGGATGGCGCTGGCGATGCCCTCGTAATAGTGCTGATAGCCGCCCTCGACCATTTGCAGGTGCACGAAATTGTCGTCCTCGGCGCCCACCAGGTGCAGGGCGCCATGCACGGGGTCGCGGCCCCAGCCCGGCTGGCCGGGGCGGGCGCCGGCTTTCAGCGCGTCTTCCTGCGGGTCGAGGCCGAATTTGACGAAGCTGCCCTTGTCGCCGTGCACGGCGAAGCGGGCGGTGGGCGCGTTGACCAGGCAACCGGCTTGCAGCACCACGCGCAACTGTTCGTAATACAAGACCAGGTGGAAATAATCGACGGCGACGGCGCCTTCGCGTTGCAGCGCGATATCGGCGAACAGGCGGCGCGGCTTGCCGAACAACTGCAGCGCCTGGTCGAGCATGTGCGGGCCCAGGTCGTACAGCAAGCCGCCGCCCGGAGCGGCCGACTCGCGCCAGCGCTGCTTGATGTCGGGCCGGAAACGGTCGAAATGCGATTCGGCGCTGGCGATGCGGCCCAGGGTGCCTTGCTCCAGCAGCGCTTTCAGGGTCAGGAAATCGGCATCCCAGCGCCGATTGTGATACACGCTCAGCACGCGGCCCCGCTCCTTGGCGCAGGCGATCAGGGTTTCCGCTTCGGCGCTGCTGATAGTGAAAGGCTTGTCGACCACCACGTGCTTGCCGGCCAGCAGGGCCGCGTGCGCGAGGCTGAAATGGGCCTCGTTCGGGGCCGCGATCACCACCAGTTCGATGGCGGGGTCGGCGAACAATTGCGCCGCCTCGGCATACACGGTGGCCGCCGGCCAATCCCCGTGTACCAGTTCGGGCTTGCTCGACACCACCGCGCTCAGTTCCAGCGCCTCGACCGCCGTCAGCACGGGGGCGTGAAAAGTCGATCCGGCAAAGCCGTAGCCTATCAGGCCAGTTTTGATTTTTTGCATGGAATTCTCGCTTTGCATGGACAGACTGCGATGATACCTTCAAGCGCCCGGCCCCGCTGCCGCGCACGTCAAGCCGGCGCCCCGGCACATCCTGGCGCCGCTTGCGAAGCCGAATGATTGCATAAAAACGATTGTAGGCAATCTGAAAAAAGTTCATGATGCGGGTCATACCAAAATGCCTCCTTTCCGGCCTGCTCAGCGCGGGCCGGGCAGGGGAGCCGCTTGGGCGCGGTGCTGCCGCGCAAGAAACAAAGGCCGGGTGGAAGCGATCCTACCCCCGGCCAGTCGCAGACCCTATTAACTACAAATATAAGGAGATTACTTTGTTATCAATCAAAGGCAAGCTGTCCCACATGCCGGAAGGCGCGGGGGCCCTGTTTTTCATCCAGATGTTTTCCACTTTGGGTTTCGCCGTCCTGTATTCGACTTTGGTGTTATATGCCACCAAGCATTTGCACTTCCCGGCCAAGGATGCGGCCATCATCATGGGCGTGTTCGGCGCCTTCAATTATGGTTTGCATTTGTTTGGCGGTTATCTGGGCGGACGCTTCCTGAGCAACCGCGTTCTGTTCGTTGCCGGCATGCTGTGGCAGGTAGTTGGCTGCGCCTGTATCGCCGGTGGTTCCGTCGCCTTGCTGTACTGGGGCCTGGCCTTTTTCCTCGTTGGCGCCGGCGTGAATGTCACTTGCCTCAACATGATGCTGACGCAGCGCTTCAAGCCGGAAGACACGCGCCGCGAAGCCGCCTTCCTGTGGAATTATGCGGGCATGAATGTGGGTTTTTTCATCGGTTTCACAGCGGCCGGCCACTATCAGTTGACCGAGAGTTATGCCAGCCTGTTCATTTTTGCGTCGCTCGGCAATTTCATTGCCATCGTGCTGGCCGCCTTCCACTGGAAAACGCTGGTCGATCGCGAAACCACCCTGTTGCAGGCGACGGCAAGCCAATTCCGCTTGCGTTTCATTGCCGGCGTGGTCATCCTGCTGGCGCTGGTGCCCACCGTCTGGATCTTGCTGCAATACCCGAATTCGACGGAATCGCTGATCAAGGGCATAGGCGTGCTCGTCGCCGGCTCCCTGATTTATCTGACCCTGAAGCATGAGGACAGGCGCGAGCGTAACAATATGTGGGCTTACCTGATCCTGGCGCTAGGCTCGCTGGTATTCTGGGCCTTGTACCAGATGGCGCCCAACGGATTGCAAATGTTTGCCGACAATAACGTCGACCGCGTCGTATGGGGCATCCTCGTGCCACCGCAGTGGATACAAAACATCAATACCATCGTCATCGTCTTTGGCGGCCCGCTGATGGCCTTGTTGTTCGTCAAGCTGCGCGCGCGCGGCTGGAATATCGATGTGCCGAAGCAATTCGCCGTTTCCCTGATGTTGATGGGGCTGGGATTCTTGTGCTTGCCGCTCGGCATAGCTTTGGCCGGCGCGGACGGCATGGTGGCCTTTGTCTGGCTGTTCCTCAGCTATATTTTCCAAAGCGTGGGCGAACTCTTGATCTCGCCCATCGGTTACGCGATGATAGGCCGCATGGCGCCGAAAAAATACCAGGGCGTGATGATGGGCAGCTGGATGCTGGTCACCGGCATGGCTTCCCTGTTCGCCGGCGATTTCTCCGGCGTGGTTCAGCCCGCTGGAGTCGGCTCGGCCGCCGCCACCAATCCCGCCTATGGCCACCTGTTCTCGCAATTGGGCTGGGGCAGCTTTGCCGTCGGCGTCGCGCTGGTGCTGTTGATACCCTTCTTGCGCAAACTCATTCAGGACAAGGAAGTTGCGCCACAGGCGTCCGCCGAGGATGG
>DMYQ01000261.1:0-831 GCA_003482555.1 Janthinobacterium sp. | reverse complement strand
CCTCTCAGCCGGCCAGCTTTTGCTTGAGCAGTTCAGTCAACTGGGCCGGGTTGGCCTTGCCTTTCGACGCCTTCATCGCCTGGCCGATCAGGGCGTTGATGGCCGCTTCCTTGCCGGCGCGGTATTGCTCGACCGATTTCGCGTTCGCCGCCAGCACTTCGTCGACAATCGCTTCCAGGGCGCCGCTGTCGGAAATCTGTTTCAAGCCCTTGGATTCGATGACCAGGTCGGCCAGGTTTTCATCGAGCGATTGCGCTTCCCACATACCGGCAAACACTTCCTTGGCCAGCTTGTTGGAAATGGTGCCGTCGGCGATGCGCTTGAGCAGCAGCGCCAGTTGCGCCGCCGACACGGGCGTATCCTTGATATCGACGTTTTCCCGGTTCAGGGTCGAGGCGACGTCGCCCATCAGCCAGTTGGCCGCCGCCTTCGCCTGTTCCTTGCCGGCCTTGGCCAGCACCGCTTCGAAATACGCGGCCAGCGCCTGCGACTGCGTCAAGATCAGGCCGTCGTAGTCCGACAGGCCATATTCGGCGGCAAAGCGCAGCCGCATCGCGTCCGGCAATTCCGGCATGTCGGCCTTGACGCGGGCGATCCACTCCGGCGCAATGACCAGCGGCGGCAAGTCCGGGTCCGGGAAATAGCGGTAATCCTGGGCGTCTTCCTTGCTGCGCATGGCCCGCGTTTCCTTCCTGTCCGGATCGTACAGGCGGGTCGCCTGCTCGACCTTGCCGCCGTCTTCGATCAGCTCGATCTGGCGCCGCACTTCGACGTGCACGGCTTCCTCGATGAAGCGGAAGGAGTTCAAGTTCTTGATCTCGCAGCGGGTGC
>DMYQ01000002.1:11104-27869 GCA_003482555.1 Janthinobacterium sp. | reverse complement strand
CGGTAATCCTGGCGCCGCGCGCGCGCGATCTCTTCCAGCAACGCGGCGGTCGATGTAGCGCCGGTTGTAGACCCCGGTGAGCGAATCGGTCAAGCCTATGTACTTGAGCATTTCATTGCTGATCACGTTTTCCAGGCAGATCGCGATGATGGACGCCATGTGCTCGACGAAGTCGGTGCCCAGTTGCGGCGTGAAGCGGGCGGGGTCGGCGCTGCCCAGGTTCAGGCTGCCGATCAGGCGCCGGTTGCGCAGCAGCGGCACCAGCGCCACGCTGGCCAGGCCCGCGATCGGGAAGGTCTTGCCGTGCAGCGCCCCGTCGTAGGGCCCCAGCAGGGGCTTGGGCGGCGCCGCGTTGGCCTTGCGCGTGGCCACGAATCCGAGCGCCGCTTCTTCGCGGGCGAAGATCAGGTTGGGGAAGTCGCTGAACTCGACGCCCAGCTTTTCCATCACCACGAGGATATCGTCGTCTTCGTCGAGCAGGCTCAGGGTGACGCTGTCGAGCTCGGAAATCACGGGCAAGGTGCGGAAAATCGTCTCTATCAGTTGGGGAAAGCTGCCGGCGCCGACGATGTCCAGGTCGAAAGCCTGGTGGCGGCACATGATGGCGTGATTGAGTTCGGCCTGCCGCAGCAAGAGCGCCATGCGCTCGCGCAAGCGTTCATTTTCCAGCGCCAGATCGGCGCTCGATATCGCGGTGGCGGTGGCGGTGGCGGTCCCAATGTGCGTCATATCAACCCTTATCCAGAAGCGTCCGGCGCGGCGCCGGCGCGCGCGGCATGCCGACAAGGTAGAACCTTACGCCAAGTTGGCGCCAATGTGAATGTAAACACATCGCAAGTGCCTAAAACGCCAGTTCCATGTCGGCTTCCTGGCCTACGCGGATGATTTCGCCGTCTTCGGCGCCGGCGCTGACGATGGCATTCATGCCGAAACAGATCGCGTCGTCCAGTTCGGCCTTGCGGCGGTAACCGGCCAGGATGTCGAGCGGGTCGGGGCCGGCCACGCCGCTGGCCTGGTCGACGGCGGGGATGGTGCAGCGCGAGCACGGCTTCACCGGCTTGAGCACGCTGGCGCCGAGCTGGAAGGTGGCCGCGTAGTCTTCGTCGAAGGCGCCGATGTCGTCGAACACCAGGTTGGGGCGGAAGCGGTTCATGGGTATTGGTGCGCGGCCGGCCACCGCCAGTTTCTCGTTGACGTCGGCCAGCGAGGCGGCGCCGGCCAGCAGCACGGGGAAGCCGTCGGCGAACATGGTGGGCGCGTCGACCTCGCCGCTCCACTTGCGACTGGCCAGGCGGCGCGCACGCGGGTGGAAGCGCGCCAGGCGGCAAGGCACGCCGACCGCGTTCGAGAACCAGGCCGCGGTCAGGGCGTCGCAGTCGTAGGCATTGAGTTCATCGTCCCAGACTTGCACCGCCAGGGTGGGCGCCAGCGTCGGGTCCGGCAGGCCCAGGGCGATTTCCAGGCGCAGCATGCCGGGTGCCCGCACTTCCAGGCTGTCGCCCTTGATGCGCGGGGTGATCAAGGCCATGCGCGGGTGTTCGCGCTGGCTCAGGAAGCGGCCGGCGCCGTCAACCACCATCCATTCGCGGTCGAAGACATGCTCGCTCATCAGGCCGGAGCGCGTCAGCGTCGCCACGCGCAAGTCGATGCCGGCGCAGGATTTGATCGGATACAGGGTGATCGAGGAAAGGATGGCCATGCGGGTCGCCGGGGTGGTTGTCGAAGGCGCAGTATGGCAGAAAGCGCGCCGTCCGGCCGAGCAAGGCCAAGGCTGGCCCAACCCCGGTGGCTCAGCCCCGCTGCCGGTACTCGTGCTGGTACAGCCGTTCGGACATCTGCGGCCAGCCGCACACAGTGTCGAATTGCCGAACCTGGGCAAACAGCCAGTCGTGGAAGGCGCGCACTTCGGGACGCAGCAGCGCTTGCGGCGTGCAGACGAAATAATACGAGAACGGGCATTTCACGGCGACGTCGAACAGGCGCACCAGCTCGCCGGAACAGATTTCCTGCATCACGATCACATGCCGCGCCAGCGCGATGCCGTCGCCATGGGCGGCCGCGCGCAGCAGCATCGCCAGGTCGTGGTAGACGATGCCGCCGCTGGGTTCGGCCAGGGCGCTGCCGGCCGCGCGCAACCAGGGCAGCCACGGTTCGTCGTCGCCGCGCAGCAGGTGGAAGCGGCCCAGATCCTGCGCCGTGGCCGGCAATTCGCCGCCGTTCAAGCGCGGGCTGGCGGCCGGATAGTAGTAGTCGTCCATCAGTTTTTCCACCGTCAGGCCGGGGTAGTTGCCGCTGCCGAAGCGGATACCGACATCGATCGCCTGGCGCTCCAGGTCGACCACCTGGCCGCTCGATTGCAGCACCACTTCGATGTCGGGATACAGGTCGATGAAGTTGCCCAGGCGGGGCGCCAGCCAGCGCGCCGCCAGCGAGGGCATGGCAGTGATGGTCAGGCGTTTTTGCCCGGCGCTCGCTTTCAGCGCCGCCGCCGCCACCGCGATGTCCATCAGCGACTTGCGCACGATGGCGGCGAAGCGCTGGCCTTCGTCGGTGACGGCGATGCGCTTGCCCTTGCGCGTGAACAGTTGCACGCCCAGCTCCTCTTCCAGGCCGCGCACCTGGTGGCTGACGGCGCCGTGGGTGACGTGGATTTCCTCGGCGGCGCGGGAAAAATTCTCGTGGCGGGCGGCCGCTTCGAAGGCGCGTAGGGCGGCAAGATTGGGCAAGCGATGCAGATCGGCCATTATCTATGTGAAATAAAGTAGCAAGCGATGGGAAAATATATCATTTTGCGGCAGTGCACACAAGACGTAAGATTTGGCTGTGTGGCGCAGAAACAAAGGGTTCGAAACGTTCGACCCGCCGCGCCGGACATCACTTCACGGAGACCATCATGAGAAACTTATTCGCAAACCGCTGCTTCGAGATCCAGGCTGGGCACGCCGTGTCCGGCGTTGCCGCGCAAGCCAGGACGCTGCGCGTCGCCAGCGGCCGGGTCTGGGTCACCGTGGAGGGCGGGCGCGACGACTTTTGGCTGCGCGCGGGCGAGAGCCTGAATGTCGCGCCGGGCCGGCTGGTGGTGATCGAAGCCGACAAGGGCGCCAGCCGTATCGATTTCCTGCCCCTGCCGCACGCCACTTTCGGGCTGGCTGCGCTCTTGCGCAATCTGACGGGACGCCTGGGCGATGGCGCGGCCAAGCCGGCCGGCGCGCCCTGCGGCTCTTGCTGATCGTCCGGCGCCGGCTTCGGACGGGCGCGGTATTGGCAAAGCGCGGCGAGCCGGGGCGACGCGAGGAGACTCGCGGCGCCCCGCTTGCGATGCCCCGCCGCAGCTAGCCTCGCAGCTAGCCGTTACGCCGCGCGTCGCTCTCCGCGCTCCGGCGCGCTCCACCCCCACGCCAGTTCGCGCCGGATCTGCCGCGGATCGGGCGGTGGCCGGCGCAGCGACAGTTCGCGCAGCAACCATATCCTGACCATTTCCTTGCTGGGCGCCGTGCTGACCATCATGTCACCTCTGAAGAACGGGAATGCATCCCCTGTATTCCATTAACGGTTCCCGCTAAGCACTGTTGACGCAACAGTGTTCCGAATTCGTCAGTTTGGTAAGCAGCTGTAAGCGCCGCAGGGAGGGGCGAGGCGCCAAGGCGGGGGCGCCATTTTCATGCAGAAATTGCATGGATTGATAACAACTCGGCATTGGTCTTGCCGGGGCGCTTTGCTTACAGTACGGGCACGCGGTCGGCATCGGGTTAACATATCGCCCGATGGCCGGCACCCCGGCCAGCCAGACCGCCAACCTTGTGCCCCCGTTGCATCGCACAACATCCGAACAACCGTCAGCGTCGGCGGAGCGGGGCAATCCACTCAGGAGATCTATGTTATCCCGTAATTTCCACGCTTATGCGCAACTGCTGTTCGGCGTCCTGCTGAGTACCCAACTGCTGGCCGGCGCGCCGGCCCGGGCCCAGGAGGCGAGTGCCGCGCACCTGCCCAATATCGTCATCCTGGCCACCGGCGGCACCATCGCCGGCAGCGGCGCCGACAGCACCACCACGGTCGGCTACACGTCCGCCACCGTCGGCGTGGAGCGCCTGATCGCGGCCGTGCCGGAACTGAAAAAAGTGGCCAACGTGAAGGGCGAGCAAGTCTTCCAGATCGCCAGCGAAAGCATGACCAACGCCCACTGGCTGACTCTGGCCAAGCGCATCAATGTCTTGCTGGCGCGGCCGGACGTGGATGGCGTCGTCGTCACCCACGGCACCGACACCATCGAAGAAACCGCCTACTTCCTCGACCTGACGGTGAAGAGCCGCAAGCCGGTGGTGGTGGTAGGCGCCATGCGTCCGTCGACGGCGATCTCGGCCGACGGCCCCATCAATCTGTATAACGCGGTGCTGCTGGCCGGCAGCAAGGACGCCGTCGGCAAGGGCGTGCTGGTGGCCTTGAACGACCAGATCAACGCGGCCCGCGAAGTGACGAAAACGAATACCTCGACCACCGACACCTTCAAGTCGACCGAACTGGGCATGCTCGGCTACATCCAGGGCAACAAGGCCTTCTTTTACCGCCAGTCGACACGCAAGAACACGGCCGACACCGAGTTCGACATCAGCAAACTCGAGGCGCTGCCGCAGGTCGACATTATCTACGGCTACGCCAACATGGGCCGGGTCGCGCTGGACGCCCTGGTCGGGGCCGGCGCCAAGGGCATCGTGCAGGCCGGCGTCGGCGACGGCAGCATCGCCGCGCAGATGAAGGGGCCGCTGATCGAGGCGCGCAAGAAGGGCGTGTTGATCGTGCGCGCCAGCCGTGTCGGCCAGGGCATCGTGGCGCGCAACGGCGAAGCCAACGACGACGAACTCGACACCGTCGTGGCGGACACGCTGAACGCGCAAAAGGCGCGCATCCTGCTGATGCTCGCCCTCACCAAAACCAGCAACACCCAGGAAATACAGCGCATGTTCTACACTTACTGAGGCAGTCCGCTTCAGTCACGCCAGCGCTTGCAACGATGCCGCCGCCCGCCCCCGGGCGGCGGCAGCCCTTCCCCAGCACCGTCTCTCAAGGAACGCTCCAATATGAATTCGACTACCCACATTGACAGTCCCGCCGCCGCGCGCGCGGGTACCCGGCTCGAGTCGCTGTATGCTGACCTATGCGCCCGCGGATTAAAAATCAATATGACGCGCGGCGTGCCGTCGACCGAGCAACTGGCGCTGGCCAAGCGCTTCCTGTCGCTGCCGGGCGGGAGCGCCTTCGCCTCGCGCGACGGCAGCGACTGGCGCAACTACGGCGGCCTGCAAGGCATGCCCGAGGTGCGCGAGCTGTTCGCCGATAAATTACTGGGACTGCCCGCCGACGGCGTGGCGATCGGCGAAAACTCCAGCCTCGCCCTGATGCACGAAGCCTTCGGCCACGCCTTCCTGCGCGGCGTGCCGGGCGGCGCGCGGCCCTGGTCGGGCGAAAGCGTCGTCAAGTTCATCTGCCCGGTGCCTGGCTACGACCGGCACTTTTCGATCTGCGACGAATTCCGCGTCGAGATGCTGCCCGTGGCCATGCTGGCGACGGGCCCGGACATGGACGCGGTCGAACGCCTGGTCGCCTCCGACCCCGCCATCAAGGGTATCTGGTGCGTGCCGAAGTACAGCAATCCGAGCGGCGCCACCTATGACGCAGACACCGTGCGGCGGCTGGCGGCGATGCCGACGGCGGCGCCCGACTTCCGCATTTTCTGGGACAACGCCTACGCCGTGCACCACCTGGGCGAAGACGAGATCGCGAACCAGGACATCGCCGGCCTGTGCGCGGCCGCCGGCCATGCCAACCGCCCCTTCGTCTTCGCGTCGACCTCGAAAATCGTCTTGCCCGGCGCCGGCCTGGCCTTCTTCGGCTCTTCGCCGGAAAACCTGGCCTGGTGGCTGGAGCGGCGCAAGTACCGCACCATCGGCCCGGACAAGGTGAATCAGTTGCGCCACTTGGAATTCTTCGGCGACGCCGACGGCTTGATGGCCCACATGCGCCTGCAGCGGGCCATCCTGGCGCCGAAATTCGACTGTGTGGGCGCCGCGTTCGCGGACAGCTTCACGGCCGACGACGGCGCCAGCTGGACCCGTCCCGCCGGCGGATACTTCATCAGCCTGGACGTCGCCCCCGGCACGGCGCGGCGCACGGTGGAACTGGCGCAGCGGGCCGGCATCGCGCTGACGCCGGCCGGCGCCACCCACCCGGGCGGACGCGATCCCGAGGACCGCAACATCCGCATCTCGCCCACCTATGTCGACCTGGAAACGCTGGCGAGCGCTTCGCGCGGCGCCGCCCTGTGCGCGCAACTGGCGTTGGCCGAGCGCGCCTAAGCGCAAGGGCGCGCATTCAAGAAGGCCGTGCTCGCATTTCACGGTATTTTCGGCCCAGTCTTGATCGCGCCCTGATCGCTGCCGCTCAAGGTCATCGTCAAGCGGCGAGCTTTCGACGGGAATCTGTCCCCGTTGAGCGCCCCGTCGCCGGTTAAATTTTCAGTGTTGACCCGCGGAGGCCGCCAGCTTCAGTCCCAGCGCACCCAGGATGCCACCGGCCGAGCGATCCATCCATTTTTTATAGAAAAGGTAGGTGCCTCCTGGCCCATTGGCGGATAAAACCGTCGCCACAATGGCGTACCAGCCGGCGTCGATCAAGAACGCCAGCGTAACAACTGCAAAATTGTATTGAATGCTGGGCGTGGCGGGCAAGAACGCCGCGAAGACACCCGCATACACGATGGCGGTTTTGGGCTTGCTCACTTGCGTTACAAAGCCAAGCAAGAAGTAACTTTTACCGCTCGCTAAACTTCCGAAGTAGCGTCAATCGAGACGTCAAGCGGCTGCTTCGCTCCTTGCCAAATACGAAACCCCATGTAAGCAAGGTAAAGACCTCCGACGAGCTTTAATGCGACGTAATGTGCGGGTACGGCGAGGAAGACGGCATTCAAGCCAAGCAGCGATACGATGGCAAATATCAATGTACCAAGGCCCATGCCGAGAGCGGCGTTCAAGCCATTTGAGCGCCCCGCTGATGCGGCTGTCTTTGCCACCATCAGAAAACTCGGGCCCGGGCTTACCGCGCCGACGCAAAGGGCCGCCGCGATGCTGAGTATGGATGTGACTTCGACCATGTATTTCTCCTGTGTTGTTACACGGTTTTCTGGCGGATGGAGTTAATAATTCAACATCGTATCAGGCAATAATTCGAATGTCGAATATTCGCCGGGCGCAGCCATTTTCAAGCTCAATTCCCCGGAGCGGCGCCAAAAATGCAGTCCAATTGTATATTTTTTCGGAAGCTTCCAAAAATCTACAAACATCCACGACCGCGGCGCGCATAAAAAAGCTCGCCGAAGCGAGCTTTTCATCACACCTGAATCAGCTCTTAGAACTGGTTCATCGTGTTGTCTTTACCGGATGCTTTCAGGGCGGCTTCGCCACTGAAGTACTCTTTATGGTCATCGCCGATGTCCGAGCCGGACATGTTTTGATGCTTGACGCAAGCGATGCCCTGACGGATTTCTTTGCGCTGCACGCCAGCGACATAACCCAGCATGCCTTGCTCGCCGAAGTAATCTTTCGCCAGGTTGTCGGTCGACAATGCAGCGGTATGGTAGGTCGGCAAGGTGATCAGGTGATGGAAGATGCCGGCTTCGCGGGCCGAGTCGGCCTGGAAGGTGCGGATTTTCTCATCGGCGGCCAAGGCCAGTTCCGTGCTGTCGTACTCGACGCTCATCAGCCCGGCGCGGTCGTAGGCGGAAACATCCTTGCCTTCGCTCTTCATGCTGTCGAACATTTGCTGACGGAAGTTCAGGGTCCAGTTGAACGATGGGCTGTTGTTGTACACCAGCTTGGCGTTTGGAATGACTTTCCGGATCGCGCTGACCATGCCGCCGATTTGCGCGATATGCGGTTTTTCGGTTTCGATCCACAGCAGGTCGGCGCCGTTTTGCAGCGACGTGATGCAGTCGAGTACGCAACGCTCTTCGCCCGTGCCGGCGCGGAACTGGAACAAGTTGCTAGGCAAACGCTTGGGACGCAGCAGCTTGCCGTCGCGCTTGATGACCACGTCGCCGTTGCCCATCGATTCCAGCGACACTTCTTCGACGTCCAGGAAGGAGTTGTACTTGTCGCCCAGGTCGCCCGGTTCGCGGGTGACGGCGATTTGCTTGGTCAGGCCGGCGCCCAGCGAGTCGGTGCGCGCAACGATCACCCCGTCGTCGATACCCAGTTCCAGGAAGGCGTAACGCACGGCGCGGATCTTCGCCAGGAAGTCTTCGTGGGGAACCGTGACCTTGCCGTCTTGATGGCCGCACTGTTTTTCATCGGAAACCTGGTTTTCGATCTGGATGCAGCAGGCACCCGCCTCGATCAATTGCTTGGCCATCAGGTAAGTTGCTTCGGCATTGCCGAAACCGGCATCGATGTCGGCGATGATAGGCACCACGTGGGTGATGTGATTGTCGATCTTGCTCTGGATCGCTTGCTTGGCGGCGCCTTCGGCGCCATCCAACTGGCGGAACAGGCCGCCCAGTTCGCGCGCATCGGCTTGACGCAGGAAGGTGTACAGCTCGCGGATCAGGTCGGCAACGGCGGTCTTCTCGTGCATGGACTGGTCAGGCAGTGGGCCGAACTCGGAGCGCAGCGCGGCAATCATCCAGCCGGACAGGTAGAGGTAGCGGCGCTCGGTGCTGTTGAAGTGCTTCTTGATCGAAATCATCTTCTGTTGACCGATGAAACCGTGCCAGCAACCCAGCGACTGGGTGTACTTGGAACTGTCGGCGTCGTAATTCGCCATGTCATCGCGCATGATCTTGGCGGTGTACTTGGCGATGTCCAGACCGGTTTTGAAGCGGTTCTGGGCGCGCATGCGCGCGGCGGACTCGGAATTGATCGCGTTCCAGGCACTGCCTTCTTTGTCTTTCAGGCCGGCAATGGCTTTGATATCGTCTTGATATTTTGACATGATAGTATCCTAAATAATAATGCAAGATTGATGAAAACGTATTGATTCTCGGTGCTTCTGAAAAACTGGTGCTGAAAACAAAGCTGACTGCATGTGAGAATAATAGCCCGTTTACGTCTTGAGCGCCAAGTCTTATATAAGACAAATGACTTAAATTAATACGTTTATTTTCAATGAGTTACATTATGTTTTTTGCGATGTGAAATGTGTTTTCAAAAAATAGGATGGATAGACCCATTTCCACCTTATTTTCATATCACAATGTGGAATCTTATTTTCGTATCGTGGAAAATACCGCTTGCATCGCCGCGCGAGCCAGCCCTGATCGGGCACGGCATAAAAAAAGCCCCGTGGCTACCGTAGCTACGGGGCTTTCCTCAAATTTTCATGCCTCACGGGAAGCGAGGCAGGTTTTGGCTTAGACGTTGAACAAGAAGTTCAACACGTCGCCATCCTTGACCACGTATTCCTTGCCCTCGGCGCGCATCTTGCCAGCCTCTTTCGCGCCCGACTCGCCCTTGTAGGTGATGAAGTCGTCGTAAGCGATGGTCTGGGCGCGGATGAAGCCGCGCTCGAAGTCGGTGTGGATCACGCCGGCCGCTTGCGGGCCCGTGTCGCCCACGTGGATGGTCCAGGCGCGCACTTCCTTGACGCCCGCAGTGAAGTAAGTCTGCAGGCCCAGCAGTTTGTAGGCGGCGCGGATCAGGCGATCCAGACCCGGTTCTTGCATGCCCATGTCGGACAGGAAGGCTTCCTTGTCGGCGTCGTCGAGGTCGGCGATTTCCGATTCGATCGAGGCGCAGATCGCGACCATGGGCGCGTTTTGCGAAGCGGCGTAGGCGGCCAGTTGGTCCAGCAGGGGATTGTTGACGAAGCCCGTGTCCGACACGTTGCCGACATACATGGCAGGCTTCGCCGTGATCAGGCACAGCGGCTTGATCAGCAGCATTTCCTCGTCGTCCAGACCCATCGCGCGCACCGGCTTGGCGTCGTTCAGGTGCGGCAGCACGCGTTCCAGCAAGGCCACCAGCTTGGCCGCGTCCTTGTCGCCGGAGCGGGCCTTCTTGTGTTCGCGGTGAATGGCTTTTTCAACCGTGCCCAGGTCGGCCAGGGCCAGCTCGGTCTGGATCACTTCGATATCGTCCAGCGGGCTGATCTTGCCGGCCACGTGGATCACGTTGTCGTCTTCGAAGCAGCGCACGACATTGACGATGGCGTCCGTTTCGCGGATGTGCGACAGGAACTGGTTGCCCAAGCCCTCGCCCTTCGACGCGCCAGCCACCAGGCCGGCGATGTCGACGAATTCAACGATGGCGTTGACCATGCGCTCTGGCTTGACGATGGCGGCTAGCGCATCCATGCGCGGGTCCGGCACTTCGACGACGCCGACGTTCGGCTCGATGGTGCAGAAAGGATAGTTTTCAGCCGGAATGCCGGCCTTGGTCAGGGCGTTGAAGAGGGTGGACTTGCCGACGTTCGGCAAGCCGACGATGCCGCATTGGAGACTCATGAAAAACCTTTAATAATCAAAGCGCCCGCCGCCGGCGAGCGGCGAAATGGTGCTGCTTGTTAGGGAAAACCGGGCACATGGCCGCATTTTCGGGGAATGGTCGTGTTTTGCTGCCTTCAGGGGGTCAATTGTAACTCTCCAGCGGGTTCTCTTCCAAAGACTTATGCGGCGCGCGCCGATTTGCGCATGGCAAGGCCGATTTGCGCGGCGCCGGCGCGCCCCGCTTGCGGTGACGCAAGGAGCGATGTTGCGCAGTAGCTACCATTTGCCCACCGTCCGCCGCCTCCGGAGCCCGCCATGCCTATTGTGCCCATCGTACCTATTGTGCCTATCGCGCGCATCGTGAATATCGTAAATATCGCCTGTGCCGGCGCGCGCCGCCGCGCCGCCGCCCTCCCCGCTTGCGCCCTGGCCTTTGCCCTGCTGGGTGGCGCTGGCGCCGCCCGCGCGCGCGATACCGGCACCGATCCCTCGATGGTGATCGAGCAATACGCGCAAGCCTATGTCGTCAACGCCGACGGCAGTTACCGCCTGACCGTGGACGACGTGCGCCGCATCGCGCAAGAGCCGGCCATCGCCGCCCACGGCCAGTATTACATCAGCTACAACCGCACGCTCGATGAAGTCGACGAGATCGCCGCCTACACGGAAAAACCGGACGGGCGCCGGGTTCCCGTGTCGGCCGAGCAAATCAAGGATCAGCAGGAAGCCGTCTCGACCGACGCCCCCATGTTCCAGGACACCAGCGTGAAAGCCGTGGTCTTCCCCGACGTCGCCGTGGGCGACCGCCTGGTGCTGCATTATGTTCTCAGACGTACGATCGCCCTCTTCCCCGGCCACTTCGAAGACTTGTCTTCGTCCCAGTTTTACCTGAACAAGGCCTTCAGCCTCAGCTACGACATGCCGGCCGCCATGCCGCTGTACTCCGACGCGGTGGGCTTTCGCGCCGTCGCCGTCGCGGCGGCGCCGGGCCGCAAGCGCTATCAATGGGTGTACGAGCCGGGCGAGAATATCCGCATCGAAAACGACTCCGTCAGCTACCTCGATTACGGCAAGCGCCTGGCGGTATCGACCTTTGCCGACTATGCCGCCTTCGCGCGCGCCTTTTACGCGCGCGCGCAAGACAAGGGCGCCGTCACGCCGGCCATCGCGGCGCTGGCGGCGCAATTGACGGCCGGCCTGGACACGCCGCGCGCCAAGGCCCTGGCGCTGGGCGACTGGGTGCGCCGCAATATCCGTTATGTCGGCGTGTACATCGGCCCCGGCGGCGTGGTGCCGCACCCGGCTGCGACCGTGCTCGAACAGCGCTACGGCGACTGCAAGGATCACGCCAGCCTGCTGGGAGCCCTGCTGGCGGCGGCCGGTATAGCCAGCGATGGCGCCCTGATCAATGGCGACAATGTCTACCGCCTGCCCGTCACGCCCACCCTGGGCATCTTCAACCACATGATCACTTATATTCCCAGCCTGGCCCTGTACCTGGACTCGACCGCCGACGCCGTCGCCGCCGGCTATCTGCCGCTGCAAGACCTGGACAAGCCTGTTCTGCTGATCCAGAGCGGCCGCCTGGCCAGGACGCCCTCTTCCCAGGCCGAACGGAGCCGCAACAGGATCGAGTTTCACATCGGGAAAAATGGCGACAGCCTGTTCCGCGTCGCCAAGACCAGCGCCGGCGCGACCGCCGAACCGTACCGGCAAGCCGTGCGCGACACCAAGCCGGCCGACCGCGACCTGCTCGTCGAGCACATGCTGCAAGCCTTCGGCCAGCGCGGCTTCGGCGTGCTCGACGCGGGCCAGCTGGACGGCACAGGCGATGAATATCAGATGGTATTCGCCGGCAAAAGCGAGAATTTCGCCAACCTGCCGGGGCCGACCGGGGTCGGCACTTCCTTCAATTTCTGGGGCGGCGTCGCCGAATCGCTGGCCGCGCTGGCGCGGGAAAAGGACAGGCGCCAAGACTTCATCTGCCCGGCCATCGACAGCGAAGAGGAAACCGGCTTCGACTTCGCCCCGGAAGTGAACATCCTGGCGCTGCCGGCCCCCTTCACCCTGCACCAGGCTGGCGTCGACTACCGCGCCGAATACCTGCGCAAGGGCAACGCCATCAGCGTGCGGCGCCGCCTCGTCTTCAGCCCCGCCGGCATGGTGTGCACGGCGGCCGATTACCGGGTCCTGCGCCCGCTGGTCGAGCGCATCGAGCGCGACTTGAAGAGCCAGATCATCATCCAGTCCCTGTGACGGGCATGGAAGCGGGTGCGCGGGCTTATCCTCCGGCGCCGCGCCGCGGGATGCTCCTCAAACCGTGTGCAACTGCATGGTGGCGGCATCGAACTTGCCCTGGAAAACCAGAGGCAGCACGCGCAAGCTCTTTTCGATGCCCTCCTCGATCAAGACTTGCTCTTCCTTGCGCGGGCGGTGCAACACGAAGTCGGCCACGGCTTGCTGCGAGGCGGCCGTGCGCGGGTGGCCTATGCCCAGCCGCAGGCGCCAGTAATCCTGGGTGCCGAGCGCGGCGGTGATGTCCTTCAAGCCATTGTGGCCGCCGGCCGATCCGCCTTTTTTCAGCTTGGCGACGCCGGGCGGCAGGTCGAGTTCGTCGTGTACCACCAGCACCTCGTCGGCGGCGATCTTGTAAAAGCGCGCCAGCGCGCCGACCGACTGGCCGGAACGGTTCATGAAGGTTTGCGGTTCCAGCAACCACAGTTCGGCGCCGCCCAACGTGGTCTTGGCGACCAGCGCGTTGAAGCGCGATTCGCGCTGCAGGCGCACGCCGGGCAAGCTGTTGGCGAAATTGTCCACCAGCCAAAAGCCGGCGTTGTGGCGGGTTTGTTCGTATTCGGGGCCGGGATTGCCGAGGCCGACGATCAGGCGAATGGACATGGCGTTCTGACAGTGAAAAGACTGATTATCTGGGAAAATGGGCAATAAAAAACCCGCCAGGCGGGTTTTTTATCGGAGCGCGCCGCGGGCGGCGGCTTCGGGCGAGAATTACTTCTTGCCGGCTGGCTTTTTGCCGGCCGCTGGAGCGGCGGCGTCGGCTGCTGGAGCGGCTTCAGCGGAAACGTGACCGGCTGGCACCAGAGCGGTGGCAACGGTTTGGTTGCGGCCGTGAGCGATGACGGTGACGCCTTCCGGCAGAACCAGGTCGGCCAGGTGGATCGAATGACCGACGTCGATGGTCGACAGGTCAACGGTGATGAATTCCGGCAGTTTGCCTGGCAGGCAAGCGACGCGAACTTCGGCCAGCACGTGGCTGATCGTTGCGGCGTGCAGCTTGACGGCTGGCGAAACGTCGGCGTTGACAAAGTGCAGCGCCACTTTCATTTCGATCGCTTGATCGGCGTGAACGCGCTGGAAATCCGCGTGCAAGACCAATTGTTTGTACGCGTGGACTTGGAAGTCGCGCAGCAGCACTTGTTGCGAGGCGCCGTCGATTTCCAGTTCCAGGATCGAGGAGTGGAACACTTCTTTTTTCAGCGCGTGGTACAGAGCGTTGTGATCGAGCGAGATCATGACCGGGGCTTCGACGCCGCCGTAGACGATACCAGGGGTTTGGCCGGAAATACGCAGGCGGCGGCTCGCTCCGGTACCTTGCAGTTCACGTTTAAATGCGATAACTTTCATGTGTTGCTCCAAAAATTACAAGGCTTGCGCCCTGGTGGTGAAATCCCCCGCGACCAGGGGATTTCGGAAATGGGCGCGAAAACCGCGCCCAAGAAGTCGCTACGGCGAACGGTCTTAGTCGATGAACAGCGAAATGACCGAGTCGCCCTTGATGATGCGTTTGAACGTTTCGGCCAGCAGGGGCGCGCACGTCAGTTGGCGGATCTTGCCGCAGGCGAGAGCGGCGGCCGACAGCGGGATGGTGTCGGTGACGACCAGTTCGTCCAGCGGCGAAGCGGAAATGCGCTCGATCGCCGGGCCGGACAGCACCGCGTGCGTGCAATAGGCAACGACTTTCTTGGCGCCCCGCTCCTTCAACACTTCGGCCGCCTTGGTCAGGGTGCCGGCCGTGTCGACCATGTCATCCATGATCACGCAGTTGCGGCCTTCGACTTCGCCGATGATGTTCATCACTTCCGACACGTTCGCCTTCGGGCGGCGCTTGTCGATGATGGCCAGGTCGCAACCGAGGCGCTTGGCCAGCGCGCGCGCGCGCACCACGCCGCCGACGTCGGGCGAGACCACCAGCAAATCCTGGTAATTTTTCTTTTGCAGGTCGCTCAGCAGAATCGGCGAAGCGTAGATATTGTCGACCGGGATATCGAAGAAGCCCTGGATCTGGTCGGCATGCAAGTCCATGATCAGGACGCGCTCGACGCCGGCTTTTTCCAGCATGTTGGCAACCACCTTGGCCGAGATGGCGACGCGGGCCGAACGGGGACGGCGATCCTGGCGGGCGTAGCCGAAATACGGGATCGCGGCGGTGATGCGGCCGGCGGATGCGCGTTTCAGGGCGTCGACCATGAGGATGATTTCCATCAGGCTGTCGTTGGTTGGCGCGCAAGTCGATTGCAGCACGAATACGTCTTTACCGCGCACGTTCTCGTTGATCTCGACCATGACTTCGCCGTCGGAGAATTTGGAGACGTTGGCTTTGCCGAGAGGGATGCCGAGATTTTTTGCGACCCCTTCTGCCAAAGCCGGATTAGCGTTGCCGGTAAAAACCATCAGGTTTTCGTAAGCCATTGGAGAAGTCCCAAGAGGTAAGCGTTGATATCTTGAAAAGCCATCAGCCGGGCAAAAGCCCAGCCGGATGCTGTGTATAGATGAGCCGCGTACGCGGAAACATCGAATTTTGCCCTGACTGGACGCCAACTTCGCATCGACAGATTTGCAGGGAAAACGAATGGCAGGGGAAGAAGGACTCGAACCTTCGGATGCTGGAATCAAAATCCAGTGCCTTAACCAACTTGGCGATTCCCCTACGCAACTGACTGCTTGCCGTCACATTGGCGAGTATTCTATCGCCAAATCAACATAAAGCCAAATTTATTTATTCCTACCTACAACATTTCGCACAGCGGATGGTGGCTCAGCGATTTTGCCGTCCAGGCGGTCCAGATCGGTGGCACATTGCTGAGCACCCTATCGGCTTCCTCCCGGCTGGAAAACGCGCAAAACACACAAGCACCGGAGCCAGTCATCCTGGCCTTGCCGTAACAGCTCAACCATTTTATCGCCTCAGCCACCGGCGGAAATAGTCGCGTTGCCACTTGTTGCAGATCGTTCCTGCCAAATCCCGCCACCTCATCTTCAACAATGATGTGCCTGGAAAAGTCCGCTATTCTGACGGGTTTTGTATCCCTTGTCAAATCTTCCGCGCAAAAGATTGCGGCGGTGGGAATCGACACGCCCGGCTCGATCACCAGGTACCAGCGTTCGGGCGTGGCGACGGCTTGCAAGGCCTCGCCCACGCCTTCGGCGAAGGCGCTCTGGCCGAAGATGAAAAAAGGGATGTCCGCGCCGAGCGGCAAGCCCAGCGCCATCAATTCTTCGCGCGTCAAGCCGGCCCGCCACAGGTGGTTGAGGGCCATCAGCGCGGTGGCCGCGTCCGACGAACCGCCGCCCAGGCCGCCGCCCATGGGCAGGATTTTCTTGACGGCGATGTCGACCCCGGGCGGCAGCGCGCCCGTGCGGCGCAGCACCTCGGCCTGCAACAGGTGGGCGGCGCGAATGATCAAGTCTTGCCGCTCCGGCACGCCGGCAATGTCGGTCACGCGGCGTATCAGCGCGTCGGCGCGCAACTGGAAATCCAGGGTGTCGCCGCGCTCGATCAGCTGGAACACGGTTTGCAGCAAATGGTAGCCGTCCGGGCGCCTCCCGTTGACGTGCAAAAACAAATTCAGCTTGGCCGGCGCCGGACAGCCATTCAGGGACGCCAGATTCATCGGCGCCGGATTCAGGGGCTCGGGATTCAGGGGCTCGGGATTCAGGGACGCCGGATTCATCGGCGCCGGATTCATGGACTCAGGACTCATGGCTGGGCGGGATCGATGACGATGCGGATCGCCACCGCGTTCGCGTGCGGGCCGGCGGCGCGCTCGGCGTCGATGCGCTTCGGCTGCGGATGGGCTTGCGCCGTCTTGTCCTGTCCCGATTCTTGCCACGACACATAGCGCAGGCGCCAGCCGTCGCTGGTGGTGACCGTGTCGCGCAGCGGCGAGGCGACGAAGCGCCGGCCGTCGGCGCCGGCCGCGTAGCCCTGCAGCCAGTCGCGCAAGCCCGATACCGGCAGCGACCAGCCCAGCGCCTGCGCGCTCAGGGTATCGA
>DMYQ01000002.1:0-10900 GCA_003482555.1 Janthinobacterium sp. | reverse complement strand
TGCGCGCTCTGCCGCCAGTTGAATTTTCCCGACAGCGATTCGTTCTTGCCGTCGCGCTCATAGTTGACCGACAGGCGACCGCTCAGTTCGATCGCCTCGCGGTAGGGTGCCACTTGCTGCGCCGATGGCGGCGCCAGGGTGGCGCAAGCCGACAAGGCGCACAGGGCGCCGATGGTGAATACATGATTTCGCGCGATGGCCATGGGAATCCGGAATATGAATGAATGAAACTTGCGTTCAGGGGATGGTCGCTTGCGGAAACCGACAATCACCCCGCCGCTTGGCGAGCCGCAGCTTACAAGCCCGGGTTCAGGCGCGCCAGTGTGCTTTTCAAGACATCGTTTTTCGGATCCTTGATTTTCGCTTCGCGCCAGACGGCTCGGGCATCGGCCTTGTTGCCTTTTTGCCACAGCACTTCGCCCAGGTGGACGGCGATTTCGGGATCCTGGCGCAGCGCGTAGGCGCGCCGCAGCAAGTCTTCCGCCTCGGCCAGGCGCCCCATGCGGAACTCCACCCAGCCCATGCTATCCATGATGAAGGGATCGTTCGGCGACATCTTCAAGGCCTTGTCGATCAAGGCATAGGCTTCCGGCAAGCGGATATTGCGCTCGGCCAGGGAATAGCCGAGCGCGTTGTAGGCCTGGTGGTTGTTTGGCGTTTGCGCGATGACGCGCCGCAAACTCGTTTCCATCAATTCCAGCTTGTCGAGCTTTTCCGCCACCAGCGCGAAATCGTAGAGCAGCTCGGGATTGTCGGGGTAGCGCTTGAGGGCGTTTTCCAGCACCGTGAAGGCGGTCTGGCTGTACCCCCCGTCGCGCAGCAACTGGGCGTCCGCCAGCACCACGTCGGCTTGCTGCTCGACATCCTGGCCATGGGTCTCGGCCAAGACCTTGCGTGCGCCGTCCAGGTCGCCATGCCGCGCCATCAGTTGCGCCCGCCGTATCCTGGCCTCGACATAGGCTCGCGGATCGCGCTCGTCGATCTGGTCGATCCAGCGCAGGGCGCCGGCGAAGTCGGCCCGTTCCTCGGCCAGTTGCGACAGAATCATCAGCGCCTTGGACGGGTCGCGCTCGTCGCTCGGATGGGCCGTCAGCACGGCAAGAAACTGCTTGAAATACGTCTCGGCCATGGCCGCGTCGTTCAATTGCAACGAGGTGATGCCGAGCGCATACAGGGTGGAGGGATTCTCGGGCTGGCCCTTGAGCAAGACGAGAAATTGCGCGCGCGCGGGCTCGAACCGCTTTTGCTCGACCAGCAGGCGCGCATAGGCAGCACGCACTTCGCGCGCGCCCGGATTCTGCGCCAGGAAAGCCGTCAGCAACTGGCCGATGGCGGCCGGCTCGGCCGCCACCTGCGCCAGGGTCAGCACGGCCAATTCCGAATCGGGTTTGATCTGCATGGCCAGCCGCGCCTCTTGCGTGGCGCGCGCGTGGTCGCCGATGGCGTTGGCGCTCTGCGCCAGCACCAGGTGGCTTTCCAGCGTGTCGGCGTAGGGCGCCAGCACGCGGTCGAGCATGGCGAAGGCGGCCGGCTTGTCCTTGGCCCGGTTCAGAAATTGCTGCATCTGGTACATGGCGACGCCGCGCGCGGCAGGCTTGGCGTCGCGCAAGCGCTGCGCGAAGATGGGCTCGGCCTCGCCCATCTGATCGCTGAGCACGACGAAGCCGAGGAAATACTGGCGCGCCTCTTCCGACTGCGGCGCCAGTTCGCGCCACAGGCGGATGGCCGCCAGGGCTTCGGCGCCCTGCTTGCCCGCCAGCGCCATCTCGGCGGCCCGGTGGGCCAGGCGCGGATCGCGGGTTTGCTGCGCCACGCCCATCATGGTGACGAAGGGGCCCTGCCACTGGCCGCGCTTGAATTCCAGTTCCGCCTTGGTCAGCTTGTACAGCAAGTCGCCGCTCAGTTCGACATTCGGCAACACTTCGCCGTTCGCCTCCGGCGGCGCCCCCTCGATGGCCATGTCGTCGGGCGCGCCGGGCGCCGCGACGGGCGCCACCCGCGTAACGGGCGCAACGGGCGCCGGCAACACGGCGCATGCCGACATCAGGGCGGAGAGAGTTACAATGGCGAAAGCATTTTTCAAGGGCGTTCCTGGCTGGACGGAAAAAGTTTGATTTTACGCCCAAGACATCGTTTCCGTACCGCGCTCATGTAACGAAATATTTATCCAGATCCAGAAGACGTCGCTGTCATCCCGTTTACACCTTCGTCCGAGGCCGTCATGCCAGAATTGCCCGAAGTAGAAGTCACCCGGCGCGGCCTGGCGCCCCACCTGGAAGGCCATGCCGTGCGCGCCGTCGTGCTGCGCCGCGGCGGCTTGCGCTGGCCCTTCCCGCCCGACCTGGCGCTGCGCCTGGACGGGCGCACCATAGGCTTGACGGGGCGGCGCGGCAAATACTTGCTGATCGGCTTCGAGCACGGCACCCTGATCATTCACCTGGGCATGTCCGGTCACTTGCGCGTGCTGCCAGCCGGCACCGTGGCGCAAAAGCACGACCATTTCGACATGCTGGTGGACGGCGCCGAAGGCCCGCAAGTGCTGCGCCTGACCGATCCGCGCCGCTTCGGCGCCGTGCTCTGGCATGACGCCGGGGACGGCGGCGTCGACAATCACCTGTTGTTGCGCGGCCTGGGCGTGGAACCGCTGGAAGACGGCTTTTCCGGCCAGTTGCTGTACCGCGAGACGCGCACCCGCGGCACCGCCATCAAGCAAGTGCTGATGGCGGGCGATATCGTCGTCGGCGTCGGCAATATCTACTGTTCCGAGAGCCTGTTCCGGGCCGGCATCAATCCGAAGACCCCGGCCCGGCGCATCGGCCCGGCCCGCTACGAGCGGCTGGCGCTGGCCATACGCGAGATTCTGGCCGAGGCCATCGTCCAGGGCGGTAGCACCTTGCGCGATTTTATCGGTGTCAACGGGCAAACAGGCTACTTCCAGCAGAGTTATTTCGTCTATGATCGAAGTGGGCTGCCGTGCCGCGTGTGCGGCGCCCCGGTGCGCCAGATCAAACAGGGGCAGCGCTCGACTTTTTATTGTGTGAATTGCCAGAAATAAGACAACAAGCGGATGGGGGCAACATGAGCATCATAGTCAAGGACTTCGAACAATACAGCGCATGGCGCCAAGGCGTCGTCGCGGCCTTGCAAAAATACCAAACATGGTCGGTGGCGGCGGCGCTCACGGACGCGGTCACGGAGCTGCGCATGACGCGCGCGCTGACCCGCCTGGCCGACGACAAGTTGTCGGTGGCCTTCGTGGCCGAGTTTTCGCGCGGCAAATCGGAATTGATCAACGCGATTTTCTTCGCCAATTACGGCCAGCGCATCCTGCCCTCCGCCGCCGGCCGCACCACCATGTGCCCGACCGAGCTGTTGTACGACGCCAGCCGGCCGCCGTCGATCCGCCTGCTGCCCATCGAAACCCGGGCCGAGCGCCTGTCGACCAGCGACTACCGCGACGACGACGAGGCTTGGACGGTGTTGCCGCTCAACCTGGACGTGGGCGACGACATGCACGAAGTGCTCAAGCAAGTGAGCCTGACCAAGTACGTCAGCCTGGCCGAGGCCACGCGCTACGGCTTGTACGACGCCGACGATCCGGACGCCGCCGTCAACATCAACGCCCAGGGCTTGATCGAGATTTCGTTGTGGCGCCACGCCATCATCAACTTCCCCCACCCGCTGCTCAAGCAAGGCCTGGTGATCCTCGACACGCCCGGCTTGAACGCCATCGGCACCGAGCCCGAGCTGACCTTGAACCTGATTCCCAGCGCGCACGCGGTGCTCTTCATCCTGGCCGCCGACACCGGCGTGACCAAGAGCGATATCGAAGTGTGGCGCACCCACATCGGACCCGGCGCCGGACGCATGGTGGTGCTCAACAAGATCGACAGCATGTGGGACGAATTGCGCAGCGACGCCGAAGTGGCCGTCGAGATCGAGCGCCAGCAAATCAGCGCGGCGCACATGCTGGGCCTGGACCCGCGCCAGGTGTTTCCCGTGTCGGCGCAAAAGGCCCTGGTGGCCAAGATCAACGGCGACGCCGCCCTGCTCGAGAAGAGCCGCCTGGAAACGCTGGAAACGGCCCTGTTCTACGAGCTGATCCCGGCCAAGAAAGACATCATCCGCAAGCAGTTGACGACCGACTTGCAAGCGGTGGGCGCGGCGCAACTGGCGCAACTGGGAACGCACATCCGCGGCATCGCCGAGCAGTTGCACGAGCTCAAGAGCTTACGCGGCAAGAACCACAATGTGGTGGCCCACATGATGCGCCGCATCGACGTGGAAAAGAAGGAATTCGACACCAGCCTGTTCAAGCTGCAGGCCACGCGTTCCGTGTTTACCCGCCTGTCGACCGAGTTGTACACCAGCCTCGGCATGGACATCGTGCGCGACGATATAGACCGGGTGCGCGCGGCAATGCAGGACAGCCGCTTTTTCACCGGCGTGCGCGAAGCCGTGCGGGTGTACTTCGAGCGCATCAAGCACAATCTGGAACTGTCGGATCGCAAGACCGAGGAAATTTCGGAAATGATGGGCGTGATGTATCGCCGCTTTTCCACTGAACACGGACTGGCGCTGGCGCTGCCGATGCCGTTTTCGCTGCTGCGCTACCGCAATGAAATCGATGCCATCGAAGACGTCTACCACAAGCAATTCGGCACCGCGACCCTGCTCACCACCAGCCGCGTGGCCTTGATGGAAAAGTTTTTCGATTCGATCGCTTCGCGCGTGCGCAAATGCTTCAAGGCCGGTAACGACGACGCCGACGCGTGGCTGAAGGTGATCATGGCGCCGCTCGAGGCGCAGATCCGCCAGCACAAGGAGCAGTTGAAACACCGGCTGGCCTCGATCCAGCGCATCCATGACGCCACCGACAGCCTGGAACAGAAAATCGAAGCCTTCGAGTCCATCCTGGCCGACCTGGAGCGGCACAAGGCGCGCCTGGGCGAACTGGCGGGCGCCATCGGCAGCGCCATGAACGCGGAATTCACCCTCCTCGAAGCGGCCGCCTGAAGCATGAAGACCGATACATGAAGATTGATACATGAAGATTGATACATGAAGATTGAGACATGAAGAGCCTCTTGAAGAGCCTCTCGAAGAGCCTCTCGAAGAGCCTCTCGAAGAGCCCCGCGGGCGCGGGCGGCGCTGAAGAATTGGCGGACGCGGGATTTTCAGCCTCCGTCATCGCCTGGCAAAAGGAGCATGGACGGCATGTGCTGCCGTGGCAAAACACGCGCGACGCTTACCTGATCTGGCTTTCCGAGATCATGTTGCAGCAAACCCAGGTGGCGGCCGTGCTGGGCTATTACGCCCGCTTCCTGGAACGCTTTCCCACCCTGCGCGCGCTGGCCGAAGCCCCGGCCGAGGACGTGATGGCGCAGTGGAGCGGGCTCGGTTACTACACCCGGGCCCGCAATCTGCATCGCTGCGCCCAGCGCGTGCTGGCCGAGTACGACGGCGTCTTTCCCAGCGACCCGGCGCTGCTGGCCGACTTGCCCGGCATCGGCCGCTCGACGGCGGCGGCGATCTCGGCGTTTTCCAGCGGCACCCGCGCCGCCATCCTGGACGGCAACGTCAAGCGCGTCTTCGCGCGCGTCTTCGGCATCGACGCCTATCCCGGCGAAAAACGGGTCGAGGAAGCGCTCTGGCGGCGCGCCGAAGCCTTGTTGCCTTTGCTGGGAATCGAAGCCTACACGCAGGGTTTGATGGACCTGGGCGCGACCCTGTGCACGCGCGCCAATCCCGATTGCGGGCGCTGCCCCCTGCGCGGGCGCTGCGTTGCCCACGCCACCGACCGGGTCAAGGATTTGCCTGTGCGTAAACCAAAAAAAGCCAGCCCGGAAAAGCACGCCACGATGCTGGTCATCATCGACCGCGGCCAGGTCTTGCTGGAGCAGCGGCCCGACTCCGGCATCTGGGGCGGCCTGCTGTCGCTGCCGGAACTGGACGGCCACGCGCCGCTCGTGGCGGGCGCCGTCCCGGCGCTCGACCGCGATGCCCTGGCGCTGGCGGTGGGCAAGTTCGGACAAATCGAATCACAGCAACGCCTGCTGCCCATCACCCACGTCTTCACCCACTACAAGCTGCATATCGCGCCCTGCCGCATCGCGCTGGCGCGCCGCCTGGATCTGGCCGGCGAGTCTGGCCACGTCTGGTACGATGGCGCCAGGATCGGCCAGGCGCCCTTGCCCGCGCCGATCAAGAAACTGCTGCTGGGATTGTTCGGCGACGCCGAAGCGGCGCAGGCGCGCATGCTGTTTTAAGCCGCGGCGCCAAATGGCCGCCCATGCCGGGGGCGATGGCGACTATAACTCGTCGACCGAGAACAGGCGCCGGTGCTCACGGATCGCGTAACGGTCCGTCATGCCGGCGATATAGTCGGCGATCTTGCGCGCCTGCCTGCCCGCCTCGTCCGGTGCGGCCAGGTAATCGGGCGGTAGCAGGGCCGGCTCGGCCTGAAAGGCGTCGAACAGTTCGCGCACGATGCGGCTGGCCTTGGCCCGCATCCGGTTGACCTGGTAATGGCGGTACAGATTGGCGAACAGGAAGCGTTTCAATTCCGTCGCCTCGGCCCGCATCGCGTCGGAAAAGCGGATCAGCGGCGCGCCGGCGCGCACCGCCGCGATATCCTCCGGTTGCGCCGCCTGTATCAGTTGCGACGACGTGGCGACCAGGTCGGCGGCCAGCGCGCTGATGATGCGACGCAGGGTTTCATAGATGGCGCGCCGGCCCGGCAAGCCGGGAAACTCGGCCTCGACGGCGCGCCGGTGGCGCCCGAACAATTCGACCTCTTCCATCTGCGCCATGCTGATCAGGCCCGAGCGCAAGCCATCGTCGATGTCGTGATTGTTGTAGGCGATTTCATCGGCCAGATTGGTCAATTGCGCTTCCAGGCTCGGCTGGGTGCGTTCGATGAAGCGCAAGCCCAGCGGCCCCAACTCCCGGGCATTGGCCAGCGAACAGTGCTTGAGTATGCCCTCGCGCGTCTCGAACATCAGGTTCAAGCCGTCGAAGGCGCCGTAGTGCTGTTCCAGGGAGTCGACCACGCGCAAGCTTTGCAGATTGTGCTCGAAGCCGCCGTGCGCTTTCATGCACTCGTTCAGCACGTCCTGCCCGACGTGGCCGAAGGGGGTGTGGCCGAGGTCGTGCGCCAGGGCGATCGCCTCGACCAGGTCTTCATTCAGGCGCAGATTGCGCGCCAGCGAGCGCCCGATCTGCGCCACTTCCAGGCTGTGCGTGAGGCGGGTGCGGAACAGGTCGCCCTCGTGGTTGAGGAAGACCTGGGTCTTGTATTCGAGGCGGCGGAAGGCCGATGAATGGATGATACGGTCGCGGTCGCGCTGGAACTGGCTGCGCCCGGCGGGTTCCGCCTCCGGGTAGCGCCGACCCGGCCCCTGCGCCGAATGGGCAGCATAGGGAGCCAGGCCGGCCTCGCCCGTCATGGCTTGACGCAGGCGGCCAGGGTGTCGAGCAACAATTGCTGCGGCGCGCTGCTGATGCTGGGGCTGCCGAGCGGCTTGAGCAGGATGAACTTGATCGCCCCGCCCTCGTTTTTCTTGTCCACTTCCATCAACTCGAGCCAGCGCGCCGTGCCCAGGTCGGGCGCGTCGACCGGCAAGCCGGCCGCCGCCACCACGGCGCGCACGCGCGCCACGGACCCGGCGTCGATCAGGCCCATGCGGCAGGACAGGTCGGCCGCCATCACCATGCCGCAGCCAACGGCTTCGCCGTGCAACCACTTGCCGTAACCGAGGCCCGCCTCGATCGCGTGGCCGAAGGTGTGGCCGAAATTGAGGATGGCGCGCAAGCCGCCCTCGCGCTCGTCCTGGCGCACCACGTCGGCCTTGATCTCGCAAGAGCGGGCGATGGCGTAGGCCAGCGCGCTCTTGTCGCGCGCCATCAACTTGGCCATGTTGGCCTCGATCCAGTCGAAAAACGCCGAATCGATGATGGCGCCGTGCTTGATCACTTCGGCCAGGCCGGCCGACAGTTCGCGCGCCGGCAGCGTTTCCAGGGTCGAGGTGTCGGCGATGACCACGCGCGGCTGGTAAAACGCGCCTATCATGTTCTTGCCGAGCGGATGATTGATGCCGGTCTTGCCGCCCACCGAGGAATCGACCTGGGCCAGCAAGGTGGTGGGCACCTGGATGAAACCGATGCCGCGCATATAGCTGGCCGCCGCGTAGCCGGTCAGGTCGCCGATCACGCCGCCGCCCAGCGCCACCAGGGTGGTCTTGCGGTCGCACTTGTGGGCCAGCAGGGTGTCGAAAATCTGCATCAGGCTAGCCCAGTTCTTGTGCTCTTCGCCGTCCGGCAGCACGATGCTGATCACTTCCTTGCCGCTCGCCCCCAGGGCTTGCCGCAGGCGCTCCAGGTACAGCGGCGCGACGGTGGTATTGGTGACGATGGCCACCTTGCCGCCGCTGACGTGGCGCAGCAGCAGATCGCCGTCGGCCAACAGGTGGGGGCCGATCGCGATCGGGTAGCTGCGCTCGTCGAGGTCGACGCTTAAAAAGATATTCGATTCTTCGTTCATCAAGGGCTTCGCTTGTGTGACGCAATGTGGCGACGCTTCGCATTCGAGGCTGGCCAGTTGCGTCAAAATAGTTTGGACCATCGATTGTACGTTAGGTCGGCCCGTGTCGATGACTACGTCGGCCACTTCCATGTAAAGCGGTTCGCGCTGCACGGCCAATTCCTCGATGCGCTTGCGCGGATCGGCGGTCTGCAACAGGGGTCTGCTCTTGTCGTGGCTGGTGCGCGTCATGATGCTGTTGACGTTGGCGCGCAAGTAAATGACGGTGCCGCGCGCTTTCAGAAAGGCGCGGCTGTCGGCGTTCAGGACGGCACCGCCGCCCGTGGCCATGACGATGCCCTGTTGCATGGTGAGGTCGCGTATCACCTCCGCCTCGCGGCGGCGGAAACTGTCCTCGCCCTCGATTTCGAAGATCCACGGAATCGAGGCCCCTGTGCGGGCCTCGATTTCGTGATCCGAGTCGACGAAGCGCCGACCCAGTTTGCGGGCGAGAATGCGGCCGATGGTGGTTTTTCCCGCCCCCATCAGCCCTACCAGATACAGATTTTGCATGCCACTAAAGTGTTAATTTGAATCGGTGCAAACGCTATCCTGGCCATAAGGACTGAACCGGCCCGGCGGTGAGATGGCCAGGTTCGAGAAATCGGATGCGAGGTAAGGCAGCACAGTATAACCTGTATAGGTCGACTCCGTGCCGGCAACCGTACCGCGTATCGTGAAGTCGACGTCAATCCAGTTGGCGCGGTCGCGCGTATATGTCAAGGAAATGATTGCGCGCCCATTCACATCGGTGGTGACGTGCGGCGTGATTGTCACGGGCAGGCCAGGGTCGAGAAAGCCGTTGCGGTTGGTATCCTTGATCACGCTGTAGATGCCGGTGTTATCCGTATCTTCGTTGAGGCAAGTTGCGCTGGTAACCGGAAGCCATGGCCCACTCGGCAATTGATACTGCAGGGCGCCTTTCTTGTAGCTGCGCGGACGAACCAAGGCGTCGAGTTTGACGTCCGCCACAGCGGCGCCGGTACTGTCGGTGACCGAGACCGAGTAGTCTAGTCGATAGGTGGTCGAGTCCGGTGTCGCCACGGTGTTACCCGTACCGGCGGTGATCGAAACCGCCCTTGCGACGGTCAAATTGACCACGTTGCTGGCGTTCGAGACACCCCCCTGAATGGCGGCCTTGATTTGGACGCCGTTCAGTGCGGTATTCGTGGAGCCGGCGATATAGTTCACCGTCGCCACGCCATCGCTGCCGGTCAGCACCGTGGCGGGACTGGTCAGGGAACCGCCGCTGGCGTCGCTCACCACCGAGAAACTCACGAAGGCGTTCTTGACGCGGTTGTTTTGCGCCGTGCCGTCCAAGACGGTCGCGCTGAGCGTACTTTGCTGGGTCGACGAGCCGGCCAGGTTGACGCCCAGCACGGCTGGACTGGCTTGTACATTGACGGTGGCCGACGCCGTCAATGGCGCGACAAATTCAATCGTCCCGGTCACCGTGGCACCTCCCGCGGCAGCCTGCAAAGCCGCCACGCCCGGGCTCGTGGCCAGGACATAGGCGGTGGCGTCGCCCGTACCGTTAAACACGAACGGGGTGACGGTCAGGGTACAAACGTTGTCGCTATATATATTGCCCAGCGAAGTGGTAATGCCGACGACACTACCCGCAAGCGGAGCGCCACCCAGATCGTCATGCACGGCAATCGGCTGGCAAACATTGATGGCGGCGCTCGTTTGTATCGCCGTGCCGTTTACCGCATTGATGGTGAAATTGGAGCTATTGATGGCGACAGTGCTCGAAGTCGTATCGCCGCCCGCCTTCACCGTGATGACATCGCTGCCGCTGGAGGGCGTGGCCGCTGGCGCCGTGTACGTCAAGATCAACTGACCGCTGCTGTCGGTCACGGCCGCGCCGCCACCCTTCACCGCGATCACGGCATTGGCCGCCGAGGTGAAGCTGACCGCTTTACCAGCCAGACCGATGTTGTTCGAGTCCACCAGTTTGACGGTCATGCTCGACGACGCGCCCACCTTGACGCTGTTAGTGGCGCTGAGGGAAACCTTGGTGCCGACCACGCTGATGAGGGAGGTCGTTTTCTGCCCCCCGCCGGCGTCGGCCGTGACCGTGATCGTGCGCAGGGTCGGGTCGTTGCCGGTGGTCAGGGCCACAGTCGCCAGACCCTTGTCGTCCGTGGAAACCTGGGACTGGAGAAGAGCGCCGGAATCGGCCGAAAAAGTAATCAGGGCACTTTTCACCACCGTGTTATTGACGTCCTTGACCAGGGCCACAAGGTTGACGCCGGCGCTGCTGCCCGATTGCAGGCTGCCGGCACTGCTCGTGAGCAATATCGAGGCAATCGAAGA
>DMYQ01000003.1:2303-15908 GCA_003482555.1 Janthinobacterium sp. | reverse complement strand
CAACTGCGCCCCCTACTCGATCCGTTTCCCCCCCCACCGCAAACGCCGCGATCGGGCGCCAGACACTCAGTTGACGACGAAACGGGGCGGGATTTCGACGGCGCCCGCCTTGGCGGCGTCGGCGTAGCTGCGCATTTCCAGGATCGCGGCGTCGAATTGCTGGGCGCTTGGGTCGGCCAGGAATTTTTTGACGGTTTCATTGAGCACGGCCACTTGCCTGCTCCATTCCAATCGGTTCGTCATGCTCATAGGGCCTTCTTGTCTGATGGTTGGTGTCGCGCGCAACGCGCGCATGTCCGTTTTCTGCAAGGGACAGGATGCGGCAGAACGCGCCATCGATCTGTGCGCTGGCGAACACAGAGGCTAACGCAGCGTGCCCTTGAAGAACAAATCGAGTCCCAGCGCGACGTTGTTGCGGATGGTTTCCTCGCTCGGCCCGGTGCGCGCGGGGAAGAGCAAGCGCGACAACTGGTCGCCCATGATGCAATTGAGCAGGTGGGTGGCCAGCAATTCGTGCGGCAGCTCGGCGCGAAAGCGCGGCGCGATGTCGGGCCGGGCGAAAAAGCGCACCAGCAAGTCGCGCGTCTGGCCCGGTCCCACCTGGTAAAAGGTGGTCGCCAACTCGGGATTGCTTTCCGCTTCGGCGATCACCATGCGGTGCAGGCAAGCTGCGGCCGGCACCGAGACCAGGCTCATGAAGCGCAGCGCGAAATCGCCGAGGATGTCCTCGAGCGGGCGGGTGTCGGTCTCCATATTCACCATGGTCGAGAAATAGCGGGCCCGGTGGCTGACGATGACGGCGTTGAACAAGCCCGCCTTGCCGCCGAATTTGACGTAGATGGTGCGCACCGCCACATGGGCCTGGCGGGCGATCAGCTCCAGGCTGACCTTGCTGTATCCGTTTTTCAGAAATAATTGCCCCGCCGTTTCCAGCAGATTGTCCAGGCGCGCTTCCATGTCGGCCGCGCGCGGTCGTCCCGCCCCCTTGCACGCGGAAGTGTCGGCGTCGTTGGCGGACGTTGCGGCCTGATCCGGCTCGATATCGAATGAAACGGGAAGTGCCATGGTGTTGTGCATTCTTGGTTTGCGATGCCGTCACTGTAGTCCAAATTAAAATGAAATGCAATCGTTTCATTTCTTGACTTCGGGATGTGTTTGTCTAATAATGCACTCACATCATTTCATTTTGGAGCACCGCATGTCCACCAACCCAGCCGAACAAAAGGTGCTCAGCGCCGTCCCGCCGGCCCCAGCCGCACCGGCCGCAGCGGCCGCATCCGAGCCGACCCCGCCGAACCGGCGCGTGATCATCGTTGCCGGGCTGATCGCCCTGGCGGCGCTGGGCGCCGGTGGCCGCATGTGGTATCGCAGCCATTACTATGTCGAAACGGAAAACGCCTATGTTTCCGGCCACGTGCATCCGGTGTCGGCCCGCATCGCCGGCGTCGTCACCCGCGTGCTGGTGGACGACAACCAGATGGTCAAGGCGGGCGACATCATCGCCGAACTCGACCCCTTCGATCAGCGCGTGAAGGCCGAGCAAATCCAGGCCCAGATCGACACGGCCGAGCAGCAAGTCTTGCAGTCCGAGGCGCAGATCGCGCAAGTGCAAGCCCAGGCCAGCGGCGCCGCCGCCCAAGTGGCGCAGTCGGAAGCGCAATTGTTGCGCGCCAAGCAGGACGCCGACCGCTACGGCCAGTTGTATACGAGCCAGATGAAAGCCGTCTCGAAGGCGGAAGTGGACGCCGCCAACGCCAGCCGTTCGGTGGCCGTGGCCGACCTGGCCGCGCGCCGCGACAGCGCCGTCGCCGCCAAGGCGCAGATCGCCTCGGCCAGCGCCGCGCGCGAAGTGCTGAAGGCCCAGGCGCGCGTCTTGCGGGTGCAGTTGAAGGATGCGCAGCAACAATTGGCGTATAACCGCATCCTGGCGCCGGTCGCCGGCCGCATCGGCAAGCGCACCATCGAAACCGGCATGCGGGTGCAGCCGGGCCAGCAGTTGACGGCCATCGTGCAAGACGACGTCTGGGTCACCGCCAACTTCAAGGAAACCCAGTTAGCCGATTTGCGCGCCGGCCAGGAAGTGAATGTGAGCATCGACGCCATGCCGGGCAAAGTCCTGGTGGGCAAGGTCGACAGTTTCTCGCCAGCCTCGGGCGCCCAGTTCGCGCTGCTGCCGGCCGATAACGCGACCGGCAACTTCACCAAGATCGTGCAGCGGGTGCCGGTCAAGATCGTGCTGAAGGCGGAAGACATCAAGGCACTGGGCGGCCGTCTGGTGCCCGGCATGTCGGCCCTGGCCGAAGTGGAAATCAACCAGCCCGACGCCGCCAAGAACGCGGCGCGCTAGGACACGGCCATGACGAGTACGACAAACACGATGCCCGGCGCGCCGCTGGCGGGCGCAAAGGTGAGCGCACGCACCTGGATCGCGGTGGCGGCCGGCATGATGGGCGCCTTCATGGCCGTGCTCGACATCCAGATCACCAATTCATCGCTGCGCGACATCCTCGGCACGCTCTCGGCCACGCAGGAAGAGGGTTCCTGGATTTCGACCGCTTACCTGGTGGCGGAAATCATCGTCATCCCGCTGACGGCGCTGCTCAGCCGCGTCTTTGGCGTGCGCGCTTACATGATAGGCACCACCGCGCTGTTCCTGCTGTTTTCGACCCTGTGCGGCACGGCCTGGAATTTGCCCAGCATGATCGTTTTCCGCATGCTGCAAGGTTTCACCGGCGGCGCCCTGATTCCCATGGCGATGACCCTGGTGATGACCAAGCTGCCGCCCTCGAAGCGCTCCAGCGGCATGGCCCTGTTCGGCCTGACCGCCACCCTGGCGCCAGCCATGGGCCCCACCTTCGGCGGTTATTTGAGCGAGTTGTACGGCTGGCCCTCGATTTTCTACATCAACTGGGTGCCGGGCGCGCTGCTCATCGCCGGCATGATATACGGCCTCGATCGCGAAGCGATGCAGCTCAAACAGTTGTGGAAGGCCGACTGGCTCGGTATCGGCTTGATGGCCATGGGCCTGGGCAGCCTGACCATTTTCCTGGAAGAGGGCAATTCGAAGGACTGGTTCGACTCCAGCTTCATCATCACCTTTGCCGGCATGGCCATCGTCGGCCTGCTGGGCTGGGTCGTCACCAGCGCCACGCGCGCCGAACCCTTCGTCAACCTGGCCCTGTACGGCAAGCGCAATTTTCTGGTCGCCACCGTGCTCTCGGCCGTCACCGGCATGGGCTTGTACGGCTCCTCCTTCCTGCTGCCGCTGTTCCTGGGCCAGATCGCCGCTTACTCGCCGATGCAGATCGGTGAAGTCATCATGTGGGTCGGCTTGCCGCAGCTGTTCATCATGCCGTTCGCGGCGGCGCTGTCGTCGAAGGTCGACAACCGCATCCTGTGCTCGGTCGGCCTGGGCCTGTTTGGCGCGTCCTGCCTGATGAACGCCTTCATGGACGCCGGCACCGGCTACGACCAGTTGCTGGTGTCGCAGATCGTGCGTTCCCTGGGCCAGCCCTTCATCATGCTGACCCTGTCGAATTTCGCCATGCAGGGCATCGCGCCGCGCGACATGGCGTCCGCCTCCAGCCTGTTCAACATGACGCGCAATCTGGGCGGCTCGATCGGCATCGCCCTGCTGGCGACGGCGCTCAGCACCCGCGAGCATTTCCATTCGGCCCTGCTGGGCGAGTCGGTGTCGATGTATGCCGGCCCGACCCGCGAGCGCATCGACCAGCTGACCCAGTCCTTCATCGGCAAGGGCATCGACCCGGTCAGCGCCGGCAATCAGGCGCTGGCGGCGATCGACAACGTGGTGCGGCGCGAAGCCTTTGTGATGGCTTACAACGACGGCTTCCTGATCGTCGGTCTGATCCTCATTGCGTGCATCGCCATACTTTGGTTTGCCGACAAGGTCAAAGCGCCATCCGGCGGCGGCGCGGGCGCGCACTAAATATAAATGGCCCCGCCAATCAAACAATACGAATTCAGAGGTAATCATCATGTTGACAGCTTTGACCCGCATCACGATGGCCGCATCCGTGGCCCTGGCCATGAGCGCCTGCGCCACCGTCGGCAGCGACTTCAGCGCGCCGAAAAACCTGGACGGCGCCGCCTACCGCCACCTGGCGCCGGGCGCCGCCGCCGAAGCTGATGCCCGCTTGCCGCAACAATGGTGGAGCGTGTTTGGCGACGCCACCCTGAACGGCCTGGAACAGGGCGCGCTGCGCGACAATCCAAGCGTCAAGGCGGCGGCCCAGCGCCTGCTGCAGGCGCAGGCGCAAACGGAGGGCACGCGCGCCAACCAGTCGCCCACCTTCGGCGTGAGCGCGTCGGTGTCGAATTCGCGCACCTCGGCCAACACCTCGCAGGGCCTGGCCCTGGGCGGGCGGGCGATCAGCGGGAATAACTATGCGGCCGGGGCCTCGATGTCCTACGAACTCGACTTGCTGGGCCGCGTGCGGCGCCTGGTCGAAGCTTCCGACGCGCAGGCGCTGGTGGCGCAGGCCGACCGCGACGGCGTGCTCTTGATGCTGTCGACCCAGGTGGCCAGCAATTACTGGCAGTTGCGCGGCCTGGACGCGGAAATGGCGATCTTGAACGGCGCCCTGGGCAGCCGGCGCGAATCGGAGCAATTGATCGAGGCGCGCTTCAACGCCGGCCTGACCAATGAGCTCGACCTGGCGCGCGCGCGCGTCGAGCGCGCCAACGCCGAGGCGGATTTGCACGAGGTCCAGCGTCAGCGCAATTTGCTTGAACACAGCCTGGCCACCCTGAGCGGCGTGGCGCCGTCGGCCATGCGCGTGGCCGTGGCGGCGCAGGCGGCCGTGCTGCCGCAGCCGCCGGCCATCCCGGTCGGTTTGCCGGCCAGCCTGCTGTCCCGGCGTCCCGACCTGGCCGGCAGCGTCGCCGCGCTGCGCGCCGCCAATGCCCAGGTGGGCGTTGCCGAGGGGGCGTTTTATCCGACCCTGCAATTGACCGGCAACTTCGGTTATGCCTCCGAAAACCTGCGCGACCTGGCGCAGGGCGGTTCGCGCCAGTTCAGCTTTGGTCCGCTGGCCCTGTCGCTGCCGATTTTCGATGGCGGGCGCAACCGCGCCAACCTGGCCCTGTCGAAGGCCCGTTATGAAGAGGCGCTGGCCAACCATGAAGGCAAGCTGTTGACGGCCCTGCGCGAAGTGGAGGACGCCCTGTCCGACGTCGAGCAGCGCCAGATGCAGGGCCAGGCCCAGTTGCAGTCGCAGGCGGCGGCGGCGCGCGCCTACCTGGTGGCGCGCGCCCGCTACGAGCGCGGCGTGTCGAATTATCTGGACGTCACCGACGCCCAGCGCAGTTCGCTGACGGCCGACCGCGCCGGCGTGCAAATCGCCACCCAGCGCCTGCTGGCGACGGTGGCGGTGGCGCGCGCCCTGGGCGCCGGCTGGCGGCCGGAGCCGGGCCTGGCGGCCTTGACGCAAGCGGCCCCGGCGACGGTCAAGTAATGCAAGCCGGCGGCGGCCACGGCGCCGCCGGCCCGAAGCGCTCCAGCGTGAAGTCGACGAAGGTGCTCAGCTTCGGGGTCGCCTGGCGCTCGCGCGCGTACAGCAGGTGCATGGCGCGCGGCGCCGGCACATAATCTTCCAGCAGCGCCACCAGGCGGCCGGCCGCGATATCCTGTGCCAGCAGCATTTCGGCCTGCATCACCACCCCGAAGCCCTGCAGCGCCGCCATGCGCAGCGCCTGCCCGTTGTTGGCGCGAAAGCGGCCGCTCCAGCCGGCGCGCGTCGCGCCGTCGCCCTTCAGGCGCCAGCGCACCTGCTTGTTCCAATGGATATAGTCGAGGCATTCGTGACTATCCAGGTCGGCCGGCGTGCGCGGCGTGCCGCGCCGCGCCAGGTAGGCGGGCGAGGCGCAGATCGCCACCCCGTACGGGCGCAAGGGGCGCGCCACCAGGCGCGAGTCTTCCAGCGCGCCTATGCGCACGGCGGCATCGTAGCCTTCGTCGACCAGGTCGAGCAGGCGGTCGTTCAAGTTCAAGTCCAGACTCACTTCCCGGTGCAGCGTCAGGTAGTCGGTCATGGCCGGCGCCAGCCACTCGCTGCCGAAGGAGACCGGCACCGTGATTTTCAAGGTGCCGCGCGGGCGCGCGCGCATCGCTTCGGCGCCGTTTTCGGCCGCCGCCACCTGCGCCAGGATCAGCCGGCACTGCTCGCAATATTGGCGGCCGATTTCGGTCAGGCTCTGGCGCCGCGTGGTGCGCGCCAGCAGGCGCGCGCCCAGCCGCTCTTCCAGGTAGGCGATGTGCTTGCCCACCATCACGGGCGAAATGTCGAAAGCTTCCGCCGCCGCCGTGAAACTGCCGGCGTCGACGACGGCCACCAGGATTTCCATGCTGCGCAGCTTATCCAAGATTGCTAACTCCTGCTTTGTAAAGTTATTCATATTAGCTCATTTATTCTTTTAATGGAGGGGGCGATACTGGCTTCTCGCATCGCAACCATCATTCGACAAGGATTAGCATGAAAATTATCGTCATCGGCGCCAGCGGCACCATCGGCAAGGCCGTCGCCGCGCATCTGGCGCAGCGCCACGAAATCATCACCGTCGGCAGCGGCAGCGGCCAGTTCCAGGCCGACATGAGCGACCTGGCCCAGGTGCGGGCGCTGTTCGCCCAGACCGGCAAGGTCGACGCCGTCGTGGTGGCGGCCGGCAAGCTGCACTTCGGTGCGCTGGCCGATATCACGCCGGAGCAATTCCAGATCGGCTTGAACAGCAAGCTGATGGGGCAGGTGAACGTGGCGCAGGCGGCCCAGGAATGGCTCAGCGACGGCGGTTCGATCACGCTCACCAGCGGCATCGTGGGCGAGCAGCCGATCCGCTTCGGCGCCAGCGCCAGCATGGTCAACGCCGCCGTCGAAGGCTACGCCCGCGGCGCCGCCATCGAACTGCCGCGCGGCCTGCGCATCAACGTGGTCAGCCCGAACGTGCTGGAAGAGTCGCTGGACGCCTACGGTCCGTATTTTTATGGTTTCGAGGCGGTCAAGGCCAGCCGCGTGGCCCTGGCCTACAGCCGCAGCGTGGAAGGGGCGCAGACCGGACAGGTATATCGGGTCTGGTGAGACAGAGCGAAGGAAGAGGCGGGGGCGGGCGGGCTGGATTAAAATGCTCATCCTGGAAAGCGCGCGCGCCCCGATCCGGGGTGGCGGCGGCCTTTTCCCCATCCTCTTTCACCACAAAGGTCCCATGAAAAAGATGTTGATACCCCTGTTGCTGGCGCTGCTCGGCACCACGGCCGTGGCCGCCCCGGCCAGCCTTGACGACTTGAACCGGATGACGCGGCGTTTCGCGCCCGTCGATTTGACGGCCGACACTTCGGCCCTGTCGGCCGGCGACAAAATAGCCATCGCCAAGCTGGTCGAGGCGGCCAAGATCGTCGACTTGCTGCAATTGCGCCAGCGCTGGTCGGGCAACGAAGCCCTGTGGGAAGCGCTGAAAAAAGACCAGACGGCGCTCGGCGTCGCGCGCCTGAACTATTTCTGGATCAACAAGGGACCGTGGTCCATCCTGGACGGGCACGCATCCTTCCTGCCGTCCGAGTACGCCGGCATCGCGATTCCGGACAAGAAGCCGGACGGCGCCAATTTCTATCCGGCCAAGGCCGACAAGGCGCGCCTGGAAGCGTGGATGAATGCCTTGCCGGCCGCCGACAAGGAGCAGGCGCAGTGGTTTTTCACCACCATCCGCTCCGGCCCCGACGGCCAGTTGCACAGCGTTCCCTACTCCGAGGAATACAAGGCCGAGCTGACGGCGCTGGCCAGGCTGCTCGAGGAGGCGGCCGCCGCCACCGACAACGCCTCGTTGAAAAAATTCCTCGGCCTGCGCGCGGCCGCCTTCCTGTCGAACGATTACCTGGCTTCCGATTTCGCCTGGATGGACCTGGATTCGCCCGTCGACATCACGATCGGGCCCTACGAAACGTATAACGACGAGCTGTTCGGCTACAAGGCCGCGTTCGAAGCTTACGTGTCCATCCGCGACGAGAAGGAAACCAGGAAACTGCGCTTCTTCGGCAGCCACATGCAGGAGCTGGAAGACCATCTGCCGCTGGCCAGACAGTATCTGAACCCGAAGGTGGGCGCGCTGGCGCCCATGGTCGTGGTGAACCAGGTCTACGGCGCCGGCGATGGCAATATGGCGGTGCAGACGGCGGCCTACAACTTGCCGAACGACGAGCGCATCATCAGCGCGCGCGGCTCCAAGCGCGTCATGCTGAAGAACGTGCAAGAGGCGAAATTCAAGGCCACCCTGACGCCGATCTCGAAGCTGGTGTTGAGCCCCGCCGCGCAAAAGGATGTCGATTTCGATTCCTTTTTCACGCATATCCTGGCGCATGAAATCACGCACGGCCTGGGCCCGCACGCCACCAAGGTGGACGGCAAGGCTTCGACGCCGCGCCAAGACTTGAAGGAAACCTACTCGACCATCGAGGAAGCGAAAGCCGACATCACCGGCTTGTACGCGCTGGGCTACATGATGGAGCGGGGCCAGTTGAAGGATACCCTGGGCCGCGGCGAGCTGGCCGAGCGCAAGCTCTACAATACCTTCCTGGCGTCGGGCTTTCGCACCCTGCATTTCGGCCTCACCGATTCGCACGCGCGCGGCATGGCGATCCAGATGAATTATCTGCTCGACAAGGGTGGCTTCGTCGCGCTCGGCGATGGCCGTTTCGGCGTCGACTTCAAGAAGATCAAGCGCGCGGTGAGCGATCTGGACCGCGAGTTCCTGACCATCGAGGCGACCGGCGACTATGCGGGCGCCAAGGCGATGATCGCCAAGTACGTGGTGATACGCCCCGAGGTGCAAAAGGCGCTCGACAGGATGCGGGTGGTGCCGAACGATATCTTGCCCGTGTTTGCGACGGCGGCGGCGCTGCGGGCGGCGCCCTGATCGAAGCGCTCGCTTGATCAGGCGGGGCAGGAGGCGCTGGCGCCGCCGCCTGCCCCTGCCGGCCCGCGCTGCGCCGGCAATGGCAGCTTGGCAAGGATGGCGCATCGTCCACGGAAATATGTTTCTCAGTTGTCTTTTGGTATATCGACTCCTTGAATTTAGGCATGTATAACTCCGATACAGGAGTTTCCACATGCCCACCTTCCTCGTATTCTTCACCCTATCCCTGCTAGCCGCGGGCGCCGCGGCCCAGCCCGCCTTGAGCGAATTCGAAAGCGCCTGGCTGGCCGCCGGCGCGCCCGTGCTGCGCTACGCCAGGGAAATCAGCCTGCCGATCGATATCATCGTCCAGCCGCAGCCGACGCCGGGCGCGGTGCCGATGGCGATGGGCTTCGATGGCGGCCGCTGCAAGCTGGTGCTGTCGATGCGCGGCAATGCGCAAGCCGCCGCCATCCTGGCAGCCGTGCCGCCGGCGCGGCGCGCCCTGATGATAGAGGCGATGACGGCGCATGAAGTGGGACATTGCTGGCGTTACGCGCGCGGCGATTGGCACGTCTTGCCGAGCGGCTTTACCGAAGCCGGCGTGCGCTACGCCGGCAATCCGGACTTGCTCAAGGAAGCGCTGGAGATGCGGGAAACGCGGCGCGAGGAAGCCTACGCCGACCTGGTGGCGCTGGCGTGGACGGCGTCGCGCCATGCGGCGCAATATGGGCAAGTGTACGACTGGCTGCACGCGGTGCGGCGGGCGCGGCCGGTGGCCGGCGCTTCGCACGACACGCGGGCGTGGCTGCGCCTGGCGCCCGCCGGGGCCGCCTTCGCGGCGGCCGCCACGCCTTTCGACGCGGCCCTGCCGCTATGGCGCCAGGGCTTGATTGGGGACAAATGATACGCCGGCGGGCGCGCCGAATGGCTTTTACCGTGCGCTGACGCACAGATGGACGCGGCACGAGGGCGTTTAATCTGCTGGTCAACCAATCCAGAAAGGGCAAATCATGAACAAAATAATGTCGTTCACCATTGCAAGCGCCGTCGGCATGCTGTTGTCGGCCGCGCCGGCCTTTGCGCAAGATCAGGATCACGCGGCCTACAAGAGCATGATCGACAAGGCTGGCGTCGACTATAAAGCCGCGAAGGCCCAGTGCGGCAGCAGTAGCGGCAACGCCAAGAAGGTGTGTATCGAGGACGCCAAAGTAGCGCGCGCGCGCGCCGAATCGGACGCCGTCGCCCAGCATATGAACACCCCGCGCGACTTGAGCAAGGCCCGCGTCAAGGTGGCCGACGCCGAGTACGACCTGGCCAAGGCCAAGTGCAGGGACAGTAGCGATCGCGCCAACTGCGTCAGCCAGGCCAAGTCGGCCAAGGTGGCGGCGGTGGCCGACGCCAAGGCCGGCAATCAGATGGCGGGCGTCGGCACGCCCGCCATGCGGGATCAGCGCAGCGCCGCCACCACGGGCGCGATGGAAAATTGCGCCCAGATGGAAACGGCCGAAAAGGCCGCCTGCATGGCGCGCCGGGCCGCCGGCACCGCCAAGAACGTCGTCGCCGATACTGTCATCACGAGCAAGATCAAAGCCGACCTGGTCAAGGAACCCGACTTGAAGGCGATGGACGTGCATGTTGAAACCGACAAGGGCGTTGTCATGCTGAGCGGCTTCGTGCCGTCGCAAGCCCAGGCGGACAAGGCAGTGCAACTGGCGCGCAGCGTCGAAGGCGTGGTCGATGTCAAGAGTGCCCTGAAAACCAGCAAATAAGGGAGAAGGGCGCCAGCGGGCCGATTACGGGGCTGGCGTTTCCCTGGCGCGCCGCGCCGCATAGGTTTGCAGGTGCGTATAGGCGAGGGTTAGCAGCGGCAGCGCTTCCCGCTTGCCGTCGCCGCGGCCGATCAAGTCGCCGATGATGTGATCGGCCTCGGTGGCCGCGCCCCGTTCCATGTCTTTCAGCATGGACGCCGTCATCATTGACCCCGGCGCGGTCAAGAAGGCGCGCGCCCGTTCGCTGGCTGGCGCGCGCGGCGCGTGGCCGTTGTGCGCGGCGATCGCTTCGCACTCGGCCAGCATGGCGGTGTTCAACGCGGCCCCGCCGCCGGCGATGATGTCGCCAATGGCGCCCCGCATCAGCGTCGTCATGCCGGCCCCGGCCGCGATGAAGACCCATTTTTCCCACATTTTTTCCCACATTTGTTGCACGATATCGTTGCCGGGCGCGCTGTCGAAATTGGCGTCGGCGAAAGCGGCGGTCAAAGCCGCCACGCGGGCCGAGTCCGAACCGTCGCGTTCACCGAAAGCGAGCTTGTGAATGTCGTTCAGGTGCAAGACGGCGCCATCCTTGTCCAGCACCGCCGAAATCATGCATTGCGCGCCCAGCACATGCCGTTCGCCGAAGCGCGCGACCAGTTGATCGAGGTGGCGCATGCCCTTGAGCAGCGGCAGGATGGCGGTGCCGGGGCCGACCGCGGGCGCGAATGATTCCATGGTCTGCGCCAGATCGTAAGCCTTGCAGCCGACGATGACGACGTCGAAGTGGGTAACCAGATTCCCGGCCAGCAGATGGGGCGGCGGCGGCAAGGCCAGGTCGCCGAAACGGCTCTTTACCACCAGTCCGCTCTTCGCCAGTTGCGCGGCGCGCCCGGGCCGCAGCAGAAAGGTGACGTCCCTGTGCGCCGCCAGCAGACGCGCGCCGAAGTATCCGCCCAGCGCGCCCGCGCCCACGATCAATATTTTCATTCTGTTCCCTGTCGTCGCTGAGGCGGCGCCTGTGGCCGCCGATTTCGTCAAGTGTAGCCGCGAAGCGCGGAACGCGCATTGGGTCCAAATTCGAGATTGTATTAATGATGATCGTAATTTATAATTTACCCACGCCACTCTGCGCAAGCGCTCCCGCGCCACCCACTCCGTCACGAGGACACCATGCTAGCCCTGCCGCTTTCGAACTGGCTCCAACGCCGAGGCATTCATTTTGCCTGGGTCATCGTCGCCATTACCTTCCTCACCGCGCTGACGTCGTCGGCCGCGCTCGGTTTGCCGGGCGCCATGATGCGGCCCCTGAGTCTGGAATTCGGCTGGGACGCGGAACAGATTTCCTCGGCCCTGGCGGTGCGCTTCGTGCTGTTCGGCCTGATGGGGCCGTTTGCCGCGATCTTGATGGAACGCTTCGGCCTGCGCAACGTGGTGTGCATGGCGCTCAGCCTGATCGCCGGCGGCATGTTGCTGGTCACGCGCATGACGCAATTCTGGCAACTGGTGGCGCTGTGGGGCGTCATGCTGGGCGTCGGTTCCGGCTTGACGGCGCTGGTGCTCAGCGCCGTGGTGTCGAACCGCTGGTTCGAGACCCATCGCGGACTGGTGATCGGCCTGCTGACGGCCAGTTCGGCCACCGGACAACTGGTGTTCTTGCCGGTGGGCGCCTGGTTGATCGAACGCTTCGGCTGGCGCGCGGCCGTCATCCCAATCTTCATCAGTTGCGCCGTCGTCGCCGCGCTGGTCTTCCTGTTCATGCACAACCGCCCGCAAGAGCTGGGCTTGCTGCCCTTCGGCGCCGACCCGACCAAGCAGGTGGCGCCGCCGGCGCCGGCCCGCATCACCTTTGGCACGCCGTTCGCGGTGCTGCGCGGCGTGGCGGGCAACCGCGTCTTCTGGCTCTTGTTCGGCACCTTTTTCATTTGCGGCTTGAGCACCAACGGCTTGATACAGACCCATTTCATTTCCCTGTGCGGCGACGCCGGCCTGAGCGCCGTGCCGGCCGCGTCCGTGCTGGCGATGATGGGCGCTTTCGACTTGGTCGGCACCATCAGCTCGGGCTGGCTGTCGGACCGCTACGACAACCGCAAGCTGCTGTTCTGGTATTACGGCTTGCGCGGCCTTTCCCTGCTGTGGCTGCCGCATTCGGAATTCACCCTGTACGGCCTGTCCCTGTTCGCCATGTTCTACGGCCTGGACTGGATTGCCACCGTGCCGCCGACCGTCAAGCTGGTCAGCAGCACCTTCGGCAAGGAGAGGGCGGGAATGGTCTTCGGCTGGGTCTTCGCCGGGCATCAGTTGGGTGCCGCCGTGGCCGCCTACGGCGCCGGCCGGGTGCGCACCTTGATGATGACGTACAACCCGGCCCTGTACGCGGCCGGTGCCGCCTGCCTGGTGGCGGCCCTGATGGTGATGGCGATCCGCCGCCAGCGGACGCCGGCGCAGGCGCTCGCGGCGGCGGCGGCGGCCGGCGCATAAACAGCCACGGCGGCGTCCGCGAACGGGGCGTGTCGGTTTTTTTTCTTTATACTGGGCGCCGACAACGATCAAAAACGGGCCATCCCATGAAAGTACATCAAATCGCGGCGCGCGCGCTGGCGCTGCTTGCCGGCGTGGCCGTGGCCGTGGCCACGGCCGGCGCCGCGCTGGCCGCCGACGCGCCCGCCTATCCGAACACCAGCGGCATCGGCGCGGTGCCGAAAAACGAAGACTGGTACCGGCAGTGCCTGCGGGTCGAAAAGGCGGCGCCGGCCAGCGCTGATTTGCCGTACGCCCAGTCCGCCGCCGCCGGCTGCGACGCGCAAACCCTTTACTACGATACTAAAAATCAGCCGGGCGCCGGCGCGGCCAATTGGCGCCAGGTGCGCGATTGCGCGGCCGCCAATGGCGACAACAGCATCTTGATGATGTTGTACGCCAACGGCATGGGGGTGGCGAAAACGCCGGA
>DMYQ01000003.1:0-2214 GCA_003482555.1 Janthinobacterium sp. | reverse complement strand
CCGCGCTGGACGAGTTTGCGCGCATCAGGGGTGACGAAGAAACCGACCTGAGCGGAACGGCGAGGGCGGCCATGGCGATCCAGGCGCGAGCCGACGAGGCCGACCGCTTCAGCCGCGATATCGACAACGCCGAGCAAGCCAAGCTGCCGCGCCTGTCGGCCGCCCGGTTCGCCGCGCTGGACAAGAAGTTGAACCTGGTCTACCGTAAAATCATGGACGCGGCGCCGCCGGGCGCCCCCGGCCTCGTCAGCCAGTACGCCACCGTGACGAAAGACAATGTCAGGCACGCGCAGCGGGCATGGCTGGCCTATCGCGACGCCCTCGTCGGCTTCGGCGTGCTGCGCTACCCGGCCATTCCGGCGTCGGCATGGAAAGCCATGTTGACCGAAAGGCGCATCGTCCAGTTATCGGAATTGCTGCAATAAATTTCAATAAACTTAACTTTGTCTTCGGGGTAAATAATACAATATTGATATTATTTTTTCCAGGTAAGCCATGAAGCCACGTTCCCTTGTCCTTGCGGTCCTCGCCTTGTGTGGCGCCCAGATGTGTCCAACGACAAGCTGGGCGGCCTCGCGGATCTGGATCACGAACGTCAAACTCGTCTCGCCGGAAAACCTCGAGCACATCGAACCGGGCAGCGTGCTCATTGAAAATGGCCGCATCGCGCGCGTCGACCGGGGCGCGCACACGCGCCGGCCCGGGGCGGTTCGCGTCGTCGATGGCCAGGGCTATTACCTGACGCCCGGACTGATCGATTCACACGTCCATCTGGGCGCCGTGCCGGGCATGAACTTTGATCCCTCCGGCCAGGACGCGACGCGCAATCCCATGATCGCGGCATATTTCAAGCAGCTCCCCCGTTCCTATCTCTACTATGGTTACACCACCGTGGTCGACCTGGCGGTGGTCGACCGCGGCACCCTGGAGCGCTTCAATCGGGCGCCCCTGCATCCCGACACCTATGACTGCGGCAGTCCCCTGGTGTTTGCCAACGGCTATCCCATGTCGTTTTTCCCGCCGCAACAACGCTTCAAATACTTCCCGAATTTTATTTATGACGCGGCCCAGTCCGCGAAAATCCCAGCCGAATACGAGCCGCAAGAGCACACGCCGGCGGCCGGCGTCGAACGCGTCCGGGCGGCGGGTGGCATTTGCGTCAAGACCCATTTCGAGCGTGGCTTCGGCGCCGACAGGAACCTGCCCGTAATGAGTCCCGCGGTATTCGCGCAGGTGCGTGCGGCGGCGACAAAAGACGGCCTGGTTCTGGTGACCCACGCCAATTCCTTCGAAGCGCAGACCTTCGCGGTGGAAGGTAGCGCGGACGTGCTGGCGCACGGCATGTGGCACTGGGGTGCCCTGGACAAGGAGACGCAACTGCCGCCGGAGATTCAAACCCTGCTCGACAAGATCGTGGAAAAGCGGATCGGCTATCAACCCACGATGCAGGTGCTGCAAGGCTTGCGCGTCTATTTCGATCCCGATTATCTGACAACGCCGGCGCTGACCAAGGTGATGCCAGCGGCGCTGCTGGAGTGGTTTGCCAGCCCGGAAGGCAAATGGTTTAAAAAGGAAATCAACGAAGACGACAGCGATGAAGTCGTGTTGCGGGGTTTTGACGCGCCCTTGCGTAGGGAACGCCAGGTGGTCGCCTATCTTGCCGCTAAAAACGCCAACTTTCTCTTCGGCACAGACACCCCCTCGTCTGCCACCTATGGCAACGTTCCCGGTTTGAACGGCTATCTGGAAATGCAGCAACTGCGGCAGGCGGGCATGTCGCTGACGCAGATCTTTAAAGCGGCAACCATCAACAATGCGCGCACCTTCAAACTCGACGCCACGCTCGGCTCCATTGAAGCGGGCAAGGCGGCCAATTTGCTATTGATGAAAATGTCGCCGCTCGCCGACGTGGCCGCATACGACAGCATCGTGACGGTGTGGGTGGGCGGCAAGCAGGTTGCGCGCGAGCGCCTGGCCGTCGCCACGGCGACGCGGACCGCGGATTGAAGCGCCCCGATTAACGCCGCAGCAAACTTTCCAAAAACGCCTTGACGCAACCCCGGAAGCGCGCTTCGCCGGTATCGATGCGCGCCGGGGTCAAGGTACGGCCGGCAACGAGCGCGACGATCAGCGCCGCCAGCAGGGACAAGCCGCCGACCCAGTTGATCGGCTCGAACTCGAAATGGATGCCGCAGAAAAGTGCCGCGCCGCCGA
>DMYQ01000177.1 GCA_003482555.1 Janthinobacterium sp. | reverse complement strand
TGCTCCGGCCCTGCGGCGCCTGGCACGGCATGGCAAAAGCTGGTATTCTATGCTAGTGAAAAGATATCTTCTGGAGAACAACATGGCTAGAACCGTCAACGCTAACGCGACCCGACCAGCGGCGCAATCGACAGCAGCTGTCGGCCGTGTTTTTACCATTTCCCTGCAAGGCATCCCGCGCGTGACCCCCCAGTCGCGCGCCCGCTTGGAAGCGGCCGCCAGATCGGTGACGAATACGCGGCGTGATTATCCGCTGTTGAACACTGACTAGATCCATTTTCTTGTAATAAAAAAGCCCGCTCTCGCGCGGGCTTTTTTATTACAAGAACATCTGACGATAGACTATGCAAACCCCCGGCAGCTCAAAATCCATCCCTTATTTATGCCAGTGGCGGTCCATGTCGTCCGGCCGGATAGCCCCCCCCGGCTGCGCCGGGGCGGGCGACACCATGGCCCGAACTGCGTCGTCGACCGGCGCGCCCAGGAAGGGCGTCTACACGATTGTTCCAGGCCTTCGCGATCGCGTCACCGTAGGCCTTGTCGTCATCGACCGGCAGATTCTCCGCCTGGTCGTCCATCGGCACCACGCGCTCCAGGCCGAGTCTAGCGGCTAGCGGGGCGGCAATCAGCCCGTCTTCTTTGTGCCAGGTATGGAATTTATCCAGCAACGCCACGAGTGAGACGTCGAGGCCGTCGCCGGCACGCCGTTCGGCCTCCGGCAGGCGCAGCCATTGCACCAGCGCCGAGGCCGGTTCGCGACCGGCGAGGAAGCGCGAGGCCAGCTTGCGCCGCTGCGCCGAGGTCGGCGCAGACGGCCAGTGCGCGAGTATGGCGTCGATCTCGCGCGTCGCGGCCGGCACGTCCAGTCCGGTCCGGTCGCGGCGCGCGCCGGCGTCGGGTTCCAGCAATAGCGCTTGACCGTGTCCGCGTAGCGATCCGGATACTGGCGCATGGATGCGCACAGCGTACCGGACATCGACTCGATCGCGATGATCTGCGGACGCCAGCTGGCCAGCCGGTCGAGCAGGCCCCCCTAGCGAGGCCGGATCGAAGACCTTGGGCCGCTACGACAGGTGGGCAGTGCCGAGCACCATCACCTCGTTCGGCGTACCGTGCGCAGGGCCTTTGAGCTTGCTGGGATCGAACACGCTGGCGGTGTTGTAGGTACCGGTCTGGGCGTTGGCGGCGCAAAAGGTGGCAGCCAGCAGCAGGGCGAGTAAGGGGCGCATCATGTCAATCGTCCTTTCTTCTTCGGTGGGGGGATGAATCGCCGCAAGGTGACTTGACATGACTTTACGCTGCCGCCCTGGCGATAGCACGGCTGACGCGACGGGCGGTCAATTCAGCGGGATGGAGTGCCGCGGCGGTGGATAACCGGCTTCGGCGCATCGAGATGGTCTCGAGAACTTTGCATGTATTGTGAGCACGCCACAATGGAACGCGAGGCAGCGCCGATACATGCAAGCTGCAGAAAATGTGAGCAAGCGTGTCGCAAATTTGCATTTAATTCGAGCCGGAAACTACGTCAAATGCGAGCACGACCGATTTGAAATGCGAGCCGGATGGAACGGCGATGCGGCACGGACGCCGAGTCCCGACGGTCTCGGCGTCCCCGCTTGAGCCCGGCACCTGAAGACGCCGGGCCGGGCCCGACTAGGAATAGTCGGCGTCGAGCTCGGAACCGGCGTAGTTTTCCAGTTGCTCGAAGAGTTTTTTCATGCTGGTGCGGGTCAGGATTTGCTGCACCACCGTGCAATGCTCACGATACGAGGCGATGCGCTCGAGCAGCACTTCGTGATGCTGCACGGGCACCCTGGCCAGCAGCGCCGTCCAGCCATCCTCGAAATCGGGCTTGGCCTTGCGCACCGCGCGCACGAAACGCTCGAATTCCTTTTGCCCCGTGCGCGCCGTGATCCTGCCGCCCCCTTCGATGGCGAAGATGATCGCCAGCGCGATCACGCCCTCCGCGTTCAAGTCCGTGTCGATGATGGAACCACGGTCGTTGTGGCGGCGCAGCCAGTTGGCCAGGCGCACGATGGCCTGCACCTCCTTGCGCTGCTTGAGCTGGACGGCGTATTTTTCCGGCCCGTTCCAGTTCTGGTTCGGGTCGGCGCTGCACAGGTCGACGAACAGGTCGCGCAGGCGGCGCTGCACATACACGGGATCCACGTCGTATTCGCCGACCAGGGAATCCTCGGGCAGTTGCGACAACTCGCGCACCAGGCGAAAGCCGGCCTGGAAGGCGTGCTCGGCGCCGTGCTCGACGAGGAAGTCGAGGGCGGCGCCGTCGCCTTCATGCATCAGCGCGTGTTCCAGCCCCAGGGAAACGCCGCCCACCGTCAGGTAAAGCGCCTTCTGTATCCCTTCGGCCGTACGCTCGTTGGTGAACTTTTCCGCCACCATCGCCGTGATGCCGGTCAACTCGTCGGCCAGGTTGAGGGCGGCGTCCTGGCGCGGGTCGGTCGCCAGCAGGCGGATGGCGCGCACCAGCCTCGGCAGGTTTTCTACAACAATTGCAGGCAGCATTATTTAGTTTCCACTTACTTGAGACATCAGGAAAAGATGCCGGTTCCCAGGCTGCGCCGGGCGCCCGGTTTGGCCACGCTGGAGCGCGAGGTCGGCACCTGCTTGCGCAAGCGATACAGCAATTCCTTGGTGCTGCGCTGCAAGACGCCGGGCTCTTCCTCGTCCGGGTCGTCGGAAAATTCCGCGTCGACCAGGTCGCCGCTGTGGCGGAAATCGGGGAACAGCTCGAACAAGGCGCGGTCCCAGCCGTCTTCATTGGCTTGCGCCAGTTCGATGGCGAGCGGCACGACGTCGTTATCGGACGAGGTCTGGCCCGTGATATACGGCCCCTTGACGAGGATTTCGCCGGCCACTTCCAAAATTTCCTTGGGCGCCATCGAAAACAGGATGGCGAACGCCGTCGCGCCCCAGTCGGTGGCGGACGCTTCGTACAGCAACGCGCGGCGGCGTTCGCCGTCCTCGGACGAAAAGACGATGCCGTGGATGTGGGCGAACAGGGACTCGGCGATGCGCTCGGGATCGTCTTCGATCTGGTCGTCGCTCCAGGTGGCGGCGATGAAGGCCAGGCTGTCGGCCCAGGCCTTGGGCGGCACCAGCAGGGTCGCCAGCGACATCTTGCCGCCGTCGAAGCCGGCCAGGTGCAGGGCCGTCACTTGCGGTGGGATGCTGGCGAGCACGTCGATGACGGCCAGGTCGCCGTACTGCTCGGCCGCATCGCTGAAGGCTTGCTCGGCGTGGCCCAGCGAACCGGCCAGCACCAGCTCGGTCACCTGCTTGCTGAGCGCCGGCAAATGGATTTTATCAGGCATTATCGGCTCCATCCTGGTCGAACATCTGGGCGAACTCGTCGGTCACATCGTCGTCGTCGTGGACGTCGTCGCCGTCGTCGTTGACGCCGAGTTGTTCCAGCGACTGATCTTCGTCATCCCACAGGCGCGGGTTCTTGTACAGAAACGCCGTGATGATGGCTTGCCGCGCCAGATCCGGATAGCTTTCCTCGATGGCCGCGTACATCTTTTCGGCTTCGGCGCCTTTGCAGGACGCCATCGCGAAGACCGCGCCCGGCTCGCCCATCTCATACTCTTCGCTGGCGGCCAGCAAGCCCTTCGGGTCGTTGAACTCGATATGGTCGACCAGCGCGAAGCTGAGCATGTTCAAATCTTCGATGCCGCCGCCGGACGCGTACTCGCCGACCAGGGCGTTGACCATGCTCTGATAATTCTTGCGGTTCGGCGGATCGCCGAGGATGCCTTCGATCTGGCCGCCCAGCTCGCGCGATTGATAGGCGAATTCGGGGTGTACTCTTCTCATTTTCTTCTTTCCAATGGTGAGCGCGGCGCCACGGCCGCGATCGATGATGATGACGTCCGCCTGTCAGGCGGAGGCGGCGGGCAGACTGCTGCCGTGCAGGGCGAACACGGCGCGCCACAGCGCATAGGCTTCCGCCTCCGGGTCGAGGATGATGCGGTGGTTCACGCTTTGATCGTACTCCGCCCGCTTGACGGGATCGGCCAGGATTTCATAAGCCTTGGTGATGCTCTTGAAGCGCGCCTCGGCGCCCGGGGCCGCATTGCGGTCGGGGTGAAAGCGCATCGCCAGCGAGCGATAGGTCTTCTTGATGTCGTCGTCGCTGGCATTGGGAGCGACACCGAGGACATTGTATAAATTTTCCATGAGGGACTCCGCGACTAATGCCGAAACAATGAAAGACGAATTATCCTATAGAAAAGGGCCGCCGTCCGGCCCGCGCGCGAAATGCGCCGCCACGCGACCGTTTAATTGTTCTTAGTTGGCGCTTAGTTATCCTTGGTGAGCACTGATTGGCGGCTTAGTTACCGGCAAGGGCGGCGGCGGCCGCGATAAACGCCCGCGCGTACGGTAAAATGCGGGCAACTCGACACTTTTAAAGCATTCAAAATGAGCAACGACAAAATCAGCAGCGCGGCCCCCGTCCTATCCTCGAACTTCTTGCGCGCCATCGTGGAATCCGACCTGGCGGCCGGCGCCCACGCGCGCGCGGGCTTGCCGCCCGTGATCACGCGTTTCCCTCCGGAACCGAACGGCTATCTGCACATCGGCCACGCCAAGTCGATCTGCCT
>DMYQ01000117.1:7530-14672 GCA_003482555.1 Janthinobacterium sp. | reverse complement strand
CTCGAATAAACATATCGATATTACTGTATTTATTGGATTTTGCATCCATCGCATAATGATTTCACCGGGCCATGCGCCCCATCCACTGGAGATCACCATGCAACAGCGTCAACTTGGCCGCACCGGCCCGCACGTATCCGCCATCGGCCTCGGCTTGATGGGCATGTCCGACCTGTACGGTCCGGCCGACCGCGGCGAGAGCATCGCCACCATCCACGCCGCCCTGGAGGCGGGCGTGACCCTGCTCGACACGGGCGACTTTTACGGCATGGGCGAGAATGAAATGCTGCTGCGCGAAGCGCTGGCGGGCGGCCGCCGCGAGCAAGCCCTCATCAGCGTCAAGTTTGGCGCCCTGCGCGACCCGAACGGCGGCTGGAGCGTGAGCGATTGCCGCCCCGTGGCGGTGAAGAATTTCGCCGCCTATTCGCTGCGCCGCCTGGGCGTCGAGCACATCGACATCTACCGCCCGGCCCGGCTCGACCCGGCGGTGCCGATCGAAGACACGGTGGGCGCCATCGCCGACTTGATCAAGGCCGGCCACGTGCGCCACATCGGCCTGTCGGAAGTGAGCGCGGAGACCCTGCGCCGAGCCCACGCCGTGCATCCGATCAGCGATTTGCAGATCGAATATTCGATGATTTCGCGCGGCGTCGAAAGCGATATTCTGCCGGTGGCGCGAGAACTGGGCATCGGCATCACGGCTTACGGGGTACTGTCGCGCGGCTTGATCAGCGGGCACTGGAGCGCGCAGCGGGCCGGCGAGGCGGACTTCCGCGGCCAGGCCAGCCCGCGTTTCCAGGGCGAAAACCTGGCGCGCAACCTGGCCCTGGTCGAGCGCGTGCGCGCCATCGCCGACGCGCTCGGCGTCAGCGTGGCGCAGGTGGCGATCGCCTGGGTCATGGCCCAGGGCGAGGATATCGTGGCCCTGGTCGGCGCGCGCCGGCGCGAGCGCTTGCGGGAAGCCTTGGGCGCGAGCGGCGTGACCTTGTCGGCGGCCGACCTGGCCCGCCTGGACGAAGTGATACCGCCTGGCGCCGCCGCCGGCGCGCGCTATAACGAGCATGCGATGGCGCACCTGGACAGCGAGTCCGTGGCCAGCCGCAAGCCTTAAAACAGCAGGATTAGCGAGCCGAGCACGACGAAGGCGCCGCCGACGGCGCCCTTGAGCGTGAACGGCTCGCCCAGCACCGTCCAGCCGACCAGCATCACCAGCGCCACGCTCAGCTTGTCGATCGGCGCCACCATGGATACCGGCCCCATCTGCAGGGCGCGGAAATAACACAACCAGGACAGGCCGGTGGTGACGCCGGACGCGATCAGGCAGGCCCAGCCGAGCCAATTGCCGCCGTCCGGCTTCTGCCATTCGGCGCGCGCGGTGACGATGGCGGCCGTCACCAGGAAGATGACGATGGTGCGTATCAAGGTCGCCAGATTGCTGTTCATGTGGGCCACGCCGACCTTGCCGAGGATCGCCGTGAGCGCCGCGAACAGGGCCGACAGCAGCGCAAACGCTTGCCAGGAAAAATTCATGCGATATCCTTGTCGTGAAGGCGGGGCGCCCATGGCGCATTATTGCCTATTTCAGCGACCAGGACAGTCGCCGCGCCGCCCTTTCCGTTTCGACCGCGTTTCGACCGGATAACAACGTTGCGTGACCGAAACACCTTGCTGGCCTACCCCTTCACGTATATTCTGGAATGGCGAGCGGCGCGCTGGAATGTCCGCAGATTCTTGATATATATAAAAAAATTGGAGACAGGTATGAAGAAGCTGACATTCCAGCAAAAGCTGTGGATTCCCCTATTGTGCAGCCTGTTGTGCATCACCGGCATCGTCGTCCATGACGCCTTGCGAACGCGAACGCTGCGCATCGAGGAGCGCAGCAACGACTTGACCCACCTTGGCGAGATGGGCGTGAGCATCCTGAAAATGTATGGCGACCTGGCCGACACGGGAAAGCTGAGCAAGGAAGAGGCGCAAAAGCAGGCCACCGCCGTCATCAAGACCGTGCGCTACGGCAAGGACGGTTATCTCAGCCTGTCCACCATCGACATGATGGGCGTGATGAACCCGTTCAAGCCGGTCAGCGATGGCAAGGACGTCTCCGACGTCAAGGACGCCAACGGCACTTATCTGTACCGCGACTTCGCCGCCGTCGGCAAGACCGACAGCGGGGCCGGATTCGTGCGCTACGTTTGGCCGCGTCCGGGCGACACCGTGCCGAGCCCGAAAATGAGCCGGATCACCACCTATAAGCCCTGGGGCTGGATGGTGATCAACGGCATGTACATGGACGATATCGACGTCGCCTTCCGCAACGAACTGTTGGGCTCCGGCGCGCTCTTGCTGGTGGTGTGCGCGCTGCTGTCGCTGATTGTGGTGACGATTAACCGTGGTCTGCGCCACGCGCTTGGCGGCGCGCCCGAATACGCGGCGCAGATCGCCGACAAGATCGCCCGCAACGACTTGAGCGGCACGGTCGTCACGCACAAGAACGACCGCGGCAGCGTGCTGTTTGCGATGAAAACCATGCAAGACAACCTGGCCGACACGATAGGCCAGATCCGCAACAGCGCCGGCACCATCGCCGCCGCCTCCGGTGAAATCGCGGCCGGGAATATGGACTTGTCGGGGCGCACGGAATCGCAGGCCAGCGCGCTGGAGCAGACTGCCGCGTCGATGGAACAGTTGACCTCGACCGTGACGCACAACGTCGAGCACGCGGTGCGCGCCAACGAACTGGCGCTGTCGGCCTCCGACGTGGCGCGCCGCGGCGGCGCCGTGGTCGGGCAAGTGATCGCCACGATGGACACCATCAACGCCTCGGCGGCGCGCATCGTCGACATCATCAGCGTGATCGACGGCATCGCCTTCCAGACCAATATCCTGGCCTTGAACGCGGCCGTGGAAGCGGCCCGCGCCGGCGAACAGGGGCGCGGCTTCGCCGTCGTCGCCTCCGAGGTGCGCAACCTGGCCCAGCGCAGCGCCGCCGCCGCCAAGGAAATCAAGGCCTTGATCGGCGATTCGGTCGACACCATCGCGGCCGGCAGCGCGCTGGTGGCGCAGGCCGGCACGACCATGGACCAGGTGGTGGCCAGCGTCTCGCGCATGACCGGCATCATGACGGAGATTTCAGCCGCCTCGCGCGAGCAAAGCACCGGTATCGCCCACGTCAACCAGGCCATCGCCGAAATGGATTCGGTAACGCAGCAAAACGCGGCCCTGGTTCGAGGAAGCGGCGGCGGCGGCCGCCAGCATGCAGGACCAGGCCGCCAATCTGGCCGACCTGGTGCATCGCTTCACGCTGGACGGCGCCCACGCCAGCACGCCGGCAGGCGCCAGCGGGCGCCCGGCGGCGCGGGCGCTGGCGGCATACTGACGGTCGTCAGCCGGGCGGAGACTTCCTGAAACAACTGCCCGACAAACAAGTCTGGGGTCACAAACAAGTCTGGGGTCAGGTCTCGCATTGTCGGTTTTCCGCAATGAAACCGACAATGCGAGACCTGACCCCAAAGTTGTGACCCCAAAGTTGCTGCGAGACCTGACCCCCAAAGTTGTTGGCGGGCTAGTTGTTGGCGGGCTATTGGGCGGCGGGTGCCGCAGCGGCATCGGCGGCATCGGCGGCGTCGGCAGCGCCGGGCAGGGCCTCGAACGCCAATTTGCCGTCCTTGACGATGAAGCTGCCGAGCGCCTGGCCCAGGTCGGCCTTGGGGTCGTTCTGGAGTTCCGTCAAGCCGTTGCAGGTGGCCGTTTCGATTTGCCACAGTTGCTGGCCCATGCGCAGGTTCCACAGGCCGTCACCGGCGGAAAACAGGTCCACCTTGACGTCGGCCGCCGGCGCCACGCTGGCCAGCGGGTGCAGGCGCTGGCACTCGGGCATGCGCGCCGCCAGCAGGGTAACGTCGGCTTCGTCTTTCCAGAAATGCTCTTGCTGGCGGCGGATGGTCAGGGAGTGCTCGCGCCCGTCGATGAAGTAGGAGGCGGAATCGTCGACGCAAGCGGTCAAGAAGACGGATATCAGGAGGATCAGAATCTTGCGCATGGGCGTCGCTTTCCGGTGTGGTGCTGCTTCAAAAAAAAGCCATCTGGGCGGACTTTGGCGGCGCTGGGGGGCCGGTCGGGTAGTGACTGCTCACACCGGGGCTGCGCGCGTCCGCGTTCTGCTTACGTGGCATTATATCGGTGCCCGCCCCGCGCGGCGGGATCATTGCTGTCATGCGATAAACGCGCGCGCCGGCCCCGTCATCCGGGTGCCGCGCCTTGACCACCCACACGAAGGAAATGTCATGATCGACCTGTACTATTGGACGACGCCGAACGGCCATAAAATCACCATGTTCCTGGAAGAGAGCGGCATGCCTTACCGCATTATCCCGGTAAGGATAGGCCAAGGCGAGCAGTTCAAGCCCGAATTTCTCGCCATTTCCCCCAACAACCGCATCCCGGCCATCGTCGACCAGGACCCGGCCGATGGCGGCGCGCCCATCTCGCTGTTCGAGTCTGGCGCGATCCTGCAATACCTGGCCGAGAAGAGCGGCCAGTTCTTGCCGGCCGACTTGCGCGGCCGCGCCGAGGTCACCCAGTGGCTGTTCTGGCAGATGGGCGGACTGGGGCCGATGGCCGGCCAGAACCACCATTTTTCGCAGTATGCGCCGGAAAAGATCGCCTATGCGATCACGCGCTATGTGAACGAGACGAATCGCCTGTACGGCGTGCTCGACCGGCGCCTGGCCGGCCGCGCCTACATCGCCGGCGATGCCTATTCGATCGCCGACATGGCGGCCTATCCGTGGATCGTGCCGCATGAAAAACAGGGCCAGAAGCTGGAGGATTTTCCGCACCTGGCGCGCTGGTTCGCCTCCATCGCGGCGCGCCCGGCAACCCAGCGTGCCTACGCGCGCGCGGCCGAGATCAACACCGAGCCGACCGTCAGCGAGGAAGCCAAGCGGATGCTGTTCGGGCAGACTGCGGCCCTCAAGCCGCTGTAAGGCTCTCCCCATTCACTGGCGGCCGCCGCCTCTTCCACCAGCGCCGCGTTCCGCCGCGTGACTTCGTCCATCTGCGCGATGGCGCCGCCCCTGAAGGCCACTTCCGAGACCGTCACGGTCAACTGCTTGGCCTGGCGCGCATGGTCGGCGAGGCAACGATGCGCCGCGCCCCGGCGCCATCGGGCCAAAATATATTTCATCAAGCGTGTAAGAAATTCGTGAAGGGCAACGACTCACCAATAAGTCGAAGCCGACCCGTAGCGTCAAGCACGCGCATTGTCTTGCCCCCTAACCTTTTGGAGAAACCCATGAAAAACACCCTCAAAACCGGCGCCCTGATCGCCGCCGCCGTCGCCGCCATGGCCATGTCCGCATCCGTCATCGCCGCCCCGACCAGCCTGGCGGCCGACGACGCCGTCCACTGCGCCGGCGTGAACAGCTGCAAAGGCACGGGCGATTGCGCCACCGCGGAAAACTCGTGCAAGGGCCAGAACGTCTGCAAGGGTCACGGCTTCGTCAAGGCCAAGGCCGGCGAATGCCTGGCCAAGCACGGCAAGATCGTCGACCTCGACAAGTAAGCGGCGCGCGGCGCCGCAGCCAGCGGCGCCGCTGCTCCCTTCAATTCCCTCTTCCCTCTTTTCACCGAACCCACCCATGCCAGCTTCCCCGCTCCCGTTCCCGTTCCCGCCCTCGCCCGGTTTCGGCCTCGGCCTGCGTCCCGGCCACTACAACGAGATTTTGCAGACCACGCCGTCCGCTTGCGGCGTCGACTGGTTCGAGATACTCTCCGAAAATTACATGATCCCGGGCGGCAAACCGCTGGCCATGCTCGACCTTGTCCGGCGCGACTATCCGATGGCCATGCACGGCGTCTCGCTGTCGGTCGGCACGCCGGAAGGCCCGTCCGACGACTACCTGCGCGCCCTCAAACAATTGATCGACCGGGTGCAACCGCTGTGGGTGTCGGATCACCTGTGCTGGACCGGCACGCACGGCAAAAATATGCACGACCTGTTCCCCTTGCCTTACACCGACGAAGCGCTGGCCGCCGTGGTGCGCAATGTGCGGCGGGTACAGGATTATCTGCAGCGCCCGATCTTGCTGGAAAACGTCTCCAGCTACCTCAGCTTTTCCGCCGACACCCTGCAAGAATGGGACTTCGTGGCCGCCGTGGCCGAACAGTCCGACAGCCTGATCCTGCTCGACGTGAACAATATCTATGTCAGCAGCGTCAACCACGGTTTCGACCCGCGGGCTTATCTGCGCGCGATGCCGGCCCGGCGCGTGCGGCAAATCCACCTGGCCGGCCACAGCGCGCAAGACGATTGCGTCATCGATACCCATGACCGCGCCGTGGCCGATCCCGTGTGGGCGCTGTACGCGGACGCGCTGCGCCGCTTCGGCCCGGTCGCCACCATGATAGAGCGCGACGACAACATACCGCCGCTGGCCGAACTGGCGGCGGAACTGGGCCGCGCGCGCCTGCTGGCCGCCGCCGTCGGCGCCGAAGGGCTGGCAGCATGAGCGCCCTGCATGCGCTGCAGGCCGACTTCCAGGACTACGTGCTGGGCGACGGCGCGGTGGCGCCGGCGATGGCCGCGGCCGTGTGCGCGCAGCCCGGCCTGGGCGTGGCGGCGCGCCTGGCGATTTACCACAACGCCTACCGCGCCCGCATGCGCGAGGCGCTGGCGGAAGCGTACGACAAGACCTGGAGCTACGTCGGCGACGACATGTTCGCCGATCTGGCGGCCGGCTACCTGGCGGCGCATCCCTCGCGCTTTCGCAATCTGCGCTGGTTTGGCGGCGACTTCGCCGCCCACGCCGCGCTGGCGCTGCCCGACTATCCCTTCATCGCCGAACTGGCGCGCTTCGAATGGTCGCTCGGCCTGGCTTTCGACGCGGCCGACGTGGCGCCGCTGGTGGCGGCCGACTTCGGCGCCCTGGCGCCGCACGAGTGGGGCGGGCTGACCTTCGGCCTGCACCCTTCGCTGCATATGCTGGAGCTGCACTGGAACGCGGTGGCCCTGTGGCAGGCGCTGGACGCCGCGGGCGAGCCGCCCGAGGCCGAGCGCGTGCCCGGCGCCGTCTGCTGGCTGGTCTGGCGCCACGCCGGGCAGCCGCATTTCCGCTCGCTCGAGCCGCCCGAGGCGGACG
>DMYQ01000117.1:6459-7357 GCA_003482555.1 Janthinobacterium sp. | reverse complement strand
GATGTCACGCTGCGCCTGGCCGGCTATCTGCGCGCCTGGCTGGCGCAGGGCGTGCTGATTGCGCCGCTCGCGCCGTCGTCGAATTAAGCCGCGCCGAGGTTCGGAATCAGGAGCAGCAGGTCGGTGTCGTCGACCACCACGCCGGCCTGCGACAACAGGGTGCTGACCTGGCCGCGATGGTGGGTCTGGTGATTGAAAAAATGCGTCAGCAGGGCGAAGAAGTTCTTGTCCGAGACGATACCCTTGCTGTTCCCATACACGAGCACATGATCGAGGTCGGATTCCACGATGGTGCCGACCCAGTCGACGATCACGCCATCGAGCCATTGCCGGTGCTGCGCCAGGCTGTGGAAGTCGCTGAAGAGCGCTTGCGACAAGCTGCCCGGGGTCGGCAATGCCCGCAGCGGCAGCAGCGCCGCATACTGGGCCGGGTGGAAGGAAAAGCGTTTCAGCCAGTGGATGTCGCCGGCCACCAGATGGTTCAAGGTGCCGAGTATCGAGCCGAAATAGGCCTTCCTGTCGGCGCCGAGTTCTTCCGCCGGCAAGGTGGCGGCCGCCGCGTACAGCTTGGCGTTCATCCATTGGTTGTAGTCGGCCATCAGGGCCAGGTGCGCGCTGCGGTTCATGCGGATTCTCCTGTGCGGTGGGCGCCATCGGGCGCGGGGCGTCCCGCATTGTATGCCGCGCGGCGCGGCGCCGGAATCGCTATTGTCAGGCCCGGCCGGCTGCGGTCTAATGGCGCTATCGCGGCGCCCGGGCCGCCATCGAAGGAGTTCCCCATGATTTTAGGCAAGACGATTTTAGACAAGACATTGGTCGCCTGGTGCGCCGACTACCCCCTGGTCGAGGATTTGATCGCGCTGCGCGAAATCAGCTGGTTCAATCCGGCGCTGGCGCC
>DMYQ01000117.1:4432-6279 GCA_003482555.1 Janthinobacterium sp. | reverse complement strand
GGCCGCGCTGGCCGAACGCTACGGCATGGCCGTGGGCGGCGCGCTGTGGCTCAAGAAGGACAGCCACCTGCCGATTTCCGGCTCGATCAAGGCGCGCGGCGGCATTTACGAGGTGTTGCAGCACGCCGAAACGCTGGCGCTGGCAGCCGGCCTGCTGCGGCCCGGCGACGACTATGCGCTGCTCGACGGCGAGGCCGCGCGCGCCTTCTTCGGCCGCCACAAGATCGCGGTCGGCTCGACCGGCAACCTGGGCCTGTCGATCGGCATCATGAGCGCGCGCCTGGGCTTCCAGGCCAGCGTCCACATGTCGGCCGACGCGCGCCAGTGGAAGAAGGACAAGTTGCGCGCGCACGGCGTGCGCGTGATCGAATACGCGTCCGATTACAGCGTCGCCGTGGCCGAGGGCCGCAAGCAGGCGCTGGCCGACCCGTCCTGCCATTTCGTCGACGACGAGAGCTCGACCAGCCTGTTCCTCGGCTACGCGGTGGCGGCGCGCCGTTTGCAGGGACAACTGGCGGCCGCCGCGATCACGGTCGACGCCGAGCATCCGCTGTTCGTCTACCTGCCCTGCGGCGTGGGCGGCGGCCCGGGTGGCGTCGCCTTCGGTCTGAAGCTGGCCTTCGGCGACGCCGTCCACTGCGTCTTCGCCGAGCCGACGCATTCGCCCTGCATGCTGCTGGGCATGTACACCGGGCGCCACGACGAGGTCTCGGTGCAGGACTTCGGCATCGACAATGTGACGGCGGCGGACGGCCTGGCGGTGGGGCGCGCCTCCGGCTTCGTCGGGCGCGCCATGGGGCGTTTGATCGACGGCTATTACACGGTCGGCGACGACGAGTTGTACCGCCTGCTGGCGCTGCTGCAAAACAGCGAGGGCGTGCGTCTGGAACCGTCGGCGCTGGCCGGCATGCCGGGCTGCGCGCGCGTGCTCGGCGAGACCCAGGGCTACCGCGCGCGCCTGGGTTTGACGGCTGCGCGCCTGGGCCGGGCCACGCATCTGGTGTGGGCCACCGGCGGCGGCATGGTGCCGGAGGCGGAAATGGCGGCCTATCTGGCCACCGGCCAGGGGCTGCTGCTCGACGAGGAAGAGGCGGCGCCGGCGCCATGATTTGAGCGGCCGGCGCGCGCGACCGGCGGCCCGATCCTCGTTCTTACAGCGCCGTCCTTACAGCGACTTCAGGAAGGCGCGTATGCCGGCCAGCAGCATCTCGACGGCCATGGCCGTGAGTATCAATCCCATCAGGCGCTCGAAGGCCGTCATCACTTGCGGGCCGAGCGCGCGCTGCAGCCGCTCGGCGCTCAGGAAGACGGCCAGCCAGACCAGCGCGACGGCGGTCAGCGCGCCCACGTGCACCATGACGTCGCGCATTTCGTGCGAGGAAAACAGCAGCACCGTGGCCAGCGCCGACGGCCCCGCCAGCGCGGGTATGGCCAGCGGCACGATGAAGGGTTCGCCCGCCATCTCGTCGCCGCCGTTGGCCGGCTGCGGGAAGACCATGCGCATGGCGATCAGGAACAGGATGACGCTGCCGCCTATGCGCAGCGCCACTTCGGAGAGCTGCATCGCGGCCAGGAAGTGGCGTCCGAAAAACATGAACAGCAATAGCACGCAAAAGGCGATCGCACACTCGCGCACCACCACGCGCCAGCGTCGCGCGGGCGCGACCTTGGCCAGCGAGTTGACGAACAGCGGCACGTTGCCGAAGGGGTCGGTGACCAGCAGGAGCAGGATGAAGGTCTGGAAAAAATTCTGGGTCATGGGGCTTGGTCCCGGGCGGCGTGAAGTGGTCGGGGAGGACGATAGTTAACGTCCGTCAAGTTTTGATGATAACAAAACTATGCCCGCC
>DMYQ01000117.1:3076-4273 GCA_003482555.1 Janthinobacterium sp. | reverse complement strand
TTGGCCGCTCATTGGTCGCTGGCGGCCGCGACACCGACCTTAAAGAGGCTGGCATCGGGCTCGAAGCGCCTGGTGCGGTTCTTGCCTTTCGCATAGATGCCCTTGTTGTCGAGCTGGAAGAACAAGGTGCGCGGCTGCTTCTTGAATTCGATATATTCGCGCGATTCGATTTCGGTCAGTTCGATTTCCTTGGTCGGCCCGAAGATCTTTTCCACCTTTTTCGCCAACATGCCGGGGCCGACGCCTTCGGCGGTTTTGCAGGCGGGGTTGCGGGTGTCGATGACGCTGATTTTCCTCTTCCAGTTGATCGGCTTGTCGGGGTCGTCTTCATCGGCCGACAGATCCATCAACTCGCCGGCCTCGTCGCCCGCCCTGCCCACCAGTACCGAAACCATGGGGACGCCGTCGCCGGTGGCGCTGCGTTTGAAGCGCGCCATCGGCAACGCCGCCTTGGCCTGGGCCAGGGTCATGCCGATGCGGATCGGCCCCATGCCGGTTGGCGTGATGAAGCAGGCTTGCTCGATCGCGGGCGCGGCCGCGTGGGCGGCGCAGCAGGCGGCGGCGAGGGCCAGGCCGGCGCGCAATTGTTTGCTCATGATGTCTCTTTCTGTGGATGAACTGGCATCGTTGCCGGGCCGCAGGATACCAGTTCATGTCAATTCTAGAGCGGACGAACCGGGATGCACAGCTCGCAATTGAAGACCCCGGTCGCGGGGTCGAAGCGCGAGTCGCGCGAATAATATTCGTAGACGGGGCGGGCATCGCACTGCATGCCGCTGCCTGGCAGCCAGTGGCGGAACATCTCGGTCCAGGCGTCGCCGATGGCCAGCGCCGTGCCCACAAAATCGCTGACGGCGTAGCGTCCGCCCGGCAAGGTCGTGAGCAGGGCCTGGCCGTTCGGGACGAAGTCGTCCGGCACGGCCACGCAGGCGTCGAAGCGGCATTTCCCGGCCGGGGCGATGCTGGGGTCGTCGTGCGCCACGCCGTACCAGGGCTGGCCTTCCAGCCCGTTGGCCCGCATCCAGGGCATGAAGACGTCGCCGACGAAGGCGCCGACCTGGGCGCCGTAGGGGCCGATCTTTCTCCGGTAGGCCACGCGGGTGGCGGGGAAATCGCTGAATCGTACGTCCATGATGTGCTCCATTGAGATCGTTGGGGAGACTGCATGATGGGCGCAAGTGGGCGCCGCGGCCTGAC
>DMYQ01000117.1:2635-2854 GCA_003482555.1 Janthinobacterium sp. | reverse complement strand
GCTCAGCACGGATCTGTCCGTGCGCGCCGCCAGCAGGCCGGCGCCGGCGGCCAGGCGGCGCCGCTGCACGTAGTCGCCCAGGGTTTCGCCGAGCCAGGCGGCGAAGACGCGGTGGAAGTGAAAGGGTGAAAAATGCGCGACCCGGGCCAGGTCGTCGAGCACCAGCGGCGTGTCCAGGTGCCGGTCGATATGGTCGAGCACCCGGTTCATGCGGCGCGA
>DMYQ01000117.1:0-2369 GCA_003482555.1 Janthinobacterium sp. | reverse complement strand
CTCAAACATTGAATTAATATTAAGATATTCCGGATTATATAGACTGGGGCTGGCGTGATGGATAAACAGATGGAACACGATGCGGTACTGACGCAAACGCAGACGCAGACGCTGCGGCTGGTCACGGGCGATGGCGAGAGCATCGTCGCCCTCGAATATTTGCCGACGTACACGCCGCTGCGGGACGTCATCTTCATCAATCCGGCGATGGGCGTGCGCCAGAGTTTTTACAAGGATATCGCGCTGTTTTTCGCCGCCCGTGGTTACGCCGTCGTGACTTACGATTATCGCGGCGTCGGCCAGTCCCTGCTTAAGCCTATCCGCAGTTACCGCGACCGCACGGCGGTCTGGGGCGAGCAAGACATCACGGCGGTCATCGAATGCATCAAGGCTCGGCATCCGGAGGCGCGCCTGATCGCCCTGTCGCACAGCATAGGCGGGCAGATGCTGGGCCTGTCGCGGCGCGTGAACGAAGTCGATTTCGCCGTCAACGTGGCCGTGCAAAGCGGCTATTTCGGCTTGTGGAGCGGCTGGGCGAAAATCAAGCTGTGGATGCTGTGGAGCGTCTTCGTGCCGACCTTGAGCCATGCGCTCGGCTATTACCCGGCCAAGCGCCTGGGGATGGGCGAAAACATCTCGCAAAGCATGATGCTGGAGTGGGCCAAATGGTGCCGGCAAAAAGACTATATGTTTGACAAGAAGGGGCCCCGTTCGGTCGCCAATTTCCGCAAGCTCCGCGCGCCCGTGTACAGCATCTCGATCACGGACGATGCGATCGCGCCGCGCAAGAGCGTCGAATACATGAACGAGAAATATCCGAATCTGCTGCGGCACGAGGTGCTGGAGCCGCGCAGCCATGGCATGAAAAGCCTCGGTCATTTCGGTTATTTCAGGAAGGGGGCGCAGCCGCTGTGGCTGGAATTGGAGCGGGAAATAGCGCGCCGGGCCGCCTGATGCGCCTGGCGCGGGCCGGTCACAGGCGCAGGATTGCGGCCCCGTTTCGGGGGGGCGCAAAACGGCCCGGCGGCATGGCGCTGAAGCTGCTTGCCGTGATACAAAAACATGATCTGACGGCATTGTCTTGATCTTAGGCAATCGATGCGAACGCATCGATTATTGATTTGCAAGTTTGTCTTTCTCCAAAATCGATGTTCTCGCATCGATTTCATTGACCGGCTCTAGTTATGGCGAGATAATCGATGCATCAGCATCGATCGGAAGTGCCATGTTCATCGATATCACATCACCGCAAGAATTGGGGCTGCTCATCCGAGCCACGCGCAAACATCAGAAAATCCGGATGGATGATGTGGCCGGCAGCGCAGGCGTGGGGCCGGTGTTCGTGCGCGAAGTCGAGCGCGGTAAGGAAACCGTGCAACTGGGGCGCGTGATGCAAATTCTGGCCGAACTGGGCATCGAGCTCAAGGCCGATGTGCCGGATGAGGTCATGCCCGCGCTCGCTTTGCTCAGGCGCACCGGTGTCAAGCCGCTCACCCGGCGCAAACCCGCGCGCAAGGACGCGTCGGCGAAGCGGGAGGCGGACGTCGCCTTGGGTGAAGAGGAAGCGAAGTGAGCGCCCGCCGCCTGGAAGTGTTGGTCAACGATGCGCTGGTCGGCTATTTACGCGAGGAAAACGACCTCTGGCAGTTCGAATATGCGCCGCAATGGATCGCGTCCGCGCAGGGTTTCGACCTTTCCCCCGCGTTGCCGCGTGTCGCGGGCACGCACGCGGACGGTGCATCGAACCGTCCCGTGCAATGGTATTTCGACAATCTGTTGCCCGAAGAAGCCTTGCGCACGGCGCTCGCCAAAGACGCCGATCTGAACGCCGACGATGCCTTCGGCCTATTGGCGTATTTCGGCGCGGAGTCGGCCGGATCGCTGGTGTTGCGCGATCCGGAAAAAACGGTGCCCCTGGAGCGCGGCGTGCGGCCCCTGCCGCTGTCGGCCTTGAACAAGCGCATTCTCAACCTGGCCAATGTGCCGCTCACGAGGGACGCGCCGAAACGCATGTCCCTGGCCGGAGGCCAGCACAAGATGCTGGTGATCTTCGATGGCGCCGAGCTGTTCGAGCCTTTGCCCGCCACGCCGTCGACGCATATCCTCAAGCCGAATCATCAGGGTGGCGATTACCCGGCGTCGGTGATGAACGAATATTTCACCATGCGCCTGGCGAAGGCCGTCGGCCTGGACGTGCCGGCGGTGTATCGCCTGTACGCGCCGCAACCGGTTTACCTCATCGCGCGCTTTGACCGCATCCTGCCCGCGGCTGGCGATGGCGCCCTGGCGCCGCGTGCCGACGAGGTGAAGCGCCGCCACATCATCGACACTTGCCAGTTGCTCAACAAGGCGCGTTCCTTCAAGTACTC
>DMYQ01000091.1:400-11526 GCA_003482555.1 Janthinobacterium sp. | reverse complement strand
ATGCTGGCCCAGGATTGCCTGTACACCGTGGTCGAACGGGGCGCCGACGGCGACTCGGCGCGCGTGATCGGCTCCATCCTCGACTTCCTGTACGCGCCCGACGATCCCGAGGCGGTGCTGGAAAAGATGGCCCACGCCGGCACCCGCATCGTCTCGCTGACGATCACCGAGGGCGGCTACTACATCAACCAGGGCAACGGCGAATTCGACGCCGGCCACGCCGACATCGTGCACGACCTGGCCCATCCGCGCACGCCGCGCTGCTCCTTCGGCTACCTGGCCGAGGCGCTGCAGCGGCGCCGCCAGCGCGGCCTGGCGCCGTTCACCGTGATGTCTTGCGATAACCTGCAAAACAATGGCGACGTGATGCGCAAGATGCTGCTCGCCTTCACCGAATTGCTCGATCCGGGATTGGCGGCCTGGTTGGCCCAGCATTGCGCCTTCCCGAACAGCATGGTCGACCGCATCACGCCGGCCACCACGGCCGAGCACCGCGCCCTGGTGCGCGAGCGCTTCGGCCTGGCCGACGCCTGGCCGGTGGCGAGCGAGCCATTCCGCCAGTGGGTGATCGAGGATCACTTCCCGGGCGGGCGCCCGGCCTGGGAACTGGTGGGCGCGCAAATGACGCACGACGTGCTGCCCTATGAAAAAATGAAGCTGCGCCTGCTGAACGCCGGCCACCAGTCGCTGTGCTACCTGGGCATGTTGTTCGGCTACGATTTCGCCCACGAGGCGATGGCCGACGCCGGCATCCGCCGCCTCTTCGTCGACATGATGGACGTCGAAGTGACGCCGCTGCTGCCGCCAGTGGAAGGCATCGACCTGGAGCAGTACAAGCGCACCCTGGTCGGGCGCTTTTCCAACCCGACCATCCGCGACCAGTTGTCGCGCATCGGCACCGAGGGATCGGCGCGCATCCCGAAGTTCGTGCTGCCCTCGATCCGCGAACAACTGGCGCGCGGCGGCCCGATCAAGCTGCTCAGCTTTACCGTGGCTTGCTGGTTCCGCTACCTGAACGGCAGCGACGAGCAGGGCCGGTCCATGCCCATCATCGACCCCTACGCCGAGCGCCTGCGCGAGCACGCCCTGCGCGGCGGCGCCGACCCGGCCGCCCTGCTGTCCCTGCGCGAACTGTTCGGCGAACTGTCGGATCAGCCGCCGTTCGAGGCGCAGGTGCGCGACTCCCTGGCGCGCCTGTACCGCGACGGCGCGCGCGCCGCCCTCGACCACGTGCTCAAATGAAGGGGGCGCCATGTATCTGGGCATAGACCTCGGCACCTCGGAAGTGAAGGTGCTCTTGATCGATGAAGGGCAGCGCATCGTCGCCAGCGCGCACGCGCCGCTGGGCATCAGCCGGCCGCGGCCGCAATGCTCGGAACAAGACCCGGCCGACTGGTGGCGCGCCACCCTGGCCGCCGTCGGCGCCATCGCGGGCACGCACCCGCGCGAGCTGGCGGCGCTGCGCGGCATCGGCCTGTCGGGCCAGATGCACGGCGCCGTGCTGCTGGACGGGGACGGCGCCGTGCTGCGTCCCGCCATCCTGTGGAACGACGTGCGCTCGGGCGAGGAATGCGTCGAGCTGGAGCGGCGCATGCCGCAACTGCGCGACATCACCGGCAACCTGGCCATGCCCGGCTTCACGGCGCCCAAGCTGCTGTGGGTCGCCACCCACGAAGCGGAACTGTTCGCCCGCACCGCCAAGGTGCTGCTGCCGAAGGACTATCTGCGTTTTCTGCTGAGCGGAGAATACATTTCCGACCTGTCCGACGCTTCCGGCACCCTGTGGCTGGACGTGCGCCGGCGCGACTGGTCGGACGCCATGCTGGACGCCTGCGGCTTGCGCCGGGCGCACATGCCGCGCCTGGTGGAAGGCTCGGCGCCGGGCGGCATGCTGAAGCCGGAACTGGCGCGCGCCTGGGGCGTGGACGGGCCGGTGACCCTGGCCGGCGGCGCCGGCGACAACGCCGCCAGCGCCGTCGGCATGGGCGCGGTGGCGGCGGGCGAAGGCTTCATCTCGCTCGGCACCTCGGGCGTGTTCTTCGCCGCCAGCGACGCCTACCGGCCGAATCCGGCCCAGGGCTTGCATACTTTTTGCCACGCGCTGCCGGGCCAGTGGCACCAGATGGGCGTGATGCTGTCGGCCGCCAGTTGCCTGCGCTGGGTGACCCAATTGTGCGGCTTCGACGACGAAGAAGCCCTGCTGCGCGAGGTCGAGCTGGCCGGCCCGGAGGCGCGCGCGGCGGCGCCCCTGTTCTTGCCCTATCTGTCGGGCGAGCGCACGCCGCACAACGACCCGCACGCGAGCGGCGTCTGGTTCGGCCTGCGCCACGACACGGGGCGCGCGCTGCTCGCCTATTCGGTGCTGGAAGGAGTCGCGTTCGGACTGCGCGACAGCTATCTGGCGCTGCGCGCGGCCGGCGGCTCGGTCGACGTGGCGGCCCTGGTCGGCGGCGGCAGCCGCAGCCGCTACTGGGCGCGCCTGCTGGCCAGCGCGCTCGATCTGCCCTTGACCCTGAACAGCGGCGCCCATGTCGGCGCGGCCCTGGGCGCGGCCCGGCTGGCGCTGCTGGCCGCCAATCCGCAACTGTCGGTGGACGCCGTCTGCTTCGCGCCGCCGGTGCTGGAAACGCTACGCCCGGAAGCGGACTGGCAGGCGGCGCTGTTGCCGCGCTTCGCGCGCTACCAAGCCCTGTATCTGAGCCTGAAGCCGCTGTTTTGACGGCAAGCGTTTAAAATAAGGTCGGCCCGGGCACTGGCCCCGGCCGACCGACGATGTGCCGCGATGGAGGTTCAGTGATGCAGCGAAAGAGCGCAACGCACGCCCTGCAGGTCGAGCACGACCGCGAGCGCGACGCCACCCAGGGCTTCGAGCCGAAGGGCACGTATGGCTTCATCCGCTACCTCGAGCACGGCTTTCCCAGCTCGCTGGTGCGCTGGCACTATCACGAGGAATACGAGCTGCACCTGATCCTGGAAAGCAGCGGCAAGGTCTTCGTGGGCGATTACATCGGCCAGTTCGCGCCCGGCCACCTGGTGCTGACCGGCCCGCGCGTGCCGCACAACTGGGTCTCGATGGACACGCCGGCCGAGGGCGTCAAGCTGCGCGACATGGTGATCCAGTTCGGCCACGCGCCGCTGGAACTGCTGGCCGGCGCCATCCCGGAAGTCAAAACCATCTTGCCGCTGCTGAACCGGGCCCTGTACGGCATCGAATTTTTCGGCCTCAGCGAAGCGGCCAGGCTGCGCTTCGCGCGCATCCGCGACAGCAGCGGACTGGCGCGCTTCATCGAATTTCTGACCCTGCTCGGCGAGCTGGCCCAGAACAGCGATTACCAGTTGCTGTCGACGATACCGATGCAATCCTCGGACGACGACGCGGCGCTGGCGCGCATCAGCTCGGCCATCAACTTCATCGTGCAAAACTATAGCAGCCAGTTTTCCATGAAGGACCTGGCGCAGCAGCTGGACATGCCGGAGCGGATGTTTTCGCGTTTTTTTCGCAGTGCGACCGGCAACAGCTTCACCGATTTCGTCAACCGCCTGCGCGTCAACAAGGCGTGCCAGCTGCTCATGGAAACGGAGCGCTACGTCACCAATATCTGCTACGACGCCGGCTTCAACAACGTCGCCAATTTCAACCGGCGCTTCCTGGAATTGAAGGGCATGACGCCGAAACAATTCCGCCAGCAAGCCCAGGGCCGCTTCGGCCTCTGAAGCGAAGAGTATCGGTTTTATGTTTTTTTGACGTGGTATCGGCGCCGCTCAGGCATCAACATGGGGTCGCGGCGCCATGCGGGCGCCTTTTCCGCGAAAGAGATGCCATGCCCCTGCAACAAGACCTCGCCAACGCCATCCGCGCGCTCGCGATGGACGCCGTCCAGCAAGCCAATTCCGGCCATCCCGGCATGCCGATGGGGATGGCGGAAATCGCCGTCGCCCTGTGGCGCGGCCACCTGCGCCATAACCCCGCCAACCCGCAATGGGCCAACCGCGACCGCTTCGTGCTCTCCAACGGCCACGGTTCCATGCTGTTGTACGCGTTGCTGCACCTGAGCGGCTACGCGCTCGAGGTGGCCGACCTGAAGCGATTCCGCCAATTGCACAGCAAGACGCCCGGCCACCCGGAAGTCGGCTACACGGCCGGCGTGGAAACGACCACCGGGCCGCTCGGGCAGGGCCTGGCGAACGCGGTCGGCATGGCGCTGGCGGAAAAAATGATGGCGGCCGAATTCAACCGGCCCGGCTTCGACATCGTCGACCACCACACCTACGCCTTCGTCGGCGATGGCTGCCTGATGGAAGGCATCTCGCACGAAGTCTGCTCGCTGGCCGGCACCCTGGGCCTGGGCAAGCTGATCGTGCTCTACGACGACAACGGCATTTCCATCGACGGCCACGTGGCCGGCTGGTTCAGCGACGACACGCCGCGCCGCTTCGAGGCGTACGGCTGGACGGTGCTGCGCGACGTCGACGGCCACGCCGTCGACGCCGTCGGCGCCGCCATCGGCAGCGCCAGGCTGGGTGGCGGGCCGACCCTGATCTGCTGCAAGACGGTGATCGGCAAGGGCGCGCCGAACAAGGCCGGCAGCCACGAATCGCACGGCGCCCCGCTGGGCGCGGCCGAGGTGGCGGCGGCGCGCGCGGCGCTGGACTGGCCGCACCCGCCCTTCGAGATCCCGGCCGAGGTCTACGCCGCCTGGGATGCGCGCGCCGACGGCGCCGCGCGCGAGCAGGCCTGGGGGAAGCTCTTTTGCGCCTATCGCGCGGCCCATCCGCAAGCGGCGGCCGAGTTCCTGCGGCGCCGCGCCGGAGCCCTGCCGGACGGCTTCAAGGAACAAATGGACGCGGCGCTGGCGGCGCTCGACGCGAAAGCCGAGCATATCGCCACGCGCAAGGCCAGCCAGAACGCGATCGCCATCCTGGCCGCCCAACTGCCGGAACTGGTGGGCGGCTCGGCCGACCTGGCCAGCTCCAATCTGACCTTGTGGCCGGGCGCGCGCGCCGTCGGCAAGGAAGGCGGCGGCAATTACATCCACTACGGGGTGCGCGAATTCGGCATGGCCGCGATGCTCAACGGCATGACCCTGTACGGCGGCTTGCGCCCCTTCGGCGCCACCTTCCTGATGTTTTCCGAATATGCCCGCAACGCCCTGCGCATGGCGGCGCTGATGCGCATCAATCCCATCTTTGTCTTCACCCACGACTCGATCGGGTTGGGCGAGGATGGCCCCACCCATCAACCGGTGGAGCAGACGGCGACCCTGCGCATGATTCCCAATATGGACGTGTGGCGTCCGGCCGACACGGCCGAGGCGCTGGTGGCCTGGCAGGTGGCGATCGAGCACGCGAACACGCCCAGTTGCCTGATCTTTTGCCGCCAGAACCTGCCTTACCAGCCGAAGAGCGCGTTGCAACTGGCCGACATCCGGCGCGGCGCCTATGTGCTGAAGGCGGAGCGGGGCGCCTTGCGCGCGCTGCTGATCGCCACCGGTTCCGAAGTCGAACTGGCGCTGCGGGCGCAAGCCTTGCTGGCGGCCGAAGGCATCGCCGCGCGCGTGGTATCGATGCCGTCGCCGTACAACTTCGACCGCCAGGACGCCGCCTATCAAGAGTCGGTACTGCCCGAGGGCGTGCCGCGCGTCGCGGTGGAAGCCGGCGTCAGCGACTACTGGCGCAAATACGTCGGCTTGCGCGGCGCCGTGGTCGGCATCGACACCTTCGGCGAATCCGGCCCGGCCGCCGAGCTGTATGAACACTTCGGCCTGAGCGCCGAGGGCGTGCGCGACGTCGCGCGCGCCCTGGTTTCCCCATCCATGCAAAGACCAAGATGAACCAACTCGAACAACTCAAGCGCTACACCACCGTGGTCGCCGACACTGGCGACTTCCAGAGCATCAAGGCGTTCGCGCCGCAAGACGCCACCACCAATCCCACCCTGATCCTGAAAGCGGTGCGCAAGGATGAATACCGGCCTTTGCTGGAGCGGGCCGCGCGCGACCATGCTCACGCCGGCGCGGACGCCGTCGTCGACCATCTGCTGGTCGCCTTCGGGCTGGAAATCCTGAAACTGGTGCCGGGCCGGGTCTCGACCGAGGTCGACGCCCGCCTGTCCTTCGACACGCGGGCGAGCATCGACAAGGGGCGCGCCCTGATCGCGCTGTACCAGGCGGCCGGCGTGGCGCGCGAGCGCGTGCTGATCAAGATCGCCGCCACCTGGGAGGGCATCGCGGCGGCGCGCGCGCTGGAGCGGGAAGGCATACGCTGCAATATGACCCTGGTGTTCGGGCTGGAACAGGCGGTGGTCTGCGCCGAGGCCGGCGCGCAACTGATTTCGCCCTTCGTCGGCCGCATCCACGACTGGCACGTGAAGGCCGACGGCCTGGCCGCCACGGGCACGGGCACGGACGATCCCGGCGTGCGCTCGGTGCGGCGCATCTACGACTATTACCGCGCCCACGGCCACGCCACCGAGGTGATGGGCGCCAGCTTTCGCAACGTTGGCCAGATCGCCGCGCTGGCCGGTTGCGACTTGCTGACCATCGGCCCGGACTTGCTGGCCCTGCTGGCCGCCAGCGCGGCGCCGTTGCCGCGCCAACTGGCGCCGCGAGGGGAGCAGTCCCGGGAGCGGGCGCCGCCGCGTCTGAACCTGGACCAGGCCCGCTTCCGCCTGGCGTTGAACGGGGATGCGATGGCGAGCGAAAAGCTGGGCGAGGGTATCCGCGCCTTTTGCGTCGACGCCGCGCTGCTGGACTCGATGGCGGTCGAGCGCCTGCTTGCCTAGTGTCGCCTTTGCGCAAAAAAGTATGGAATGCTGGGCTTGTGGTATTCATTCATACGGAAGAAGGGCGATATAGTGGACGGTGACGCAAAAAAACGTCACCGGAGGCGGCAAAGCGCGTTTTGCGCCGGCCGTTTGTGCGGAATGCCCCGTCAAGCGCGCGCGGCGTCGTAACGCTCGCTTTTTTCGCCGAATTGGGCCACAGTGTTGACTAGCCAAGCCCGGCTTCGGCGCGGCGGCGGCTCCATCACAGGATGACATCATGGAAGTTTTGCCAATAGCACGCGGCGTGGAAACGCAACGCCCCCACGCCAAGCCACCCGTGATCGAACGGGAAAACTACGACGGCATCATCCATTACCTGGAGCACGGCTACCCCAATCCGCGCGTGCGCTGGCATTGCCACGATGAATACGAGTTGCACCTGATCGTGTCGACCAGCGGCAGGTTGTTCGTCGGCGACTATATCGGCGAATTCTCGCCCGGCCACCTGGTGTTGACGGGGCCGCGCCTGCCGCACAACTGGATCTCGAGCAGCGTGCCCGAGGAGGGGGTGGTGTTGCGCGACATGATACTGCAATTCGCCCACGATCCGCTCGAACAAGCGGCCAAGAGCATCCCGGAATTGCGCGAGTTGCTGCCGCTGCTAGAGCGCTCCACCTACGGCATCGAATTCCTCGATTTCGGCGCCGAGGCCGAGGCGTATTTCCTGCGCATTCGCGGCAGCCACGGCGCCGAACGCTTCGCCCACTTCCTGCAGTTCATGTGTCAGCTGGCGCGCAGCAGCAATTACCGCCTGCTGTCGAACGCGACCATCCGTTCCTTCGACGACGAGGCCACTCTGGCCAAGGTCAACGCGGTGCTCAGCTACATCACGGAAAACTACCGCGACCCCATCTCGGCCGAGGTGCTGGCCGAGCAGATGGGTATGTCGCTGAGTAAATTTTCGCGCTTTTTCCGCAAGACCACGGGCAACAGCTTCACCGATTTCGTCAGCCGCATCCGCATCAACAAGGCTTGCCAGTTGCTGATGAACACGGACCAGTACGTGACCAACGTCTGCTACGACGTCGGCTTCCACAACGTCGCCAATTTCAACCGCCGCTTTTTGCAAGTCAAAGGCGTGACGCCGAAGGAATTCCGGCGCCAGTCTGACGGCCGCTTCGGCGCTTGAGCATGGGCGGATCGAAGGAGCTTCCGAGCGACGCGCTGGAAAACCGCCTGCCTGGCCGCCGGCGCCCCCGTGTCCGGTAATTTCCAGCTGGCGGCAGCCCGGCTTCACAGCGGGCGCAAGCTGGGCGGGCCTTCGTCCCCATAGTGGGCGGCGATGTCTTCCAGCGCGGCGCGGGCCGCCGCCGCCGCGTCCGCGCCGATGCGGCCGGCCAGGTCGGCCTCGAAGCGCGCATGGTAGCGGCGCGCCTCGGCGATCGCCAGAACGGCGCGCGGGCTCAGTGCGAGCCGCTTGACGCGGCCGTCGAGCGGCTCGTCGTGGCGCTCGACGTAACCCTTGGCCACCATGTCGTTGACCAGCTTGAGGGCGCCTTGCGGCGTGATGCCGAGGCCGTCCGCGACCAGGCGCAAGTTCAAGGGCTTCGCTTGCAGCAAACGGAACACATAGCCGAAGGAGGGGCCGACGTCGTCGAATCCGGCCGTGGCCAGGTGGCGGTGCAAGCCGGCCTTGAAAACGCCGAACGCGACATTGAGCAAGACGCCGAAATCGGTAGAAGGGGGGCTTGACATTGATTCACCTTGGATTATAAACTTCGGTGAATTATATCATCAACCCAGCACCGAGGACCATCATGCCATTCATTGCCGCCGCCGACGCGCCCACTTTCAGCCTGCACGGCGCCACCTTCACCGGCCTGGCCGCGCCCGGTCGCGGCGCGCGCGAAACCGCGGCCTGGATCGTGACCCTCGGCGCGCATACGCCGGGGGCGCCGCACCGCTTGAGCCGCGAAGAGATTTTCATTGGATTGGAGGGCAGGGCGCTGGCGCGCGTGGGGGAAGTAACGCATGAGATCGGCGTCGGATGCGCCTTGATCGTGCCGGCCGACACCGAATTTCAGATCGCCAATCCGGACGCGGCGCCGTTTCGCGCCGTTGCCGTGTTGCCCGTGGGCGGGCGCGCCACCCTGGCCGGCGGGGAGCCGTTCACGCCGCCGTGGGCGGTTTGAACGGCCGATCCAGAGTTTACTGCTGTTTATTGCATATACCAGCCGTGGCTGACCACGATGGACTGGCCGCTCAGCGCCGTCGACGGGAAGGCCGCCAGCCAGATGGCCGTGTTGGCGACGTCCTGGGTGGTGGTGAATTCGCCGTCGATGGTGTCTTTCAACATCACTTTCTTGATGACGTCTTCTTCGCTGATGTGCAATTGCGCCGCCTGTTCCGGGATCTGTTTTTCAACCAGCGGGGTGCGCACGAAGCCGGGGCAGATCACGTTGGCGCGGATGCGATCCTTGGCGCCTTCCTTGGCCACCACCTTGGCCAGGCCCAGCAAGCCGTGCTTGGCGGCGACATAGGCGCTCTTGAGCGGCGAACCTTCGTGCGAGTGCACCGAACCCATGTAGATGATGGCGCCGCCCTTGCCGGCCTTGACCATTTCGCGCATGCAGGCGCGGGTGGTCAGGAAGGCGCCGTCGAGGTGGATGGCGAGCATCTTCTTCCAGTTGGCGAAGCTGTAATCGACCACCGGGCTGATGATCTGGATGCCGGCGTTGCTGATCAAGATATCGACGCCGCCGAACTTGGCCACGGTGGCGGCGACGCCGGCGTCGACCTGCTCTTCACTGGTGACGTCCATGGCGACGCCGAAAGCCTGGCCGCCGGCGGCGATGATGTCATTGGCCGTGGCCGTGGCCGCGTCCAGCGCCAGGTCGGCGATGACGACCTTGGCGCCCTGGCGCGCGTATTCGAGAGCGATTTCCTTGCCGATGCCGCTGGCCGAACCGGTGATGATGGCGACTTTGTCCTGGAGTTGCATGGTGCTTCCTTTATTGGGGAGTGAGGTAGTCGTGCACGACCCGACCCAGCGGCAACGTCAAGTCCGCCAGGATATGGACCGCTGAAATAATTTCAAGCACCGGCAATTGTGCCACAGGCGCCAGCGCGTGCGGATTCAAGTCGAGGGCGCCGGGACCGCTCCAGGCGCCTTTCACCGTGATGTCGCACAGCTCATATTGCACCAATTCGCAGATGCGCGCAGTGCCGTCCACATGTGGGATGATTTTCAACAAGAAGCCGGGCGCCGCCAGGCTCTTTTTGACGGTGTCGCCATCGAGGCGTTTGTGCTTGTAGCCCATGGTGCCGGTGGCAACCCGGAAGTCGCTGTAGTCGAGGGTGCCGATCAGGGTGTCCTTGTGAACCCGCAATTCCGGCTCGCCCAGTTTCTTGGGGAAGCCCCACAGCTCGCGTCCGCCGGCGATGGGCGGGTGGTCGTTCAAGTACATGGCCAGGGTGTAATTGCCCTCGACGCCGTCCAGGCTGACGGGAATCACCTGGCCCGATTCGCAATAGTGGCCGAAGCCGGTCGAGTCGGGCATGTTGATGAACTCGAACTTGACGATGGGTTCCAGCAGCTTCAGGGGCGCCGGTATCAGCTTTTGCAGGGCCACCGGATCGGTGCGATAGGTGATGACCAGAAATTCGCGGTCGACGAAACGATACGGGCCGGGCGGAAAGGCCGGGTTATTGATGGGCATCGCGAAGGCATTGCCGCGCACTTCATCTTCAGTCATGGGGTTCCTTGGGGGCGGTGCGGAGGACGCGCCGGAGCGGCGTCGGAGAGCGGTTGCGGTTGCTGGCGGCGGCGCGCGTGGCGCCGCCGGGGGTGCTTACAGACGTCCCGTGAGCAGCATGACGATGAGGATGATGACGAGCAGGCCGGACAGGCCGCTAGGACCATAACCCCAGTTGCGGCTGTGCGGCCAGGCGGGGAAAGCGCCGATGAGGAAAAGGACGAGAATGATCAATAAGATGAGGCCCATGGTGTGCTCCTGAAATGTTATAAATATTGTATATGCGCGGTACACCCCGTGGCGTACCGGATGCTGCTTGCTTACTTGCTTGCTGTGCCCGGCTTAGTCGCGGAAGGCGCGGCCGTCGGCCACGCGCACGCGGTCGCCGACGCGCAAGTCGCCCACGTTGTCTTGCATCACGGTCATGCCGTCGCCATTGTTCAGGCGAATGTGGATTTGATAGTGATCGCCGGCCGGAGCCTGGTTGTTGCGCTCGACGTTGCTGCCGACCACGGCGCCGCCGACGGCGCCGGCCACGGTGGCGACCGTGCGGCCGCTGCCGCCGCCGACCTGGTTACCCAGCAGGGCGCCGGCGATGCCGCCGACGA
>DMYQ01000091.1:0-275 GCA_003482555.1 Janthinobacterium sp. | reverse complement strand
CGCCGACGACGGCGCCGACGCCGCTGTTGCCGCGATTTTCACCGCGCACCAACTGGATCGATTCGACCGTGCCGTGACGGCCGGGACGCGCTTCGCTGGCGCTTTCATACGGCACCGGCGCCGCTTGCGGGCTGTAGGTGGCGCAACCGGCGAGGGCGGCGGTGGCGACGAGCATCAGTGCGGTGATCTTATTGGTGGTTTTCATAATGTCCTCTTGGTGAAGTGTGACCCCAGAATAGTCATGAAAACGAGCAAGGTCTGTGCGCTGGCGTACC
>DMYQ01000095.1 GCA_003482555.1 Janthinobacterium sp. | reverse complement strand
GTCGACGCCGTCAAGCTCGACGCGCTGCTCGAAGTGGCCGGCGAATCGGTGCAGGCGGCCAACCAGGCCGCGGTGCTGCTCGAGCGCCTGGCGCAGTTCAAGTTCGAAGGCCAGGCCGCCACCCTCATGGCGACCCTGACCGAGACGCTCGAACGCGCCTCGCGCTACTCGGCCGAACTGCAGCGCGCCACCCTGGCCACCCGCATGCAGCCGGTCGGACGCCTGTTCCAGAAATTCCCGCGCCTGGTGCGCGAGCTGGCCAAGGACCTGGGCAAGGACGTCGAGCTGACCATCGAAGGAGCCGAGACCGAAGTGGACCGCGTGGTCGTCGACAGCCTGTACGACCCGCTGGTGCACATGCTCAGGAATGCGCTCGACCATGGCGTCGAAGGTCCCGAGGACCGCCTCGCCGCCGGCAAGCCGGCCAAGGCCTACATCTCGCTCAAGGCCTGGCAGGAAGCCAACAGCGTCATGATCGTGCTGCAGGACGACGGCAAGGGCATGGACCCGGCCGCGCTGCGCCGCAAGGCGATCCAGAAGGGTCTGATCAACGAGAACCAGTCGCAGTCCGACGAGGAAGCCTACCAGCTGGTGTTCCTGCCGGGCTTCTCGACCAAGGAGGTGGCGTCCTCGGTGTCCGGGCGCGGGGTCGGCATGGACGTGGTCAAGACGGCGGTGGAGAAGAACCGCGGCGCGATCCACATCGAGTCGGCGCTGGGTCACGGCACCAAGTTCGCGATCCGCCTGCCGATCGAGCTGTCGATCGTGCCGACCATGCTGGTGTCGACTTCGGGCGCCGCGCTGGCCCTGCCGATGGCGGTGGTGCAGCGCGTGGTCGAACTGCCCGACACCTTCATGAACGTGGGCGGCGCGCCCGTGCTCAAGGACCAGGGCCGTCCGCTGCCGGTGCGCTCGCTGGCCAACGCGCTCGGCTACGAGCCGTGCTCGGAGAAGGTCGGCATCGTGGTGGCCGCGCCCCAGCCGTATATTCTGGCGGTGGAGGCGGTGGACGGCACCGCCGACCTGGTGATCAAGCCGATGACCGCCATTACGGTCGACGGCATCACCGGCACCGCGCGCTCGGCCGAGGGTGAACTGGTGCTGGTGGTAGGCCTGTCGTTCCTGATGGACGGCTGCCGCAGCACCGTCAAGCTGGCGGCCTAGGCATGTAGCGCAGGTACCGGAACATGAAAGTGCCTGCGGAAGTTGAGCAGGCATTTTTTTTGCCTGCACATGCCGCGCCCAACGCGATGTTGCCAAAACCGCGCGCTTTGGCGGCCACCCAAACGGGGGGGCGCTACTGCCGCATTGCACAAATATGGCATAATCGAAGACCGTATCTGATTCAGCAGTCGCTCCACTACGAGTTTCACATCCAATCATGATTAAAACGCTCTACGACAAACTCTGGGAATCGCACGTTGTGCGCGCCGACGAAGACGGCACCACGGTGCTGTACATCGACCGCCACCTGGTCCATGAAGTGACCAGCCCGCAAGCCTTCGAAGGCCTGCGCGTGGCCGGCCGCAAGCTGTGGCGCACCTCGGCCAACCTGGCCGTGGCCGACCACAACGTGCCCACCACCGACCGCAGCCACGGCATCGCCGACCCGACCTCGCGCCTGCAGGTGGAGACCCTGGACGCGAACGCCAAGAGCTACGGCCTGACCTATTTCAACATGAACGACAAGCGCCAGGGCATCGTGCACGTGATCGGCCCAGAGCAGGGCGCGACCCTGCCCGGCATGACGGTGGTCTGCGGCGACTCGCACACCTCCACCCACGGCGCCTTCGGCTGCCTGGCGCACGGCATCGGCACCTCGGAAGTGGAGCACGTGCTGGCCACCCAGACCCTGCTGGCCAAGAAGAGCAAGGCGATGCTGGTGCAGGTGGACGGCGTGCTGCCGGCCGGCGTGACCGCGAAAGACATCGTGCTGGCCGTGATCGGACGCATCGGCACCGCCGGCGGCACCGGCTACGCGATCGAATTCGGCGGCTCGACCATCCGCGCGCTGTCGATGGAAGGGCGCATGACGATCTGTAACATGGCGATCGAGGCGGGCGCGCGCGCCGGCATGGTCGCCGTGGACGACACCACCATCGAGTACGTCAAGGGACGTCCGTTCTCGCCGGCCGGCCCGCACTGGGACCGCGCCGTCGACTACTGGCGCACCCTGCATTCGGACGCCGGCGCCAGGTTCGACCTGGTGGTCACGCTCGACGCGGCCGAGATCACCCCGCAGGTGACCTGGGGCACCTCGCCCGAGATGGTGGTGGCGATCGACGCCCGCGTGCCGGACCCGGACCTGGAAAAAGACCCGGTGCGGCGCGATGCGATGGAAAAGGCGCTCATCTACATGGACCTCAAGCCGAACACGCCGATGTCCGAGATCCGCATCGACAAGGTGTTCATCGGTTCGTGCACCAACTCGCGCATCGAAGACCTGCGCGCGGCCGCCGCCGTGGTGCGCGGCAAGCAGCGCGCCTCCAACGTGCGCCTGGCCCTGGTGGTGCCCGGCTCCGGCCTGGTCAAGGAACAGGCTGAGCGCGAAGGCCTGGACCGCATCTTCAAGGACGCCGGTTTCGAGTGGCGCGAGCCGGGCTGCTCGATGTGCCTGGCGATGAATGCCGACCGCCTCGAGCCGGGCGAGCGCTGCGCCTCGACCTCGAACCGCAATTTCGAAGGCCGCCAGGGGCAGGGCGGCCGCACCCACCTGGTGTCGCCGGCGATGGCCGCCGCCGCCGGGATCGAAGGCCACTTCGTCGACGTGCGCGCGCTGCGCTAAACCATAACAAGAATCCATACCACCACCTAGGGAGTCCAAGATGAAAAAACTGTTTGCCTTGAGCGTGATCGCACTGATCCTGGCCGGCTGCAACACCATTGCCGGTGTCGGCAAGGATGTTCAAAAAGTGGGCCAGGTGGTCGAAGGCGCTGGTCACAAATAACCGCCGCCGCCGTTCCCGCCGGGCTGCGGCGGGAACGACCCGATAGAGAAGAAATCATGGAAAAATTCACGCTTTACGAAGGCCTGGTGGCGCCGCTCGACCGCGCCAACGTCGACACCGACGCCATCATCCCCAAGCAGTTCCTCAAGTCGATCCGGCGCACCGGCTTCGGCCCCAACCTGTTCGACGAATGGCGCTACCTGGACCACGGCGAGCCTGGCCAGGACAACAGCCGCCGCCCGCTCAACCCTGACTTCGTGCTCAACCAGGCGCGCTACCAGGGCGCCTCGATCCTGCTGACCCGCAAGAACTTCGGCTGCGGCTCCTCGCGCGAACACGCGCCGTGGGCGCTCGACCAGTACGGCTTTCGCGCCGTCGTCGCGCCCAGCTTCGCCGACATCTTCTTCAACAACTGCTACAAGAGCGGCCTGCTGCCGATCGTGCTGACCGAAGCCCAGGTCGACCACCTGTTCAACGAGGTCAAGGCCTTCCCGGGCTTCCGCCTGGTGGTGGACCTGGAACAGCAGCGCATCTCGACCTCGAACGGCAGCCTGTCGTACGAATTCCAGATCGACCCGTTCCGCAAGTACTGCCTGATGAACGGCCTGGACGACATCGGCCTGACCCTGCGCCACGCCGACGACATCCGCGCCTTCGAAGAGCGCCACCTGGCGGCCCAGCCCTGGCTGGCCAACAGCATCTAACGAACACGAACGAAGCACACGACCCATGAAAATCGCAATCCTCCCGGGCGACGGCATCGGCCCGGAAATCACCGCGCAGGCGGTCAAGGTATTGAACGCCCTCGGCGAACAGTTTGAACTCGAAAGCGCGGACGTCGGCGGGGCCGGCTACGCCGCCCACGGCCACCCGCTGCCGCCGGCCACGCTGGCGCTGGCCAAGGCCGCCGACGCGATCCTGTTCGGCGCCGTGGGCGACTACCAGTACGACAAGCTCGAACGCGCGCTGCGCCCCGAGCAGGCCATCCTCGGCCTGCGCAAGGAGCTCGGCCTGTTCGCCAACTTCCGTCCCGCGATCCTGTACAAGGAACTGGCCGGCGCCTCGACCCTCAAGCCTGAGGTGGTCTCCGGCCTGGACATCCTGATCGTGCGCGAGCTGACCGGCGACATCTACTTCGGCAAGCCGCGCGGCGTGCGCGAATGCCCCGACGGCCCGTTCAAGGGCGAGCGCGAAGGCTTCGACACCATGCGCTACGCCGAGAGCGAGATCCGGCGCATCGCCCACGTGGCCTTCCAGGCCGCGCAAAAGCGCGACAAGCGCGTCACCAGCGTGGACAAGGCCAACGTGCTCGAGACCTTCCAGTTCTGGCGCGACATCGTCACCGATGTGCACCAGGCCTATCCGGACGTGGAGCTCGAGCACATGTACGTCGATAACGCCGCCATGCAGCTGGTGCGCGCGCCCAAGAAGTTCGACGTCATCGTCACCGGCAATATGTTCGGCGACATCCTCTCGGACTGCGCGGCCATGCTCACCGGTTCGATCGGCATGCTGCCCTCGGCCTCGCTGGACGCCAACAGCAAGGGCCTGTACGAGCCCTCGCACGGTTCGGCGCCCGACATCGCCGGCAAGGGCATCGCCAATCCGCTGGCGACGATCCTGTCGGCGGCGATGATGCTGCGCTTCTCGCTGGGCAAGAGCGAGCAGGCCGACCGCATCGAGGGCGCCGTCAAGGCGGTGCTGGCCCAGGGCCTGCGCACCGGCGACATCTACGAGCCGGGCACCACCCGTGTCGGCACCGAGGAGATGGGCAACGCGGTGGTCAAGGCGCTGGGATAAGTTTTAGGTTTTGTTGATATCGTAAATAACCGCACGGGGAAGATGATGAAATTAGTAGGCTTGGTAGGTTGGCGCGGCATGGTCGGTTCGGTCCTGATGAAGCGGATGCAGGACGAGGGCGATTTCGCCCACATTGAACCGGTGTTCTTCACGACGTCGAACCCGGGCGGCAAAGCGCCCGCGATGGCGAAGAACGAAACCACCCTCAAGAGCGCGACCGACATTGCCGAGCTGTCGAAATGCGAGATCATCATTTCGTGCCAGGGCGGCGACTACACCAGCGAGGTGTTCCCCAAGCTGCGCGCGGCCGGCTGGAACGGCTACTGGATCGACGCCGCCTCGACCCTGCGCATGAACGACGACGCCATCATCGTGCTCGACCCGGTCAACCTGGACGTGATCAAGAACGCGCTGACCCGCGGCGTGAAGAACTTCGTGGGCGGCAACTGCACCGTGTCGTGCATGCTGATGGGCCTGGGCGGACTGTTCCAGCACAACCTGGTCGAGTGGATGACCTCCATGACCTACCAGGCCGCGTCCGGCGGTGGCGCCCAGCACATGCGCGAGCTGCTGACCCAGTTCGGCACCATCAACAGCTCGGTCAAGGCGGTGCTGGACGACCCGGCCTCGGCCATCCTCGAGATCGACCGCACCGTGCTGGCCACCCAGCACGGCATGTCGGCCGAGGAAACCAAGCAGTTCGGCGTGCCGCTGGCCGGCAACCTGATCCCGTGGATCGACAAGGACCTGGGCAACGGCCAATCCAAGGAAGAGTGGAAGGCCGGCGCCGAGACCAACAAGATCCTCGGCCTGGGCGCGGCCTTCGGCGGCAGCAAGGAGATTCCCGTGGACGGCCTGTGCGTGCGCGTGGGCGCCATGCGTTGCCACTCGCAGGCGCTCACCATCAAGCTCAAGAAGGACGTGCCGCTCGACGAGATCACCGACATGCTGGCCGCGAACAACCAGTGGGCCAAGGTGGTGCCGAACACGCGCGAAGCGTCGATGCGCGACCTGTCGCCTGCCGCCGTGACGGGTAGCCTGACCATCCCGGTGGGGCGTCTGCGCAAGCTGGCCATGGGCGGCGACTACCTGTCCGCGTTCACCGTCGGCGACCAGCTGCTGTGGGGCGCGGCCGAACCGCTGCGCCGCATGCTGCGCATCGTGCTGGATAAGTAAGCGACCCAGTAAGCGACCCAGTAAGCGATCCAATCAGCCGCCAGTCTGCGCGCCAGTCGCGCAGTGCCAGCGCGGTGACGCCGCCGTTTCGTGCAAGGCATGAAACGGCGGTTTTTTTTGTGACATCACTCTTGTTTTCAAGCGATATTGAAGCTGACAAGTAAGTTGTCAAAACACGCAATGGGCTTGCCAATTCTTCACGTGAGTTGACGCCAAGATCGCTGCTGAAGAATGCGTCAGATTGCACGTTAACGCCGCTTGTACCCCACATATCCGGGCCAAAAGCTTGCATGCTCTAGTGCATGATGATATGTTGAGACCTCCGGGAAACCTGCCTTCTCCCCAGCCAACTCTGATGCCGCCCACTATGCCTGTACACAATCGCTCCAAGATGACGTCGTTCGCGTTGAAAACACTCACCGGCGCCGTCGCCAGCGCCGTGTTGTTATCGTCCGCGGCCCACGCGGCGGGTCTGGGCAAGCTGACCGTGCTGTCGTCGCTGGGCCAGCCGCTCAATGCCGAAATCGAACTGACGGCGGTGTCGAACGACGAGGCGCGCGGCCTGAGCGCCAAGCTGGCGCCGACCGACGCCTTCCGCCTGGCGAACATCGAATTCAATCCAACCTTGAGCTCGCTGCGCTTCGCGGTCGAGCAGCGCGGCACGCGCCAGTTCATCAAGATCACCTCGTCCCAGCCGGTCAACGAACCGTTCGTCGACATGCTGCTCGAACTGAGCTGGGACAGCGGGCGCCTGGTGCGCGAATACACCTTCCTGCTCGATCCGGCCGAGATGCGCAGCACCCAGGCGGCCCAGGCGGGCGCCGGTCGACGTGCTCTCGCAGGGCGCGCGCCCGACGCCGGCCGCGCCGAGCCAGCGCGCCGCAGCCCGCGTCACGCGCGCCGCGCCCGCCAGCGAGCCGGCGCCGGCCAAGAACGAGGCCGCGCCCGCCAAGCATGGGGCCAGCGAATACAAGGTCAAGCCGGGCGACACGCTGGGCAAGATCGCCGGCCAGGTCAAGCCGACCGACGTGTCGCTCGACATGATGCTGGTGGCGCTGTACCGCGCCAATCCAGACGCCTTCGCCGGCAACAATATGAATCGGCTGAAGTCCGGCCAGATCCTGGCCGTGCCCGACGCCGAGACCGTCAAGGGCACCAGCGACAGCGAGGCGCGCGGGGTCGTGGTGGCCCACGCTGCCGACTTCAACGCCTACCGCAACAAGCTGGCCGGGCAGGTCGCCACGGCCGCGCCCGACAAGGAGCGCGCCAGCACCCAGAGCGCCGCCGGCAAGATCACCGCCAAGGTCCAGGAGCGTCCTACCGCGGCCAACGAATCGAAGGACCAGCTCAAGCTGTCCAAGGCCGTCGTGGCCGACGCGGCCGGCGCCAAGGGCGCGACCCTGAGCGCGGAAGACAAGATCGCCAAGGACAGGGCGCTGGCCGACGCCACCGCGCGCGTCAAGGAACTCGAGCGCAACGTCAGCGACCTCGAGAAGCTGATGGCCGTCAAGAACAAGGCCGCCGCCGAGGCCATCAAGGAGCCGCTCGCCAAGCCGGTGGCCCCGCCCGCCGCCGCCAGCGCGCCCGCGTCCGTCAAGCCGGCACCGGTCGTCGCCAGCGCTTCCGCGCCGGCCAAGCCGGCCTCCAAGCACGCCAAGAAGGCCGCCTCGCCCATGGCCAGCGAGCCGGGCATCGTCGACCTGATTCTCGATAACATCACCCCGATCTTGATCGGCCTGGGCGCGATCCTGGCCGCCGTGCTCGGCATCGGGGCGCTGCGCCGCCGCAAGCAGGTCGCGAAGGCGCCGACCGAACCGTCGATCCTGGGCGCGCCGACCGACCAGGCCCATTCGCTGTTCGCCGAAACCGGCGGCCAGAGCATCGACACCAACAACAGCGTGTTCAATTCCAGCTTCGCGCCGTCCGCCAGCCAGCTCGACACCAACGAAGTCGATCCGGTGGCCGAAGCGGACGTCTACATCGCCTACGGCCGCGACGCCCAGGCCGAGGAAATCCTCAAGGAGGCGCTGCGCACCCATCCGGAACGCATGCCGGTGCGCCTCAAGCTGCTCGAGATCTACGCCGCGCGCAAGGACCTGCGCGCCTTCGAAACCCAGGCCAGCGAGATGTTCGGCTTGACCCACGGCCATGGCGACGACTGGGCCCAGGCCGCCGTGCTGGGCCTGTCGATCGATCCGGACAATCCGCTCTACGCCAGCGCCGCCACGGCCGCGCCGGTGACGCCGGCGCCGACCGCCGAGGAACTGGCCCAGCAGGTGATGCTGAGCCAGCAGCTGGACCAGTCGCTGGCCGCCAACGCCGACGCCCACCATCTGGACATGGACCTGGCGGCCGACGCCACCATGGTGCCGGCCGCGCCAGCCCCGGCCCCCGCGGCCGCGGCCGAAGACGACCACGTCCTGGACTTCGACCTGGGCGGCCTGAGCTTTGAGCCGGTCACCAGCAATGCGCCAAACGCCGCGCCGCAAGCCGAGCCGGTGGTGATGCCGGCCAGCGCCCACGTGGCCGAGCCTGCCATGGACTTCAGCATGCCCGCAGCCGCACCAGCGCCGGCACCAGCACCTACGGCTGCGGCCGATGAAGCGTTCGACATGGCCTTCGACATGGACTTCGACGCCCCTGCCGCCGGCGCCACCGAGGCTGGCGCCGACCATGCCAAGGCGCTGGACGGCCTGAGCCTGGATCTGCCGCATGCCGCCGCCGAGCCCCAGTTCGGCGCCGCCGGCCTGTCCGACCAGTTCGACATGACCGCGCTGCCGGACCTGCCGTCCACCCCGTCCACACCGCTGGAGCAGGCGAGCGCCAACCACGCGCTGATGGACCTGGACGCGATGGACTTCGCGCTGCCGGACGAGGCCCCGGTCGCGCCAAGCGCCGCCGCGCCGCTCGACTTCGGCCTGCCGGACCTGCCGGCGGCCACGCCGGCGGCCCGCACGGCCCCGGAATTTGACATGTCCACCATCGACCTGGACCTGCCGTCCAGCGACGCCGCGCCGAGCGCGCTGCCCGAACTGGGCGGCCTGGGCGAGCCGGACCCGTTCGGCGCCCTGGACCACGCCGCGGCCGCCCCGGGCGAGCTGTCGGCCGTGCACATGGAAATGGAAACCAAGCTCGACTTGGCGATCGCCTACCAGGAGATCGGCGACAAGGAAGGCGCGCGCGAACTGCTGGACGAGGTCATCAAGGGTGGCAGCGCCGAGCAGGTCGGCAAGGCCAACGCCATGCGCACCAAGCTGGGCTGATGCGCCAGTGCCACGCCAATCGATTGAACGCACGATGGACATGATTTGAAGCGGATCGCACTCGGCGTCCAGTACGACGGTACCGCCTTCAACGGCTACCAGAAGCAGCCACAGCGCAACACAGTCCAGGACCGGCTTGAAATCGCGCTCGAGCAGTTCGCGCGCGTGTTCCTGCCGACCACCTGCGCCGGGCGCACCGACACCGGTGTGCACGCGCTCGAACAGGTGGTCCATTTCGACACTGAGCTCACCCGCGCGACCGCCTCCTGGGTGCGCGGGGTGAACGCCTTCCTGCCCGAGGCCATCGCGGTGCGCTGGGCCCACGAATTGCCCGAGCTGCCGGGCCAGGAATTCCACGCCCGCTTCGCCGCCTACGCGCGCACCTATCACTATGTGCTCTACAACAATCCGATCCGCTCGCCGCTGCTGGCCGGGCGCGCCGGCTGGGTGTTCCGTCCGCTCGACGTGCAGGCCATGCGCGCGGCCGCGCGCTACCTGGTCGGCACCCATGATTTCTCGGCCTTCCGCTCCTCGCAATGCCAGGCCAAGTCGCCGGTCAAGCAGATGCACGAGGTGCGCATCGAGCACCGCGGCGAGGCCATCGTGTTCACCGTCCGCGCCAGCGCCTTCCTGCACCACATGGTGCGCAACCTGATCGGCTCGCTCATCTACGTCGGCCAGGGCCGCCACCGGCCCGAATGGCTGGCCGACGTGCTGGCCGGGCGCGACCGCGCCGAGGCCGCGCCCACCTTCATGCCCGACGGCCTGTACCTGGCCAAAATCGATTACGATGCCAAGTGGGGTCTGCCGCACGACGCGACCAGCCCGTTACCCTGGTTCTGACATGCCTCGCACCCGTATCAAGATTTGCGGCCTGACCCGTCCGGAAGACGTGCGCGCGGCCGTGGCCGCCGGCGCCGACGCGCTCGGCTTCGTGTTCTATCCCAACAGCCCGCGCTACGTGACGCCGGAGCAGGCCGGGGCCCTGATGGCGGCCGTGCCGCCCTTTATCACCACCGTGGCGCTGTTCGTCAACGCCAGCGTGGAGCAGGTGGCCGCGGTGGCGCGCGCGGCCCCCTTCATGCAGCTGCAGTTCCATGGCGACGAGACGGCCGCGCAGTGCGCGGCCATCGCCGCGGCCGTGCAGCGCCCCTTCCTGCGGGCGTTTCGGGTCCGGCCGGACACGAGCGGCGCCGATTTGCTAGAATACGAACATCAATACCGCGCCGCCAGCGCATTGTTCTCGGGCCTCCTGCTCGACACTTTCGTGGATGCCTACGGCGGGGCAGGAAAGGTTTTCGATTGGTCCATCATCCCAAAAGAACTCGCGCCTCGGGTCGTTTTAAGTGGTGGCTTGAGCGTAGCCAGCGCCACTGAGGCGGTGCTGCGCGTACGCCCGTACGCGCTCGACATCAGCAGCGGTGTCGAGCAAGCCAAGGGCATCAAGGACGCCGCCCTGATCCACGCCTTCGCCGGCGCGGTCAGGGCCGCCGACAACACCGAGCTTCCCCAGCATGCAAAGCGAGACACCCCATGAGCCACACCCCTGAGCGCGGCGCCGCCGCCCCCTTGTTCCACACCACCGACTACCAGTTCCCCGACGCGCGCGGCCATTTCGGCCCCTATGGCGGCTCCTTCGTGGCCGAAACCCTGAGCCACGCCCTGGCCGAGCTGAACGAGGCCTACGCGCGTTACAGCCACGATCCCGAGTTCCTGGAAGAGTTCCGTTACGAGCTCAAGCATTTCGTCGGCCGCCCCTCGCCGGTCTACCACGCCAAGCGCTGGTCGGCGCAGATGGGCGGCGCCCAGATCTTCTTCAAGCGCGAGGACTTGAACCACACCGGCGCGCACAAGATCAACAACGTGATCGGCCAGGCCTTGCTGGCGCGCCGCATGGGCAAGCCGCGCATCATCGCCGAGACCGGCGCCGGCCAGCATGGCGTGGCCACGGCCACCATCTGCGCCCGCTTCGGCCTCGAATGCGTGGTCTACATGGGCAGCGAGGACGTCAAGCGCCAGGCCCAGAACGTGTACCGCATGAAGCTGCTGGGCGCGACCGTTGTGCCCGTCGAGTCCGGCTCCAAGACCTTGAAGGACGCGCTCAACGAAGCCATGCGCGACTGGGTCACCAACATCGAGAACACCTTCTACATCATCGGCACCGTGGCCGGCCCCCACCCGTATCCGATGATGGTGCGCGACTTCCAGTCCGTGATCGGCGAGGAGTGCCTGGAGCAGATGCCGGAACTGACCGGGCGCCAGCCCGACTACGTGCTCGCCTGCATCGGCGGCGGCTCGAACGCGATGGGTATCTTCTATCCCTACATCGACCACAAGGACGTCAAGCTGATCGGGGTGGAAGCGGCCGGCGAGGGGCTGGACTCGGGCAAGCACGCGGCCTCGCTGACGGCCGGCATCCCGGGCGTATTGCATGGCAACCGCACCTACCTGCTGCAGGACGCCAACGGCCAGATCATCGAGACCCACTCGGTCTCGGCCGGCCTGGACTATCCCGGCGTGGGCCCCGAGCACGCCTGGCTCAAGGACAGCGCGCGCGCCCAGTACGTGTCGGTGACGGACGAGGAGGCGCTGGCCGCCTTCCACGACTGCTGCCACATCGAGGGCATCATTCCGGCGCTGGAGTCGTCGCACGCGCTGGCCTACGCGGCCAAGCTGGCCGCCACCCTGCCCAAGGATCAGCTGGTGCTGGTGAACCTGTCGGGCCGGGGCGACAAGGACATGCACACCGTGGCCGAGCGCATGGGGCTCAATTTCAGCTGAGCCGCGCCGCCCGTTCCATCCCGCCCGCGTGGCGGCGCCGCGCGCGCCGCCACGCCACCCCAACCAGAACAACCATCATCGCCATGTCCAGAATCGCACCCACCTTCGCAGCGCTCAAAGCCCAACACAAGACCGGCCTGGTCACGTTCATCACCGCCGGCGACCCCGGCCCGGAAATGACCGTCCCCCTCATGCACGCCATGGTCGCCGGCGGCGCCAACGTGCTGGAACTGGGCGTGCCGTTTTCCGACCCGATGGCCGAGGGCCCGGTCATCCAGCGCGCCTGCGAGCGCGCGCTTAAGTTCAACATCGGCATGCACGACGTGCTGGCCTACGTGCGCCAGTTCCGCCAGACCGACCCCGACACCCCGGTGGTGCTGATGGGCTATGCCAATCCGATCGAGCGCATGGGCACGGACGCCTTCATCGCCGCGGCCAAGGATGCCGGCGCGGACGGCGCCATCGTGGTCGACTATCCGCCCGAGGAATGCGAGCAGTTCGCCGCCGCCATGCGCGCCAACGGGCTGGACCTGATCTTCCTGCTGGCGCCCACCTCGACGCCGGAGCGCATCGCCCAGGTGGCCAAGGTCGGCAGCGGCTTTAGCTACTACGTCTCGCTCAAGGGCGTCACCGGCGCCGGCAATATCGACACGGCCGACGTGGCGCGCCGCCTGGCCGCCATCCGCGAACACGTCAAGCTGCCGGTGGGGGTGGGCTTCGGCATCCGCGACGCCGCCACGGCGAAAGCGGTGGCCGAGGTGGCCGACGCGGTGGTGATCGGCAGCCGCATCATCCAGGAGATCGAGAACACGCCCAAGGACCAGGCGGTGGCGGCGGTGCAGGCCTTCGTCACGGGCATTCGCACGGCGCTCGACAGCTAGCCAGCTAGCCAGCGCGGAGAAATGGACAAACAGGGGCCGCGTTGGCCCCTGTTTGCGTTTGATCAAACTTCGCTTTGGTGACCTGCTTATTCCGGCGCGGTTCTTTGGTAGATTGGTCGAGGTTTCTCCCGATTAACCTTTCTCTGAGGTCCACTGTATGAAAAAGCAAATCATCAATATCGCCCCCCTGCAGGCAGCGAAAGTGGCGGCCGTGCTGTACCTGCTGATCTCCCTTCCGTTCGTCCTGATCATGGGTATGAGCATGGGGGCGGTGCGCGCCACCGGCATGCCCGGGTTGTCGATGGGCGTGCTGATCCTCCTGCCGATCGTGTACGCCGTGTTTGGCGGCCTGTTTACCCTGATCGGCGCCTGGATCTACAACCTGGTGGCGGGCATGACCGGCGGCTTCGAAGTCACCACGCGCGAAGCCTGATCCCGCTCGTACTGGCTAGCCGAACTTATTGTTGAGAAGGGCGCTCAAAGTACCGAGCGCCACTTTAAAAACAGTGTCAAAACAGCAAGTTACACCCCTTAATGTTCGACAAGCACGGTCTTACCGGCTAAACTACCGTCCACTGAGATTGCTGCAGAAGGAGAATGTATGAGTTGGCTAGAAAAACTGCTGCCCCCCCGAATCCAGCGTTCCGACGCCGCCGCCCGCAAGACCATGCCGGAAGGCCTCTGGGTCAAGTGCCCATCGTGCGAAGCAGTGCTCTACCGCACCGACCTTGAATCGAATCTCCACGTTTGCCCCAAGTGCAGCCACCACATGCGCATCCGCGCGCGTGAGCGCCTCGACGCCTTGCTCGACGAGGGCGGGCGCTACGACATCGGCCAGGAAGTGCTGCCGGTCGACACCCTGAAGTTTAAGGACAGCAAAAAATACCCCGAACGCCTGAAGGCGGCCATGGAAGCGACCGGCGAGACCGACGCCATGGTGGTCATGGGCGGCGCCATCATGAGCCTGCCCGTGGTGGTGGCCTGCTTCGAATTCGAATTCATGGGCGGCTCCATGGGCTCGGTGGTGGGCGAGCGCTTCGTGCGCGGCGCCCAGATCGCCCTCGAGCAGAAGGTGCCGTTCATCTGCGTCACCGCCACCGGCGGCGCGCGCATGCAGGAAGGCCTGCTGTCGCTCATGCAAATGGCCAAGACCACGGCCATGCTGACCAAGTTGTCCGAGAAAAAACTGCCCTTCATCAGCGTGCTGACCGATCCGACCATGGGCGGCGTGTCCGCCTCCTTCGCCTTCATGGGCGACGTCGTGATCGCCGAGCCGAAGGCGCTGATCGGTTTCGCCGGTCCGCGCGTGATCGAAAACACCGTGCGTGAAAAGCTGCCGGAAGGCTTCCAGCGCGCCGAGTTCCTCGTCACCAAGGGCGCCGTCGACATGATCGTCGACCGCCGCAAGATGCGCGAAGAAATCGCGCGCCTGCTGGCTCTGCTGCAAGACCAGGCCGTCGAAGTGATCGCCTGAGGCTGCCAGCCGCACCCCTGTCGCAAACCCAGCCCTTACCCTGTCCCCCGGCAGCGCGCCCCCCCGCGGCGCGCTGCGCCACCGCCGATCAGCCCATGAACAACCTGCCCACCACATTGCCAGCGTGGCTAGCGCTGCTGGAGTCGCGCCACGCCGAAGTCCACATCAACATGGGCCTGGACCGGGTGCGCCAGGTCAAGGAGCGCATGGGCTTGCGCTTCGAGTGCCCGGTCATCATGGTGGCCGGCACCAACGGCAAGGGCTCCACCTGTTCGATGCTCGAATCGGTCCTGCTGCGCGCCGGCTACAAGGTCGGCCTGTACATCAAGCCCCACTTCCTCGACTTTAACGAGCGCGCGCGCATCGGCGGCGAGCTGGCCAGCGACGCCGCCTTGGTCGACAGTTTCCAGTTTGTCGAGGCGCGGCGCGGCGTCACCGACCTGACCTATTTCGAGTTCACCACCCTGGCCATCATGCATCTGCTGGCCGGCGCCGGCCTGGACGTGGCCATCCTCGAGGTGGGCCTGGGCGGGCGCCTGGACGCGGTCAACGTGATCGACGCCGACGTGGCCGTCGTCACCTCGATCGATATCGACCACACCGACTACCTGGGCGGCACGCGCGAGGAGATCGGCTTCGAGAAGGCCGGCATCTTCCGGCCGGGCAAGGCGGCCATCTGCAGCGATCCGGTGCCGCCCAGCACACTGATTGCACACGCCGAGGCGATCGGGGCCGACCTGTGGCTGCTGGGGCGCGATTTCAATTATTCGGGCGACAAGCAGCAATGGAATTACGGCGGCCGCGCCCAGCGCCGCAACGCGCTCGCCTATCCCTCGCTGCGCGGCGCCAACCAGTTGCTCAACGCCGCCGCCGCGCTGGCCGCCCTCGAAGTGCTCAAGCTGGAGCTGCCGGTGGGCGCCCAGGACGTGCGCATGGGCCTGGTCACGGTCGAACTGCCGGGGCGCTTCCAGGTGCTGCCTGGCCGCCCCACGGTGATCCTGGACGTGGCGCACAATCCGCACGCGGCCGCGGCGCTGGCCCAGAACCTGGGCAACATGGGCTTCCACCCCTACACCTACGCGGTGTTCGGCATCATGCAGGACAAGGACATCGGCGGCGTGATCGCGCCGATGGCCGAGCATGTCGACCATTGGTGCATTGCCGATTTGCCATCGCCGCGCTCGGCCGACAGCGCGGACCTGGCCGCGCGCCTGGAAGCCTTGCCGCATGGCGAGGCGAAACCGGGCGAGCGCTCGGTCTCGACCTTCGCCGACCCGGCCCAGGCTTTTGCAAATGCAATGAGCCGAGCCGGGGAGAATGATAGAATTGTGGTCTTTGGCTCGTTCTACACCGTCGCCGGCGTGATGGCAGCCCGAAAATCCTCACATCACTGAAGAAAAACGCATGGGCTTGTTATCGTTCCTTAGTAAAAACAAGCAAGAGAGTACCGACGACAGCGCCTACGTCGCACGCGATGACGAGAACGCGCTGGCGCGCTCGAAACGCGCCACCACCGCCGGCGAACCGGCGGCGCGGCGCGGCAAGCAAGCCAAGGCGTCCGCCGACGATCCGGTGCTGCCTGAGAAAAAACGCGCGCGCCGCCGCCTGGTCGGCGCGGTCGCGCTGGCGCTGGCCGTCGCGGTCGGCCTGCCGATGATCCTCGACTCGGAACCGAAACCGCTGGCCACCGACATCGATATCCAGATCCCCTCCAAGGACAAGGTCGCGCCCCAGCCGATGCCGCGCGCGGTGGCCGCCGCCGACACGCTCGACGCGCGCGAGGCCATCGTCGACGCGCCCGCATCGCCTGCGGCAGCGGCGCCGGCGCGCGAAGTCGCCGAGGTCAAGGCGGCGCCGGCCCAGCACGACGGCCGGCAGGATGTGAAGGCGCCAGCCCAGCCCGAAGCGAAGACGCCGGCCAAGGCCGAGTCCAAGCCGGAAGCCAAGAGCGTCGTCAAGCACGACAAGCCGGCCGAGCCGAAGAGCGCCGACAAGCCGGCCAAGCCGGCCCACGAAGACAAGCCGGTCCACGAAGACAAGCCGGCCAAGGCCGAGCCGCCGCGCGACACCGCGCGCGCGCTTGCCATCCTGGAAGGCAAGGCCGGCGACAAGCCAGCCGCCGAGTCCGCGCCGCAGAAATACGTGGTCCAGGTGGCCGCGCTGGCGACCCAGGAAAAGGTCAACGAATTGCAGGGGCGCCTGAAGGAAGCCGGGATCACCTCGTTCACGCACAAGGTGCCGACCCAGTCCGGCGAGCGGATCCGTGTGCAGGTCGGTCCGCTGAGCAAGGACGAGGCGGAGAAGGTGCGCGCCAAGCTGGGCAAGCTCGGCTTGTCGGGTTTCCTGGTCGCCAACTGATGCCGGATCCGGCGAAGCCGATGGGGCTGGCGTGACCATCTTCGACTACGTGGTGCTGTTCGTCCTGGCCGCCTCGGTGATCATCAGCACCCTGCGCGGCCTGGTCAAGGAGATCCTGTCGCTGGTGAGCTGGATCGTCGCCTTCGTGCTGGCCAACGCCTACGGCGCCCGGCTGGCGCCGCTGTTGCCTGGCGTGATACCGGGCGAGGTGGTGCGCCTGATCGTCGCCTTCGTGGCCGTCTTCATCGGCGCGCGTATCCTGATGGGCTTGCTGACCATGGCCATCGACGGGGTCGTCAAGGCGACCGGCTTGAGCCTGGCGGACCGCGGCCTGGGCGGCCTGTTCGGCCTGGCACGGGGGCTTGTCATTGTGTTGTCCGGCGTCATATTGGCGGGGATGACGGACTTGCCGAAACAGGCGTTCTGGCGCAATGCGCTGCTCAGTCCGCTATGCGAGTCGGGCGCCCGCACCGTGAAACCATTTTTACCTGCCGCGCTCGCGCGGCACGTGCAGTTTTGAATTATTTTTAAATCAGCAGTAGCAGTTTTTAGGAGCGCACCATGTGTGGCATCGTCGGCGTCGTTTCTCATCAACCTGTCAATCAAATGCTCTATGATGCCTTGCTGCTGTTGCAGCATCGCGGTCAGGATGCGGCAGGGATTGCGACCAATCACAGCAGTATGTTTTCCATGCACAAGGCCAATGGCCTGGTGCGTGACGTCTTCCGCACCCGCAACATGCGCTCGTTGCAGGGTAACTCGGGCATCGGCCACTGCCGTTACCCGACGGCCGGTTCCTCGTCCGAGGAAGAGGCGCAACCGTTTTACGTCAACGCCCCGTTCGGCATTACCCTGGCGCACAACGGCAACCTGACCAACTGGGAACAGCTGAAGGTTGAGATGTTCAAGAACGACCGCCGCCACATCAACACCGATTCCGATTCGGAAGTGTTGCTCAACGTGCTCGCGCATGAGATCGACGAAGCCACCAGCGGCATCACGCTCGACCCGGCCGCTGTCTTCAAGGCCGTCGCCGTGCTGCACCGCCGCGTGCGCGGCGCCTACGCGGCCGTGGCGCAAATCGCCGGCCTGGGCCTGCTGGCCTTCCGCGATCCCTTCGGCATCCGTCCGCTGTGCATGGGCGTCATTGAAAGCGACAAGGGCACCGAATACATGGTGGCCAGCGAATCGGTGGCGCTGGAAGGCATGGGCTTTCGCTTCGTGCGCGACATCGCGCCGGGGGAAGCCGTCTTCATCGACCTGGACGGCAAGCTGCACAGCCAGCAGTGCGCCGACAATCCGAGCCTGAATCCCTGCGTCTTCGAATACGTCTACCTGGCCCGTCCGGACTCCATCATCGACGGCGCCTCGGTCTACGCGACGCGCCTGAAAATGGGTGAATACCTGGCCGAGAAAATCCGCAAGGAATTCCCGGAAGGCGAAATCGACGTCGTCATGCCGATTCCCGATTCTTCCCGCCCGGCCGCGATCCAGTTGGCCTTGGCGCTGAACATCGAGTACCGCGAAGGCTTCATCAAGAACCGTTACATCGGCCGCACCTTCCTGATGCCGGGCCAGGCCATGCGCAAGAAATCCGTGCGCCAGAAACTCAATGCCATCGGTTCCGAGTTCAAGGACAAGGTCGTGCTGCTGGTCGACGATTCCATCGTGCGCGGCACCACCAGCCGCGAAATCGTGCAGATGGCGCGCGAAGCGGGCGCCAAGAAGGTGATCTTCGCCTCGGCCGCGCCACCGGTGATCTTCCCCAACGTGTATGGCATCGACATGCCGACGCGCGACGAGTTGATCGCCTACGGCCGCACGACCGAGGAAGTGTGCCGCGAAATCACGGCCGATCACCTGGTGTACCAGGATATCGACGCCTTGAAGCGCGCCATTTCGGACGTCAACCCGGCGTTGACCAGCTTCGAGGCTTCCTGTTTCGATGGCGTCTACGTCACCGGCGACGTGTCGCAAGCCTATCTCGACCGCCTCGAGTATGCGCGCCACAACCCGAAGGTGGCGGCCGTCGAGGACACGCCCCGTTCGCAGCTGAACCTGAATCTGGCGACCACCGAAGGGTGATCGTTGTGCCCGGCTCGCGCCGGGTTTTTTTTTGTTCCACGCCCCGCCGCGCGTGCGGATTTCCGCGCGCGCGGCGGCGGCCGCGGACTGTTTTCGGATCCCATCATGAGCGATAAAAAACACTACGGCTTCACCACCACCATCTTGCACGGCGACCGCCAGAAAGCCATCGAACATGGTTCGCTGCACCGTCCCATCCACACCTCGGTTGCCTTCGGTTACGATGACGCGCGTCAATTGGCGTCCGTGTTCCAGGGCAAGGAGGCGGGCTTCCGCTACGGACGCCAGGGCAATCCGACCGTCGCGGCGCTGGAAGATAAGGCCACCAAGATGGAAGGCGGCGTTGCCAGCGTCTGCTTCGCCACCGGCATGGGCGCCATCGGCGCCGTGTTCCAGGCGCTGCTGCGCGCGGGCGACCACGTGGTGTCGTCGTCCTTCCTGTTCGGCAACACCAGCAGCCTGTGGCAAACCGTGGCCGGGCAGGGCGTCGGCGTATCCTTTGTCGACGCCACCGACGCCGACCGGGTCGCCGCCGCCATCACGCCGGCCACCCGCCTGGTCTTCGTCGAAACCATCGCCAACCCGCGTACCCAGATCGCCGACCTGAAGCGCATCGGCGAGTTATGCCAAGCGCGCGGCATCCTCTATATCGTCGATAATTCGATGACCACGCCTTACCTGTTCCGTCCGAAGACGGTGGGCGCCGGCCTGGTGGTGAATGCGCTGACCAAGTCGATCGGCGGCCACGGCGACGCGCTGGGCGGTTGCCTGACCGACACCGGCGCCTATGACTGGAGCCGTTTTCCGAATATTTACGAGAATTACAAGAAGGCGGCGCCGGCGCAGTGGGGCATCGCCCAGATCCGCGCCAAGGGCTTGCGCGATTTCGGCGCCACCCTGGGGCCGGAGGCGGCCCATCGTATCGCCATCGGCGCCGAAACGCTGGCGCTGCGCATGGAGCGCAGCTGCGCCAACGCCCTGGCGCTGGCCACCATGCTGGAAGCGGACGAGCGCGTCGCCGCCGTGCACTATCCGGGCCTGGCCTCGCACCCGCAGCACGCCATCGCCGCCGAGTTGTTCCGCAGCTTCGGCTTCCTGTTCAGCTTTGAGTTGAAGGACGGCATAGACTGCTTCGACTTCTTGAACCGTTTGCAACTGGCGATTTCAGCCAGCAACCTGGGCGACACGCGCACCTTGGTGATCCCGGTGGCGCACACGATCTTCTTTGAAATGGGTGCCGAGCGGCGCGCCTCGATGGGTATTGCGGAATCGCTGATACGCGTATCGGTCGGCATCGAAGACAGGGATGATTTGCTGGAAGATTTCCGCGCCGCCCTGGGCGGATAAGCGCGCTGTGACGGGCCGCGGATCGGGATCCGCGGCCCGGGGGCTGTTGCTTGCCGTCATGCGGCCGGATGCTTGCCGTCATGCGCGGCCGCACACGTAGTGCCCTGTAATGGATATTTTACCGTTACAGCAGCATGAATTATTCGTGGAAGTGTGTCGGTACTGTATTGGAGTTGTCGATTAGCATGGGGTATCGACCACGACAGGACAACCGCCATGACTTATCCACTTCCCGCCTTGCTGGAGCCCTTGCTGCCCCTGGCCATGTACGCCTTCGTCGCTTCGATCACGCCCGGGCCCAACAACATCATGTTGACCTCGTCCGGCATTCGCTTCGGCTTTCTTCGCTCCATCCCGCACATGTTGGGTGTCACGGCCGGCTTCGGCGTCATGCTGGCCTTGTGCGCGGTCGGAATCGGCAGCCTCGTGTTGGCCTTGCCATCGATGCACATCGTCTTGAAGGCGATCGGCTCCGCTTATTTGCTCTACCTGGCCTGGCAGTTGCGCTCGATGGCTTTGCAGCCGGACAAGTCGCAGCAGGGGCGGCCGATGTCCTTCCTGGCCGCAGCCGCGTTCCAGGCCGTCAATCCGAAAGCCTGGATCATGGCCATCACCGGCGCCTCGGCCTTCTTGCCGCAGGCGCAGTCGGTCTGGCTGGCCATCGGCGTGTTTTGCCTGGTGTTTTGCAGCGTCAACTTGCCCTGCATCAGTCTGTGGGCCGGCAGCGGCGCGATGTTGCGCCGATATCTGGATCAAGCCGTGTGGCGGCGTACGTTTTGCGTAGTGATGGTGGCGCTGACCCTGTATTCGGCGCTGGCGGTCTGGCTCTGATCCCGCCGTCGCTGACGGGGCGGGCACCGGGTGCTGACTCGGTTTTAGCCCGGTGCCAGCCCGATTCCAGCTTAATTACAGCTTAATT